>JBIITW010000021.1:0-33411 GCA_044340265.1 Burkholderiales bacterium | reverse complement strand
GCATGGCGTGATGCTGCAGGTCGATGCGACCGCGTCCCTCTGCGGGACACCGTTGCCGGTCGATGAATGGCAGATCGACTGCGTGACGGGCGCGCTGCAGAAGTGCCTCGCCGGACCGTCGGGCATCGCACCGATCACGCTGTCCGATGCGCTGTGCGAAGTGATCATGCGCCGCCGCCATGTCGAGGAAGGCCTGCGCCCGGCCGGCTACCAGCCGGGCGCGGGACGGATCATCTCGTCGAACTACTTCGACCTGGCGATGATCATCGACTACTGGAGCGAGCGGGCGCTGAACCATCACACGGAAGCCACCACGATGCTCTACGCCGCGCGCGAGTGCGCGCGCATCTTCCTGCAGGAAGGACATGCAGCGGTGTATGCCCGCCATGCACTGGCCAGCCGCGCAATCGTCAGCGCGCTCGAGGCGATGAACCTGAAGGTCTTCGGCGACAAGGCGAACAAGATGCCCAATGTCACCGGCGTGTGGATTCCCGAGGGCGTGAACGGCGACCGCGTGCGCACGGCCATGCTGGACGAGTTCAACATCGAGATCGGCACCTCGTTCGGCCCGCTGCATGGGCGCATCTGGCGCATCGGGGCGATGGGCTACAACGCGCGCCGCGACGCGGTACTCGGCACCCTGGCCGCGCTCGAAGCGGTGCTGGCCGGTGAACACCATCGCTTCACGCGGGGCGCCGGTGTCGATGTCGCGCGCGCGGTGTACGCGGCAGGCTGAACGAAGTCGTCCTGCCGCGGCCGCTCAGAGGCCGCGGTCGCGGTACGGAAACTCCGATGGCCGCGGCAATGCGGCGTCGAACCACGAGCGAAGGGCGATGTCACAGATCGCATAGCCCCAGTTGACCAGCCGCTCCTGCGTGTCTTCGTCCATCGCAGCGAAGCGCGTGGGCAACGCGGCCAGCTCTGCCGCTCGGGCCGGCGGACACACCAGGCAGGTGTCGGCCGGGTAGTCGGACGTGGCTGCGCGCAGCGACCAGTAGGCACCGGCATGGCGGCCACCCTGGAAGCTCGACAGCAGTGCATGCTTGGGTGACAGCCGCAGTGCATCCTGCAGGATCTCGATCGCCCGCGCCGCCTGGTCGACCTTGCCATCGATCGACGCGTCCTCCACCAGCGCACCGCCGCCGTCGCTCACCCACAGCGTCCGGCAGTCGTTCGCGTCGGCCAGCGCAAGCGGATCGCACAGCATGCCGTCGGCCAGCTGCATGCCGCGGGCTTCACCGTCGAGGTCGTTCTCGCTGACGCGCAGCGCCGGGAACGCAGGCGGCATGGCGATCGACGCACATACGGCGTCGGTCACCGGGTAGCTGGGGTCGCCGATCGAGATCACCCCGGCGCGGCTGCGCGCCTCGTTGCTGAACACGACGCGCGTGCCGGCGTTCAACTGGCTCGCCCCGATGGACAGCCTGGGTATCGCCGGCAGGTCGCCGAACTGCACTCCATGATAGAGCTCGCGATCGAAATTGTGCGATATCCATTCGGTCAGCGATCGCGGGAACAGCAACCCACCGACCACCGAGCGGCCGTCGAGCGTACGGGCAGTCAGCGCACGCAACGGCGCCAGGATCTCGCGTCGGACCGCCGTCGGCGAGAACCTGTCTGCAGACAGACGCGGCCAGTGCACCGCAAGCAGCCCGGCGATGATCGCGCCACCGGAGACGCCGCACAGGCGGGTCACCGATCCAAGCAGTCCGGCCTCGGCCAGTCGCAGCACGGCACCGCCGTTGAAAAGCACGGCACGGTAACCCCCACCGGACAGGCAAAATGCCACGCCAGGGTTGATCGACTCAGGGCTGGACATATCGGCAGGAGGCATGGTGGGAGGCCATTCGGGCAAGGATAGCTACACGATGCATCGGCGGCGGAGCTTACCGCGCCCGCGCAGCGCCCGCCAGCGAGCCAGCGCAACCCGACGAACCCTGGCCAACCGCGCGCGGCAAGGGCCGCGTGGAGCCGAACCGCACTATCATTGAGGCTCGGTGCCGTTTCATCCGCCATCCGACAAACGACAACCGACAGCCGACTACCGATCCTGCAACTGCAACTGTAACTGCGACTGCACTCCGATGCTCTCTCTCGCCCACGGGCTCCGCTTCGAACAACTCTATCAACCCGATGGACTGGCCGCGCTGGATGCCGCCTTCCTGCAATGGCTCGATGCCGCGGACGCCGGCCTCGGTGCCCGGCTGCGCTGCGCTCGCGCCGCGCCCGAGGCGATCGATGCAGCGGCCGAAGCGGCGCTGCTGATCGAATTGTCTCCGTGGCTCGACGACTTCATCGGGGGACTGTTCGGCATCGGCGATGAAGTCCGTGCGCTCTCCGCCCGCCACAGCGCCCTGGCGCCGCTCTACGAGTGCAAGCGCCAGTTCGTCCAGCGACAGGCCGCGACGAAGGTCAAGCCCGAAGCACTCGCCGGCTTCGACCCGGCCGTTGCCGCGGCCACGCTGCAGGAGTGGTTCGGCGAACCGTTCGATGAGCCGGCCTTTGCCCGACATGTGACTGCCTGGCAGGCCGACCCGGCATCGGCCGACCGCGTGGCGCTGGCGCTGCACTATGCTGCCTGGGCACTCACCACGCCCGAAGGCCGGCGTCGGCATGCCGCCGGCGTGCTGTTCAAGACCCCGCATCGGACCGATCCGCAGCACCTGGTGCCAGTGCAGACGGATACCTCCGCCGGTTATGCTGCCTTCACGCTCGGCGAATCGCACCAGCGCCATCGCGAAGGCTTTGCGCTGACCGACCCCGGCACCGACCTGATGGGTGCGCTCGACCAGGCGCATTACTGCATCTGGTGCCATCACCAGGGCAAGGACTCCTGCTCCAAGGGACTGAAGGAGAAGCTCAAGGGCGACCCGGCGGAGATCGACGCCCTGCCCGCTGCCGCGCACTACAAGAAATCGCCTTTCGCAGTTACGCTGGCCGGTTGTCCGCTCGAGGAACGCATCTCCGAATTCCATGAAGTGAAGGCCTTGGGACATGCGATAGGCGCACTGGCGATCATCGCGATCGACAATCCGATGGTGCCGGCGACGGGGCACCGGATCTGCAACGACTGCATGAAGGCCTGCATCTACCAGAAGACCGAGCCGGTGAACATTCCCGAATCGGAGACGCGCACGCTGAAGGACGTGCTCGAGCTGCCCTGGGGCTTCGAGGTCTATTCGCTGCTCACGCGCTGGAACCCGCTGGACATCCGCCGGCCGCTGCCGCGCGCGGCGACCGGCCGGCGCGTGCTGGTGGTCGGCCTGGGCCCTGCCGGCTTCACGCTGGCGCACCACCTGATGAACGACGGCCACGTGGTGGCCGGGATCGACGGCCTCAAGATCGAGCCGCTGCCACCGCGCCTGTCCGGTGTCGACGGGCATGGCCGGCGCGTGCCGTTCGATCCGGTGCATGACGTGCGGGATCTCTACGAATCGCTCGACGATCGGGTGATGGCCGGCTTCGGCGGCGTCGCCGAGTACGGCATCACCGTGCGCTGGAACAAGAACTTCCTGAAGGTGATCCGGCTGGTGCTCGAGCGCCGCGCGGAGTTCGCGATGTTCGGCGGCGTGCGCTTCGGCGGCACGCTGACCGCGCAGGACGCCTTCAACATCGGCTTCGACCATGTCGCGCTGGCCGCCGGCGCCGGCCGACCGACCATCCTCGACATGCCCAACGGCCTGGCGCGCGGCGTGCGCACCGCCTCGGACTTCCTGATGGCGCTGCAGCTGACCGGCGCGGCCAAGGCCGATTCGATCGCCAACATGCAGCTGCGCCTGCCGGTCGTGGTGATCGGCGGAGGCCTCACCGCGGTCGATACAGCGACCGAGTCGCTCGCCTACTACCCGGTGCAGGTCGAGAAGTTCCTGTCCCGCTACGAGACGCTGGTGGCCGAACAGGGTGAGGCGGCGGTGCATGCCCGCTGGAACGACGAAGAGCGCGGGATCGCAGCCGAGTTCATCGGCCATGCGCACGCCATCCGTGCCGAGCGGCAGGCGGCCGCGACGCAGGGCCGGGCCCCGCGCCTGGCCGGGCTGATCGCCGGCTGGGGTGGGGTCACCCTCGCCTACCGCAAGCGGCTGGTCGATTCACCTTCGTACACGCTCAACCATGAAGAGGTGCACAAGGCGCTCGAGGAAGGCATCGTGTTCGCCGAGGGGCTGTCGCCGCGCCGCATCGATGTCGATGACTGGCAGCATGTGGAATCGATCACCATGACACGGCAGTCGCTGGACGATGATGGTCGTTGGAGCGAGGCCGGCGACACCGTGCTGCCGGCCCGCACCGTGCTGATCGCCGCGGGCACCAACCCGAACACGGTGCTCGCGCGCGAGGATGCGGACACCTTCGTGCTCGACGGACGCTACTTCCGCGCCTGCGACGAACAGGGAAATCCGGTGCGGCCGGAACGCTCGATCTCCAAGCCGAAGGCGCCGAACGTTTTCATGTCCCGGCGTGACGATGGCCGCTTCATCAGCTTCTTCGGAGACCTGCACCCGTCGTACTTCGGCAACGTGGTGAAGGCGATGGGCTCCGCGAAGCAAGGCTATCCCACCGTGTCGCGGGTGCTCTCCGGCCTGCCAGCGGCGGTCGCAGGCGACGCCACCGCCTTCCTCGCGCGGCTGAACGACGAGTTGCGCGCCACGGTGCATGCGGTGAACCGGCTGACGCCGAACATCATCGAGGTCGTGGTGAGGGCGCCGCGTGCAGCATCCCGCTTCCGTCCGGGGCAGTTCTACCGCCTGCAGAACTTTGAAATGAATGCCGCGCGCATCGACGGCACGCGGCTCGCGATGGAAGGCCTGGCGATGACCGGCGCCTGGGTCGATGCCCGGCGCGGACTGGTTTCGACCATCGTGCTCGAGATGGGCGGTTCCTCGGACCTGTGCAAGACGCTGCGTCCCGGGGAGCCGATCGTGCTGATGGGTCCGACCGGCGAGCCCACCGAGATCGCGGCCGGCGAGACGGTGATGCTGGTCGGCGGCGGCCTCGGCAACGCGGTGCTGTTCTCGATCGGGCAGGCCTTGCGCGCGGCCGGCTCCAGGGTGCTGTACTTCGCCGGCTACAAGAAGGTGATCGATCGCTACAAGGTGGAAGAGATAGAGGCCGCAGCGGACACCGTCATCTGGTGCTGCGACGAGGCCCCCGGCTTCCAGCCGGGCCGCCTCCAGGACCGCACGATCAGCGCCAACATCGTCGAGGCGATCGCCGCCTATGCGCAAGGCCGCCTGGGCGAGCCGTCGATCCCGGTCACCGATGTCGATCGCATCATCGCGATCGGCTCCGACCGGATGATGGCGGCGGTGGGTGCCGCCCGCCATGGCGTGCTGGCGCCGCACCTCAAGCCCGCACACCGCGCACTGGGGTCGATCAACTCCCCGATGCAGTGCATGATGAAGGAGATCTGCGCCCAGTGCCTGCAGCCGCATCGCGACCGCGAGACGGGTCGGATCACCTACGTCTTTTCATGCTTCAACCAGGACCAGTCGCTCGACCAGGTCGATTTCCTGGCGCTCAACGAGAGGCTTCGCCAGAACTCGGTGCAGGAGAAGCTCACGGCACAGTGGATCAGCCGCTGCCTGGAGCGCCTGGGCAACCAGCATTCGACGGCGCCCGGCTGATGCGCTAGCCGCCCGCCGCCGAGATGGTATTCACGACGAGCATCGCCACCGTCATCGGGCCGACGCCGCCCGGCACAGGCGTCACGTAGCCTGCCACCTGCTCCACCGACGCGAAGTCGATGTCGCCGACCAGCCGTCCGTCGGCGGTGCGATTGATGCCGACATCCAGCACGATCGCGCCCGGCTTGACCATGTCGCCGCTGACGATGCCCGGACGGCCCACTGCCACCACCAGCACGTCGGCGCGTCGGGTATGGGCGGCGAGGTCGACGGTCTTCGACGTGCAGAGCGTCACCGTCGCGTCGCGGCCGAGCAGCAGCAGTCCCATCGGCTTGCCGACCGTGTTGCTGCGCCCGACCACCACCGCATCCTTGCCGGTCAGGTTCACCCCGATCGAGTCGAGCATGCGCATCATGCCGGCGGGCGTGCACGGCGGAAAGCGGGTATGCCCGCTCAGCAGGTCGCCACGGTTCAGCGTATGGAAACCGTCCACGTCCTTGGCGGCCATCACCTCGGCCAGGATCGCCGGTTCATCCAGCCCCGACGGCAGCGGCAGCTGCACCAGGATGCCGTGGATGGATGCGTCGCCGTTGAGGCGGTGCACGACATCCAGCACGTCTGCCTGGGAGGCGTTCGCCGGCATCTCGATCACCTCGGAATGCACCCCGACGGTGGCACAGGCCTTGACCTTGTTGCGCACATAGGCCCGCGACGCCGGATTGTCCCCGACGAGCACCACCGCCAGCCCCGGGCGAATGCCACGCGCCGAGAGGGCCTCGACCCGGGCCCTGCATTCCTCGAGCACCTCTGCCGCCAGTGACTTGCCGTCTATCCGCTGTGCCGCCATGATTTTCCGGTCCACCATGCTGTTCGACTGGCGCGCACTTTAGTCAAAACAGGCAGTGCGGGCAACCCGCGGACCGCCCGCGGTCGACTCGACCCGCCGCGGCGGCTTCGACACCGGCGTCGATCAGGTGGCCTGGGACAATGCGATCACCGCGACCACCCGGCGACCATTCTGGTCGAAGCGCAGCGACTCGCACACCGAGCCCACCAGTTCAAGCCCACGCCCGCGCCGGACGGCATCCGAGCCCTTGATCCGCCCGAGGCGGGCCTCCAGGGTTTCGATGTCGAAGCCTGCACCGGAGTCCTCGATCTCCACCTGCAGGTACTCGCCATCGCCGGAGGGTTCGACCGCCGCCTTGATCCAGAGGCTGCCCGACACGAGGGCGGCCAGACGCTGCGTGCGGTCTTCCCGGAACCGCTCGCGCCCGTTCTCCAGCGCAAGTACCGAAGAGTCCATGCCCAGCACGCCGTAATCGAGCGCATTGGCCAGCAGTTCGGACAATACGCAGAACACGTTGCTGCGCAGCCGGCGCGGAATGCCGAGCTGCTCCACCAGCCCGCTGATGAATGGCACCAGCGTGATCCTGCGCAGCTGTGCCGGGCCCAGCCGCAGCTCGATCGCCCAGTGCGACGTGCGCCCCCGACCCTGGGTCGGGGCCACCGGTGGGGCCTCGACCACCGGCTCGGCCAGTGGCTCGAGCAGGCAGTCAACCAGCAGGATCGAGGCGTCATCCTCCAGCACGCTGCCACCGGTGAAATCGTGCAGGCTGCCCACCACGCGTTCGAGGCGCTGCGCCGAGGGACCGCGCACGGCCTCCAGCAGTTCCCGGTCGCCGAAGCGGTGCTTGCCATCCTGGCCCAGCGCTTCGGACAGGCCGTCGGATACCACCATCAGCTGCGACTGTTCGCGGTAGGCGCAACGCTCGACCGAACTGTCGAAATCCTTGCCGTCGAGGATGCCCAGCGCCATGTGCCGGGAGCGCCAGACACGTTCCAGGCTGCCGTCGCCGCCGAGCAGCATCACTGGCGGACAGCCGCCGTTCCAGAGCTCGATCACGCGCTCGCGCATATCGATCGACGCGACCACGCAGGCGACGAAGCGATCGGCCGGCATACAGCTTCGCAGCTTGCGGTTCATCTCGGTGACGATGCTCGCGATATCGAATCCGCGATCGGTCATCCGGTGGAAGACCTCGCTCACCGGCAGCACCGAAATCGCGGCGGCCAGCCCGTGGCCGGTTCCGTCCGCAAGCAGGACGTTGATGCGATCGTCCGGCGCGCGCGCCACCGCCACCACGTCGCCACTCAGGTGGTGGGCCGGGGACACCCAGGCGTGCATCATCCGCTCGGCCAGGGGATCGCGCCCTTCAAGGCGCGAGATCAGGTGGCTGGCGATACGCTGCTCGTCCTCGGCCTCGTCCTGGTATCGCTTCAGAGCCTCGCGCTGCGACTGCATGCGCAACACGTACTCGCTCATCCGCGAGTACAGGCGCAGCCGGGCATCCAGCCAGCCGCGACTGATCGGCATCTGCAGGAAGTCGTCGGCCAGGCCCTGGATCTCCTCCATGACGGACGGACTTGCCCCCTGCTCGGGCAGCACGGCCACCAGCGCCCAGGGGCTCGAGGGGCGAGTGGCGATGCGACGCTGCGCGATTGCGCGCAGGGTCTCGCCTCCGTCGGCGATGCCGCACAGCACGAGGCCGGCGTCGCCACGATCGGCGATCTCGATGGCTTCGTCGACATCAGACGCCTCCACCGGGCTGGCACCCGCGGCAACCAGCAGCGCGCGCAGGCTGCCCTGCACGTCGAGTCGGCTGTCGATCACGATGACCCGCGCCGAAGCGATGGCATCGGAGGCGGTGCGCAGGGCGAGCGGCGGGGGGACGTTCAGGTCCATGCTGGGTTGCCTCGTCGGGGGCGGATCGCAGTGACTACTGACTACTGGATCGTGAACAGCTTCTTGAAGTTCGCAATGTCGAGGATCTGCTGCACCACGCCACGGCAGTTGGTGAGGATCACCGTCTTGTGCGCGCTGCTCGCCTGGTCGCGCAGCAGAAGCAGCATCCCGAGTGCAGCGCTGTCGAGGTACTCGACATTGCCCAGGTCGATCTCGATCGCCGACACTTCGGCCGACTTGATCTGGCCTTCATAGGCCGACTTGAAGGTGCGATGGGCGTTGAAGTCGAAACGACCGGACAACGCGATTCGGGCGCGCTCGTTGATGACACTGACCTGGGTCTGCATGATGAGGCTCCTGTTGCGGGGGTTGGGCTGGAGAAATGGACCGGGACGCAGCCCGGATGGCTGGATGGATCAGGGAACGAACCGGTCAGAGGACAGCATAGCGGACCGGAGCCGTGGTGTCCGGGACTACACCCGGTTCTGGCGACCCCCGTTGGCGGTGACCTGTCCGATGACGGCACGCGATATCGACTTCAGCGGCAGGATCTCGTCGACACCACCGCTGTTGATCGCTTCCTTCGGCATTCCGAACACGACGCAGCTCTCCTCGTCCTGGGCGACGGTCCATGCGCCTGCATCATGCATCTCGCGCATGCCGGCAGCGCCATCGCGGCCCATGCCGGTGAGGATGACGCCGATCGCATTGCGTCCGACATGCATGGCCGCGGATCGGAACAGCACGTCGACCGAAGGCCGATGCCGGTTCACCGGTGCGGACTGGGACAGCTCCGTCATGTAGTTCGCGCCGCTGCGTCGGACCAGCAGATGCGAATGACCCGGGGCGATGTATGCATGCCCGGGCAGGATGCGCTCGCCGTTCTCGGCCTCCTTGACCGTTATCCGGCACAACCCGTCCAGTCGCCGCGCAAAGGAGCGCGTGAACGCCTCGGGCATGTGCTGGGTGACCAGGATGCCCGGGATGTCCGGCGGCAACGGCTCGAGGAACTCGCGTATCGCCTCGGTGCCGCCGGTGGAGGCACCGACGATGATCAGCTTCTCCGTCGACCAGCCCGAGGCGGGACGCACCGGCAGTGCGGCGCCCGGACCGCGCGCATCGGCTGCCGGCGGCGCGAGCCTGCGCACCCGTGCCACCGACGCCGCACGGATCTTGTCGGTGATCTCGGCGGCGTACTCCTGCATGCCGTGGGCGATGTCGATCTTTGGCTTCGACACGAAATCGACCGCGCCCAGCTCCAGCGCGCGCAGGGTGGTCTCGGAACCGCGTTCGGTCAATGTCGAAACCATGACCACCGGCGTGGGCTTGAGCCGCATGAGCTTCTCGAGGAACGCAAGGCCATCCATCTTCGGCATCTCGACGTCCAGGGTGATCACGTCCGGGTTCAACGCCCGTATCTGCTCCCGAGCGGCCAGTGGATCGGGCGCCGCGGCCACCACCTCCATGTCGGGCTCGTTGTTGATGATCTCGGTCAGTATGCGGCGGATCAGCGCGGAATCATCGATCACCACGACCCTGGTACGAGGCCGGGCAGCCTGGGCCATGCGCATCGTCGGTGCATTCATCAGAAGAGCTCCACGGCGCCGCTGGCCGGCTGCGCCACCAGTCGGCGGCTGTATTCACGTTCCCGGGCGATCACGCTGCTCTCGTTTGCGCTCTTCAGCTTGCGCACCATCGCGCGGCCGGTCTTCGGGAAGAAATAGACCTTCCTGGGATAGATGTCCTCGAGGTCGGCCGCCTTGACCGGGATGCCTTCGGTCTTCAGGAACTCGCGCACGAAGGCCGCGTTCCGCGGCCCCACGTTGGCGACGGTGAGGCCTTCGAGCACGTTGCCGCCGCCGAACACCTTCGCTTCGAGGCTGCCGCGGCGGGCGCCCTGCTTGAGGATGGTGTTGATCAGCACTTCCATCGCAAAGGTTCCATAGCGTGCAGACGCGTTCGCGACGCCGTCGGCACCGCCGCCCTCCGGCAGCATGAAGTGGTTCATGCCGCCGACACCGGTGCGCGTGTCGCGGATGCAGGCGGAGACGCAGGACCCGAGGACCGTCACCAGTACCATGTCGCCGCCGGTCACGTAGTACTCCCCCGGCATCAGCTTCGCAGCCTCTGCATCGAAGGTCCGGTCGAAATAGAGCGTCTTGGCGAAACCATCTGCGGATTCGAGGGTCATGCGGCACCCGCGGGCGGATTGGCCAGTTCGTAGACCGTCTTCGCCTGCAGCCTGAACAGGTCGGCGGCGTGATAGAAGTTTTCCGAGTGGCCGGCGAACAGCAGGCCGTCCGGCCGAAGCAGCGGCGCGAAGCGCTGCAGGATCTTGTACTGCGTCGGCTTGTCGAAATAGATCATCACGTTGCGGCAGAAGATCGCGTCGAACGGCCCGGTCACCGGATAGCGCGCGTCGAGCAGGTTCACCTGCTGGAAGCGGATCAGCGAGGACAGCTCCGGGCGAACCCGCACCATCCCCTCGTTGGCGCCCGACCCGCGCAGGAAGAAGCGGCGCAGCCGCTCCGGCGCCAGCCGGTCGACACGATCCATCGTGTAGACGCCTGCCTGTGCCTTGGCCAGCACGGCCGTATCGACGTCGCTCGCCACGATCTTCACCCTCGGCGTGGTGCTCCCGCAGGCCTCCACCGCGGTCATGGCCATCGAGTACGGCTCCTCGCCGGTGGACGATGCCGAGCACCACAGGGACACCTCGCGCGTGGCGCTGACGCGCCGGATCAGTTTCGCAAGTTCATCGAAGTGATGCGCCTCCCGGAAGAATGCGGTCAGGTTGGTGGTCAGCGCATTGGTGAACGCCTCCCACTCCGCGCCGCGCGGCCCCTCGAGCAGGCGCAGGTACTCGCTGAAGCGCACCATGTTGTTGGCGCGCAGGCGCCGGGCGAGCCGGCTGTACACCATCTCCATCTTGCCCGGGTTGAGCTGGATGCCCGCATGGTCGTAGATCAGGCGGCGGATGCGCTCGAAATCGTCGCGGGTGAACACGAACTCCTTCGCGCCAGCCGGTGCATCGGCCGCGGGTTCGTTCAGTCGTGCTGCAAGGGGCATGGTGCGGTTTCCGTCCGGCGAGGCGATCAGTGCACCGATGCCGTCTCGTCGACCAGCGCCATCTCGCTGCTGGTCATGAGACGCTCGATATCCACCAGGATCAGCATGCGCTCGCCCGCGGTGCCCAGCCCGATGATGTACTCGGTATCCAGGCCCGCGCCGAACTCCGGCGCGGGGCGGATCTGCGCGCCATCGAGTTCGAGCACGTCAGAGACGCCGTCGACCACGATGCCCATCACGCGATCGGCGATGTTCAGGATGATCACGACGGTGAACGGGTCGTAGGTGACCTGCCCGAGGTTGAACTTGATCCGCATGTCGACGATCGGCACGATCACCCCGCGCAGGTTGATCACGCCCTTGATGAAATCCGGCGTGTTCGCGATCGCGGTGACGGCGTCATAGCCGCGGATCTCCTGCACCTTCAGGATCTCCACGCCGTACTCCTCGGCGCCGAGCTTGAAGGTCAGGAACTCGCTCGTCCCCGGGACGCCCCCCGCGCTGCTTCCGTTGCCGGCCACCGCCGGCGTCGATCGGTTCGATTCATTCATGACAGGTTCTCCAGGTAACGATCTCAGAATTCTTCCCACGACTCATCGGCGTTCACCGCCCTTGCCGGGCGAGTCGATGGCGACCGGTCTGCGGGCACATCGGCCGGCGCTGATGCAGCCTTCTCCACCGGTGCAGCCGCCGACGGCTTCAGGCGCGCCACGTTCTTCGCACGGTCGGGTCCGCGCCTATCCTCGCCATTCCATGCCGGGTTCACCGCTGCAGCCGCCGGCGCCTGCGCGGCGGCATCCAGCCTGAACACCGACACCGCATCGGCCAGCGACTCGGCCTGCTCCTGCAGCGATTCGGCCGCGGCCGCAGCCTGCTCGACCAGCGCGGCGTTCTGCTGCGTCACCTCGTCCATCTGGGTGACCGCGGTGTTCACCTGCTCGATACCCGAGCTCTGCTCCATCGAGGCGGCGGAGATCTCCGACATGATGTCGGTCACCCGCTTCACCTGCTGCACCACCTCCTGGATCGTGGAGCCTGCCTCGCCCACCAGCTTGGAGCCGGTCTCGACCTTGTTCACCGAGTCCCCGATCAAGGTCTTGATCTCGCGTGCCGCAGCGGCGGAACGCTGCGCCAGGTTGCGCACCTCGGTGGCCACCACCGCGAAGCCCCGGCCCTGCTCGCCGGCGCGCGCCGCTTCCACCGCAGCATTGAGCGCAAGGATGTTGGTCTGGAAGGCGATGCCATCGATCACGCTGATGATGTCGGAAATCTTCTTCGACGCCGCGGTGATCTCGTCCATGGTGCGCACCACCTCGCCCACCACCGCGCCACCGCGCACCGCGACTTCCGAGGCGCCGATCGCCAGCTGGTTGGCCTGCTTCGCGTTCTCGCTGTTCTGCTTCACCGTCGAGGTCAGCTCTTCCATGCTCGAGGCGGTTTCCTCCAGGCTCGACGCCTGTTCCTCGGTGCGCTGCGACAGGTCGGCGTTGCCCTGCGCGATCTCCTTCGCCGCCGTGTTGATCGAGTCCGTCGCTTCCTTGATCTGGCCGATGATCGAGACCAGGCTGGACTGCACGGCATCCACCGCCGCCGTGACCTCGGCCTTCTTGCCAGGCAGCCGGTCCATCCTGACGGTCAGGTCGCCTTTCGCATACGCACTGATCACTTCCACGATCCGGAACTTGACCGCGAGGTGTGCAGCGACCAGATCGTTCAGCGAGCTGGCCACCTGGCCGAAACTGCCCGGGAACTCTTCAGCCGGGATCTTGTGGTCGATCCAGCCCTCATGGTGCTGCCGAGCCATCTCTGCCTGCGCCGAAACGAGCGACTCGAGAACGCCTGTCATCGACTTCATCGCCACCATCAGTTCCGCCGCTTCGTCGCGGCCATGGGCTTCGATGTGCGTGGTCAGGTCGCCAGCGGCTATCGCGTTGGCGGCCGAGACTGCCTGACGCAGCGGCGAGACGACCGAGCGCGTGATCAGCCAGGCGGCGAAGATGCCGACCAGCAGCGCGGCAATGCTGGCGATGAGCAGCATCCGCGTCGCGGAGGCCTGCGTCGCGTTCGCGGCAGCAACAGCCTCGTCGGATATCTTGACGTTGTACTTGACGAGCTCTTCCAGCGTCTTCGCCGCTGCGTTGAAGGCATTGAACGAGTCGCCGGTCATCACGGCCTCGGCTTCTGCGCGCTTGCCGGCGCCGGACAGCAGCGGCAGCAACCGCTGTTCGTCGAGCTTGAAGTACGCGTCGACCGCTGCCTCGTAGGAGGTGTACAGCGGCTCTTCCGGCGTGCCCTTCAGCAGCATGTCCTTCTTGTACGCGATGTTTTCCTTGAGCAGGGCCTCGCGCGCCGCCGCCATCTGGCCGATGGCGGCGGTACGCGCGTCGTCGGAGGCGGTGTAGGTCGCACGCAGCGCCCAGCGACGGTACAGGTCCGTCTTGTGCTGCATGTCGCCCAGCATCTTGATGCTCGGCAGGATGTTGCCGCCGATCGCCTCGAGGTGTGCGCCCTGTTTCGCCAGGCTCGCATGGCCGACCCAGCCGACGGCCAGGCACAGCGCCAGCACGAGGCCAAAACCAAGGGCGAGCCTCGGACCGATCTTCAACGATTGCAGGTTCATCTTTCCTTCTCCGTATTTAGGCAGTGCTGTCGTTCGAAACGCATGTCGAACGAAGGATCACGCCGCGTTTGCAAGTCCGTTTCCGGTGCGCAGCACGCCCGGGACGTCGACGATCAGTGCGACGCGACCATCGCCCATGATGGTCGCGCCGGAGACCCCGTTGACCTTCCGGTAGTTGGTCTCCAGGCTCTTGATGACGACCTGGTGCTGGCCCAGGAGTTCATCGACGCACAGTGCAGCCTTGTGCCCGGCCGCATCGACGATCACCATGACCGGCATCTCGGCCGCAGGTGCGTCAGCGCTGCTGAAGAACCTGCGCAGTTCGATCACGTTCAGGTATTCACCCCGGACAGCCACCGTGCGCGCACGGCCACCGATGGTGCGGATCTCGTCACGGCCGGGACGGATCGACTCGACGATCGCATTCAGCGGGATGATCAGCGTGTTGGCACCGACCTTCACCGAGAGTCCATCCAGGATCGCCATCGTGAGCGGAAGCCGGATGGTCATCCGCGTGCCCTGCCCGGCCGACGACTCGATCGACACGCTGCCGTTCATCTCCGCGATGTTGCGCTTGACCACGTCCATGCCGACCCCGCGGCCGGACACGTCGGTGATCGCTTCTGCCGTGGAGAAGCCCGGCTCGAAGATCAGCTGCCACACCTCGCCGTCGGTCATGCCGTCGTGCGCGGACAATCCGCGCTCGCGCGCCTTCTTCAGGATGCGCTCACGGTTGAGGCCCGCACCGTCGTCGCTCACCTCGATCATGATGCTGCCGCCCTGGTGCATCGCCGTCAGCGTGATGGTTCCGCTCGCAGGCTTGCCAGCGGCCAGACGCGCCTCGGGCAGCTCGATGCCATGGTCGAGGCTGTTGCGCACCAGGTGGGTCAGCGGATCGGCGATCTTCTCGATCAACCCCTTGTCCAGCTCGGCGCTCTCGCCGTATGTCTTGAGTTCGACCTGCTTGCCCAGCTTTCCAGCCAGGTCGCGCACGACACGCGGGAAGCGGGAGAACACGAACGAGATCGGCAGCATGCGGATCGACATCACCGCCTCCTGCAGGTCGCGCGTATTGCGCTCCAGCAGGCCCACGCCGGACAGGAGGCGTTCGTTGGCCACCGGATCCATCGTGCTGACCGACTGCATCAGCATCGACTGCGTGATCACCAGTTCGCTCACCAGGTTCATCAGCATGTCGACCTTCTCGACGCCGACCCTGATCGAAGCGCTGTCGCCAGAGCTGGCGACCTGCTTGTCGGTCACCCTGCGCCCTGCGCGCACGGGCGCATCGGCTGGCTGGTCGGAGGCACGACGACCCACGGACGGGCCGGGCGCTGCCATGGCTGGCGCCAGATCCGGGCTCGCGGCGTTCGCTGCGCCTGCCACGTCCTTCCGGAGGTCTCTGCGCACGGCGGCCGCGGGCACACCTGGCGCGTCCTCGAAGAATCCGAAGCCCTCGCTGGCGGCAGCGCGCTCGTCGCTGTCCTGGGCGGACGCTGCCTGGCCGGCTGCCGATGCTGTCGCGGGCACGCCGGGGGCGTCATCGAAGAAGCCGAAACCATCTTCTGCGGCAGCTGTGCCTGCTGGTTCCGCGGCGACCGATCCGAGCCTCGGGAAGTCCTCGGTGAACAACCCGTAGGCGGCATCGGAATCGGCTGCTGAGGCATCCAGCGCGGCGCTGGACTGCGCGGCGTCTTCGAGCACCACGGCGGCGATCTCGAAGTCGTCCGCCGGCAGCACGAACTCGAACATCTCGCGCAGGCTCGCCTCCGGGATAGCCGCGGTCAGCACCATGCGCCAGGCGCTGCGCACCGACCGCGACATCCGCGGCTTTCGTGGCTCGGGCTCGGCAGTCACCTGCAACGTGCCGAGGGTACGCAGTTCGTCCATCAGGCCGGTGAACGCGGCCTCGTCGACGGCATCGTCATGCACCGAGATGTCGAAGCGCGAACGGGGCACGGGCGCAGCAGCCGCAGCAGCGCTCGGCTCCGCGGGAACGACCTTGAGTTCCGAGGGCACGGCGTCGGCCGCAGACGGGTCGTCGGCAGCCAGCACGTCGAGCCATTTCATCACCACCTCGGCCGCATCCGGGTCGAGGTCACTGGTGGTCTCGCCACGGCGCCGTGCGAGCTGGTCGGCGATCACATCCTTGGCCTGCAGGAAGGCATCGATCATCTCGGGACGCAGCGCGATCTCTTCCTTGCGCAGGCGGTCGAGCAGGGTCTCCAGGGAGTGCGTGGTGTGCGCAATGTCGCCGAAGCCGAACGTGCCGGCGCCACCCTTGATCGAATGGGCTGCGCGGAAGATCGCGTTCAACTGCTCCGGGTCGGGCGCGGCCGGATCGAGTTCCAGCAGCAACGTCTCCATGTTTGCCAGGTGCTCGGCGCATTCCTCGAAGAACACCTGGTAGAACTGGCTCATGTCGATCGACATCGGCTTTTTCCTGTCGTCCTGTTTCGGTCGGATCGGTCGTGGCGCGGCACGCGCCTCAGCCGATCACTTTCTTGACGACTTCCAGCAGCTTGGTGGGGTCGAACGGCTTCACCAGCCAGCCCGTCGCACCGGCGGCCTTGCCCTGGGCTTTCATCTGGTCGCTGGACTCGGTGGTCAGCATCAGGATGGGCGTGCTCTTGTGCTGGGGTAGCGCGCGCAGCTGCTTGACCAGCGAGATGCCATCCATCCGCGGCATGTTCTGGTCGGTCAGCACGAGGTTCACGGCCTTCGCCTTGGCCTTGTCCAGCCCGTCCTGCCCGTCGACGGCCTCGACCACGTCGTAACCCGCGCTCTTCAGCGTGAACGCAACCATCTGCCGGATCGAAGCGGAGTCGTCCACCGCAAGGATTGTCTTCGCCATGTTGTTCAGCCTGTCTCTATGTCTTGCTCAGAAAAGATCGATATCGCCACCGGCCATCTGCTTCTGGGCGACCGGATTGCGGGCTTCGATGGCGGTGGACCGGGAAACCAGGTCTGCCATCACCTCCTGCACCGGCGGGCGGCCGGGGGTTGCAGCGAATTCGCTCTGGATCGTCTCGAACAGTTGCTCGACCATCTCTACCCGGCTGCGACAGTTCGCCAGCAACTGGGTAGTGATGTCCTGGAACTGGAGCGCGGTGATCGCCTCGGCCACCCTGACCTCCATGTCGCTGCTGAGTACTGAATTGCGCTCCATGGCCTCACCGAGTTCCGCATTGATCTGCGCCACCTGCCGGGTCATGTCGTCGGCTTCCCGCTTTGCATGGAGCGCGAAGGTCATGTCCTGGGATGCCATCGAGTGGATCGCCTTCTCCGCCTCGCCGAGGGACTCGCAGACGCGCCCGATCTCCTGCCGGATCTGCTCGCTGAAGTGATGCGTGCGCCCTGACAGCTTGCGCACCTCGTCGGCGACCACGGCGAAGCCGCGTCCCGCCTCGCCCGCCCGGGCCGCCTCGATCGCGGCATTGAGCGCAAGCAGGTTGGTCTGCTTCGAGATGCCCTCGACCTCGGACAGGATCGCCAGCGCACTCTTGATCTGTGTATCCACTGTTTCCATCTGGCTCACCAATGTCATGCCAACCTGGCTGTTGTTCAGGATGTTCTCGACCAGCGCCTGCATCGCCGAGGACGAGTGCTGGACGAACCGTTCGAACGTGATGCGCTCCCCGCCCTCCGGCTGGTTGCGCTCGCCCTCGGTCATGTCCAGGGTGATCTGCTGCTGCTCGCGGGTCAGCTCATGCATGCGGTGGAAGCTGTCGGACAGGCTGGTCACCGCTTCATGCAGCAGGTCGCTGGTGCGACCGATGTCGCCACCGACCGATTGCATGCCGAGCGCGATCACTTCACGATGCGTGGTCAGTGCCTGCCCGAGCGGTGTCGCGGACAGGTGCTCGTTCGCGCCGGGCCGGAGCTGCGACCAGTCGGGCGCGAGGTCGGCGCCCGGCCCGTTCCGCGTGCGCAGCAGCAGGGCCGACACGATCAGCGCGCCGAGCGCGACAATGCCGGGGATGGCCTGGGCGTTCAGGCCGGTGGACAGCATCCAGGCGGCCTGTCCCATGACGGCAGCCGTCGCCACGCCCAGGGATGCCCAGGCTGCGGCCATGTGCCACGAGGGCGGTCGGTCAACAAACGAAGAATGCATCGAGCCTCCAGATCAACTCGACCTGTTAGCGACCATGCACGGCACAACTTGAGTGGCAGGAAGTCCGTCCGTGAGCGGGTCATGCACCAACCGGGTGCATCACCGGTGCTGTGGGTCTTCGAGGCCTGGACGCGCGCCCGCCTGCGAGGGCCGGATGATCGGGCGAGGGATTCCGCTTGCCGGAAACCAGCGCCCCAGGGGGCATGAACCGACCTGGAAAGGCCTCAGCGCGGACCGGTCGGCGGCGCCAGGACGCCCTTGCCTGTCGCCGAACGCGGCGAGGGCGTGGGGTCGCCCCCCAGCACCTGGATGAACAGTTCGTCCTGGCGGATCATGCCGAGTTCGGCGCGGGCCCGCTCCTCGATGGCCTCGTAGCCGGTCTTGAGGTCGCGGACTTCCGCCTCGAGGGTTTCGTTGCGTTGCAACAACCGGCCATTCACCTCACGCTGCGCAACCAGTTGCCGGTCTACCTCCCAGACGCGCAGCCAGCTGCCCTTGCCCACCCAGAGCGGGATCTGCAGCAGCGCAATGAGGATCGCCAGCCCCAGGCTGAGCAGTCTCATGGACGGGCCCCGCTGCGGGCAGTCACCGCCCCACGGCACAGGGGGCGGCGGGCAGCGCTCACCGAAGCTGGCGGAAAGCCGACCTGCCGCCGTACCCGGCTGCGTCGCCCAGGTCCTCCTGGATGCGCAGCAGCTGGTTGTACTTGGCAATGCGGTCCGACCGGGACAGCGACCCGGTCTTGATCTGCAGCACGTTGGTGGCGACCGAGATATCGGCGATGGTGGTGTCCTCGGTCTCGCCGGAGCGGTGCGAGATCACCGACGCATAGGCCGAGCGGCGCGCCAGATCGACCGCATCCAGCGTTTCGCTCAGGGTGCCGATCTGGTTGACCTTGATCAGGATCGCGTTGGCCACGCCGGCGTCGATGCCCTGCTGCAGGATCCGGCTGTTGGTCACGAACAGGTCGTCGCCGACCAGCTGGACCTTCTGGCCGAGGCGGTCGGTGAGCAGCTTCCAGCCATCCCAGTCGGCCTCGTCCATGCCGTCCTCGATGCTGATGATCGGGTACTTGGCGACCCAGCGACCGAGGTAGTCGGCGAACTCGCCGGCGCTGAGCACGGCGCGTTCAGACGCCAGGCGGTACTTGCCGTCTTCATGGAACTCCGAACTCGCGCAATCGAGGGCCAGCGAGATGTCCTCGCCCGGCCGGTAGCCGGCCTTCTCGATCGCCTCGAGCACCAGTTCGATCGCGGACTCGTTGTTCGGCAGATCGGGCGCGAAACCGCCTTCGTCACCGACACCGGTCGACAGGCCGCGGCCGTCGATCAGCTTCTTCAGTGTCTGGAACACCTCCGCGCCGTAGCGAAGCGCCTCGGAGAAGCTCGGCGCCCCCAGCGGCACGATCATGAACTCCTGCATGTCGAGGTTGTTGTTCGCGTGCGCACCGCCGTTGATCACGTTCATCATCGGAACCGGCAGCCGCATCGGCCCTGCACCGCCCAGGTAGCGGTACAACGGCAGTCCGGACTCCTCGGCGGCCGCACGCGCCACCGCCATCGATACGGCGAGCAGTGCGTTGGCGCCCAGCCGGCCCTTGTTGTCGGTGCCGTCGAGCTCGATCAGCGTGCGGTCGATGAACGCCTGCTCGACTGCATCGAGGCCGATGATCGCCTCGCAGATCTCGGTGTTGATGTGCTCGACCGCCTTCAGCACGCCCTTGCCGCCGTAACGGGCCTTGTCGCCGTCGCGCAGTTCGAGCGCTTCCTTTGCCCCGGTCGAGGCGCCGGAGGGTACGGCGGCCCGGCCCATCACGCCGGATTCGAGCAGCACGTCGGCCTCGACCGTCGGATTACCACGGGAATCGAGGATTTCCCGCGCGACCACGTCTACGATTGCACTCATCGTCGTTCTCTCAGGACAGTTTCTGTTGTTCCGGGGTCCGGCAGTTCAGCGCGCGATGCGGCATTCTGCGAGCGGCCTCGACTTGACCTGTGCATCGAGCGCCACCAGCGTCTCGAGCAGTTCGGGCATCAGGCCGAGCGGCCATGCGTTGGGCCCGTCGGACATGGCCTGCTCGGGACGCGGATGCGTCTCCATGAACACGCCGGAGATGCCCGCTGCCACGGCCGCGCGGGCAAGCACCGGCACGAACTCGCGCTGGCCACCGCTCGAGGTGCCCTGCCCGCCCGGCAACTGTACCGAATGCGTGGCATCGAACACCACCGGGCAGCCGGTGTCGCGCATGATCGCGAGCGATCGCATGTCCGACACCAGGTTCTGGTAGCCGAAGGAGAAGCCCCGCTCGCAGACCATGATGTTGTCGGTACCGCTGGCCGCGCGCGCCTTGTCGACCACGTTGCCCATCTCCTGGGGAGACAGGAACTGGCCCTTCTTGATGTTGACCACCCGCCCGGCGCTCGCGACGGCATGGATGAAATCGGTCTGGCGACACAGGAATGCCGGCGTCTGCAGCACGTCGACGGCAGCGGCCACCTCGGCGACATCCTCCGCTGCATGCACGTCGGTGAGGACAGGCAGTCCGAAGGTGGTGCGCACGCTGGCCAGTATCTCGAGCCCCTTGTCCATGCCCGGCCCCCGGAACGACTTGCCGGAGCTGCGGTTGGCCTTGTCATAGGAGGCCTTGAAGATCAGCGGGATGCCGAGCGCGCCGGTGATCTCCTTCAGGCGGCCTGCGATCTCCTCGACCAGGTCGCGCGACTCGACGACACACGGACCGGCGATCAGGAACAGCGGGCGGTCGAGGCCGGCCTCGAAACCGCACAGCTTCATCAGGCCACCGCCGCCCGGGCAGCAGCGCCCTTTTCGGCCGCCTTGACAAGCTCGGCGCGAGCGACCGCGGCCTGCACGAACGCCGTGAACAGCGGGTGGCCGGCGCGCGGCGTGGAGGTGAACTCGGGATGGAACTGGACGCCGATGAAGAACGGATGGGCCGGCAGCTCCATCATTTCGGGCAGCGACTCGCTCGGCGTGCGCGCCGACACACGGTAGCCGGAATCCTCGAGCTGCGGCACGTACGCGTTGTTCACCTCGTAGCGGTGCCGGTGCCGCTCATTGACTTCGTTGCCGTAGATGCGCGAGGCGAGCGTACCGGCCAGGATCGGGCAGCGCTGTGCGCCCAGACGCATGGTGCCGCCGAGATCGGACTTCTCGGTGCGCTTCTCGATCTGCCCGGTGCGGTCCTTCCACTCGGTGATCAGGGCCACCACCGGATGCGGCGTCTCGGGATCGAACTCGGTGGAGTTCGCACCGGCCAGGCCGCAGACATTGCGTGCGAACTCGATCGTGGCCAGTTGCATGCCCAGGCAGATGCCGAGGTAGGGCACGCCATGCTCGCGAGCGAAGCGGATCGCCTGGATCTTGCCTTCGGTGCCCCGCTTGCCGAACCCGCCCGGCACGAGGATCGCGTCGAGCTGGTCGAGCGTGGATCCGGCGCCGTTCTCGATCTGCTCGGAATCGACGTATTCGATCACCACCCGGGTGCGGGTACGGATGCCGGCGTGGTTCAGCGCCTCGTTCAGCGACTTGTAGGAATCGGACAGGTCCACGTACTTGCCGACCATGCCGATGCGCACCGTCCGCTCGGGATGCTCGAGGCCGTGGACGATGGCGTCCCATTCGGTCAGGTCTGCCGGCTTCGCCTTCAGGCCGAGCACGTCGCAGACGATCTGGTCGAGCCCCTGCTTGTGCAGCATGGAGGGGATCTTGTAGATCGAATCCGCATCCCAGACCGAGATCACGGAATCGAGCTGGACGTTGGAGAACAGGGATATCTTGGCCCGCTCGTCCTCGGGAATCGGCCGGTCGGCGCGGCACAGCAGCACGTGGGGCGAGATGCCGATCTCGCGCAGCTTCTGCACGCTGTGCTGCGTGGGCTTCGTCTTCAGTTCACCGGCGGACGGGATGAACGGAACCAGCGTCAGGTGGACGAAACAGCAGGAGCCCCGGCCGAGGCGAAGGCTCATCTGCCGCGCGGCCTCGACGAAAGGCAGGGACTCGATGTCGCCAACCGTACCGCCGATCTCGATGATCGCCACGTCGACGTTGCCATCGCAGGCGGCACGCGCACCCCGCTCGATGAAATCCTGGATCTCGTTGGTGATGTGCGGGATCACCTGCACCGTCTTTCCGAGATACTCGCCGCGTCTTTCCTTCTTGATCACCGACTCGTAGATCTGGCCGGTGGTGAAGTTGTTGACGCGCTTCATGCGCGTCGACACGAACCGCTCGTAGTGGCCCAGGTCGAGGTCCGTCTCGGCGCCGTCTTCGGTGACGAAGACTTCCCCGTGCTGGAACGGGCTCATCGTGCCCGGGTCGACGTTGATGTACGGGTCGAGTTTCAGCAGCGTGACAGTGAGCCCGCGCGACTCGAGCAGGGTGCCAAGCGACGCGGCGGCTATACCTTTGCCGAGAGAGGAGACGACACCGCCAGTGACAAAGATGTACTTGATCATTCCCGACGCAGTAGCTGGTTTTGTCGATCATAGCGCAAAGCGGCCCTGCGAACCAAACATGGACCGACGGCAAGCCGTCGCGGAGTGGTTCGGGAACGCCCTTCGCGTGTGCGCCCGGGTCCACGTCAAAGGCAGACGGTCCGTGTTGTGTCAAACTTCCGCTACAGCCCGTTCCGAAACGGGTATTTTCGCGCCCTGCCTTTCCGTGTAGCAGGCTTCCGGCATGCCCGGAGCCAGGCGCCGGACCACCCGCCAGGCGCGCGGAGCCGCTTTACCTCGAGGAGAGTGAGATGAGCCGTCCAGATGCAGCACCAGAACTGATCAGCCGGTCGGGCAAGCCCGCCTACGTGAAACACGCCCGGCTGGTGGAGTGGGTCCGCGAGATGGCGGCCTTGTGCGAACCCGACCGCATCGTGTGGTGCGATGGTTCGAAGGAAGAGTATGACCGCCTGTGCCAGGAGATGATCGACGCCGGCTCGATGATCCGCCTGAACGAGCAGAAGCGTCCGAACAGCTTCCTGGTTCGTTCCGACCCGGCAGACGTCGCCCGGATGGAAGATCGCACCTTCGTCTGCACCGACGACAAGGACGATGCCGGCCCGAACAACAACTGGGTTGCGCCGTCCGAGATGCGCGCCACGCTGGGCGGACTGTTCAAGGGCTGCATGCGCGGCCGTCCGATGTACGTGATCCCGTTCAGCATGGGCCCGCTCGGCTCGCACATCGCACACATCGGCGTCGAGCTGTCCGACTCCCCCTACGTGGTCGTGTCCATGCGCATCATGACCCGCATGGGCGAGAAGGTCTATGACGTGCTGGGCAGCGACGGCGAGTTCGTGCCCTGCATCCACTCGGTCGGCATGCCGCTGGAAGCCGGCCAGAAAGACATCGCCTGGCCGAGCAACCGCGAGCACAAGTACATCGTGCACTATCCCGAGACCAAGCAGATCTGGTCGTTCGGCAGCGGCTACGGCGGCAATGCACTGCTCGGCAAGAAGTGCTTCGCGCTGCGCATCGCCTCGATCATGGCGAAGGAACAGGGCTGGCTGGCCGAGCACATGCTGATCCTCGGCATCACCGCGCCCACCGGCGAGAAGCGCTATGTCGCTGCCGCCTTCCCGAGCGCCTGCGGCAAGACCAATCTGGCCATGCTGGTACCGCCCAAGGGCATGGACGACTGGAAGGTCACCACGGTGGGCGAGGACATCGCCTGGATCAAGCCGGGCAAGGACGGACAGCTCTACGCGATCAACCCCGAGGCCGGCTATTTCGGCGTCGCCCCCGGCACCGGCCCGGACACCAATGCCACCGCGCTCGGCATGCTGGACGCCGACACCATCTTCACCAACGTCGCGCTGACGGCTGATGGCGACGTCTGGTGGGAGGGCATGACCAAGACCCCGCCGAAGGAACTGATCGACTGGCAGGGCAAGCCCTGGACGCCGGACTGCGGCCGCCTGGCTGCCCATCCGAATTCGCGATTCACCGTCGCCGCCGAGCGCTGCGCGACGCTGGATCCGGAGTACGACAACCCGAATGGCGTCCCGATCAGCGCCTTCGTGTTCGGCGGCCGCCGCAACGACACCGTGCCGCTGGTGGCCGAAGGGTTCAACTGGAACTACGGCGTCTACATGGCCGCGACCATGGGCTCGGAGACCACCGCCGCGGCCACCGGCGCGGTCGGCGTCGTGCGTCGCGACCCGTTCGCGATGCTGCCGTTCTGCGGTTACCACTTCGGCGACTACTTCAACCACTGGCTGCGCATCGGTCACGCGATCAGCCAGCCGCCGAAGATCTACTGCGTGAACTGGTTCCAGCGCGACGAGAAAGGCCGCTTCATCTGGCCCGGCTTCGGCGAGAACATGCGCGTGCTGAAGTGGATCGTGCAGCGGACCATGGGCAACGTCGGCGCGTCCGAGACCGCACTGGGCTGGATCCCCCGCTACGAAGACATGGACTTCCGCGGCATGGACATCAGCCGCGAACAGTTCGAGCGCCTGACCCGCGTCGACGCCGAACTCTGGAAGAAGGAGATCGAGTCGCACGGCGAACTGTTCGAACAGCTGAAGTCCCGGCTGCCGCAGGAGATGACACTCAAGCGCGAGCTGATGAAGCTCGACCTCTGGCGCAGCGCCGCCTGAGTCCCCAGCAGCACGCCCGCGAAAGCCCGCCGCCAAGGCGGGCTTTTTTTCGCCCCCGGTTCAACGACCGGCAACGACCGGGGTCAGGTCTTGAATTTTGCGCCGCTCAGGTCTTCCGATACGCCGCGATCATGTCAAGCTCGATGCGTGCCCCGGGCGTCGACAGCTGGTTCACGCAGACCGTCGTGCTCGCCGGCGTCCAGTCGCCGAAGGTCTGCTTCAGCACTGCAACCATGCCATCCATGTCGCGCATGTCGGTCACGTACTTGGTGACCTTCACCACGTCGGTCCAGACCAGTCCTTCCTGGTCCAGGATGGACTTGATCGCGGACAGCGCGCGTCGCGTCTGCTCGCCGATGTCGTTGGGATGGTCATGCTCGTGCAGCTCGTGCGGATGCTTGTGGTAGAGCGGCGACGGCGTAGCGCCCGAGATGAACAGCAGGTCTGCGCCACCGGTCACCCGCATGGCCGGCGCATAGGGCATGTCGACCCTGCGCTCGGGCAGGGTCTGGATTTCCTGCACATCGGGATTGGACGGTGACACCTGGTACGGTCTGGCATGCGCTGGCAAGTTCGATCTCCTGGATAGGCGCTGGACAAGCCCCGGACCCGGCGGCGGCCGGATGGGGCGCGACAGAAAGTATACTCATGGCGACGCAGTCCCCGATCCGCGAAAGGTCAGCCATGCCCCGCCTCCCGCACGCCCCGTCCGCTCCCCTGCAGAACGCACGCCGCAAGCTGCTGAAAGGCGCAGCGGCAGCCGCCGCGACTCCGCTGCTTGCAGGGGCGCCGTTCGTCAACGTGCTTGCCCAGGCTCCGCGGGCGAAGATCCGTATCGGCGTGGTGCCACTGATCTCGTCTGGACCGCTGTTCATCGCGCAGGCCCGGGGCTTCTGGGACCGGATGAACATCGAGGCGGAATACCGGTACTTCACCGATGGCGCGCTCGCCGTGCCGGCCCTGGTCGCCGGCGAACTGGACTTCACCGTCGCCACCTGCAATGCCGGCATCTTCAACACCATCGCGCGTGGGGCACCGTTCAAGTTCATGCTCGACCGCGGATCGGAGCGGCCGGGATCGGGGTCGATGACCATCGTGGTCAACAACAAGCTGCACGCAGCAGGCCTGACCACGACGGACCGGCTTTCCATGCTCAAGGGCCAGCGCCTCGGCCTGCAGGCCCCGGGCGGCATCGACCAGTTCCTGCTCGGTCGAGGCGTGCAGAAGGCCGGCCTCAACCCGCTGACCGACGTCAACTGGGTCACCGGCCTCGCCTACCCCGACCTGGTGCGCGCGCTGGGTGCCGGCCAGGTCGACGCGGCGAACATCCCGGTGCCGCTGGCCTTCCTGGCCGAGAAGAACAACACCGGCAAGATCGCCTTCCCGGGGTCGGACATCGAACCGGGGACGCAGCTCGCCTGCTTCGCCTCGCCGGCCAGGCTGCTCGGCAAGGACCGCTCGCTGGCGGTGCGTTTCGCGATGGTGCACCTGCATGCCGCGCGCATCTTCAACAACGCAGCCGCCTCGAAGGACCCGGAGGTGATCAAGACCATCTCCGAGTTCACCAAGGTGCCGGAAGGCCTGATCTCCGCCGCCGCGCCGCGCTGGACCTGGTTCACCGAGAACGGCATGCCCAACGTCGACTCCGCGATGTTCCAGGCGAATTTCTGGCGCGACACGATGAAGCTGTTCAGCGGCAAGGTGACGCGCGAGCAGGTGTTCGAGCTCGGCGCCGCGCAGGAAGCGTTCAACCGGCTGAAGGAAAAGAACCCGCTGACGGCCTGAACCGATGGGCCGCGACGACACGCCGGCGGGGCACGCCAGCCCCGTGCATCCGGAGATCCGCCTCGAAGGCATCAGCCTGGTCTACGAGGCGGACGGCTCGACGGTGCTCGCGCTGGACGACCTGCACTGCCGCTTCGCGGCGGGCAAGGTCACCGCGATCATCGGGCCGAGCGGCTGCGGCAAGAGCACGATGCTGCAGATCACCCGCGGTTTCATGCAGGCCAGCCGCGGCACCCTTTCGTTCATCGGACCCGACGGCCAGCCGATGCCACGACCGCCGCGCATGGCAACGGTCTGGCAGTCGTTCAATCTGTTCCCCTGGCGAACCGTCGAGGACAACGTGGCGTTCGGGCTCGAGATGGCCGGAATGCCGGCACAGGAGCGCCGGGCCCGCGCACACGAGGCGCTGCGCCTGGTCGACCTGGCAGGCTTTGAAGGCAAGTACCCCGGCCAGCTGTCGGGCGGCATGCGCCAGCGCGTCGGCATGGCCCGCGCCCTGGTGATGGATCCTGACGTGCTTCTGCTCGACGAACCCTTCGGTGCCCTCGACGCCCAGACCCGGCTGGTGCTGCAGGAACAGCTCGCCGCGATGGTCGAGCGTACCGGCAAGACCGTGCTGCTGATCACCCACTCGATCGAGGAGGCGGTGCTGCTTGCCGACACCGTGTACGTGCTCACCGCGCGGCCGGGACGTGTCGCCGCCGAGGTCAGCATCGACCTGCCCAAGCCACGCTCGGTGGCCAGCACGCACGACCCGCGCTACGCCGGCTATTTCGAGCAGATCTACGGACTGCTGAAATCGGAAGTACTGCGTTCGATGCACGGCGAACCGGGGGGCCACTGATGCAGGATCGCGCACCCGAGGGTGACGTCGCGCTGCGGCCGGTGCGTACCGGCGCGGCACCGGCCGACCGGGTCACCGGCTGGATTGCCGTTGCGGTGGTGCTGCTCGCATGGGAAGTGCTGTGCCGCCTGTTCGAGGTTTCGTCCCTGTACCTGCCCAGGCCGACGCAGATCGCAGTGGCACTGTATGAACTGTTCGTGCACAAGCAGGCCATCACCGACCTCGCCGTCACCCTGTACCGCATCTTCGGCGGCTTCGCGATCGGTCTCGTGTTCGGTGTCGCGCTCGGGCTTGCCATGGCCGTGTCACGGCGGTTCCAATCGATCGCGGACGTGTTCATCGCGGCGCTGTACCCGCTGCCGAAGATAACCCTGATCCCCCTGCTGATCATCTGGCTGGGCACCGGCGGGCCGTTCATGCTGACCATCAGCGCGCTGGGCGCCCTGTTCCCGGTGATCATCAACACGCTGCTCGGCGTGCGCCAGTGCGACCCGGGCCTGGTCGTCACCGCGCGCGACCTGGGCGCATCGCAGCGGCAGATCGTGCGCCATGTGCTGCTGCCGGCCGCGATCCCGTCGGTGTTCGCCGGGGCCCGGCTCGGGCTCGGTGTCTCGATCATCCTGGTGGTGGCGGCCGAGATGGTGGTGGGCAAGCTCGGCCTGGGCGCCCGCCTCTACCTGGCCGGCCAGGTGCTCGAGACCGAGACGGTGTTCGCCGTGCTGGTGGTGCTCGCCGTGCTGGGCATCGTGGTCACCAAGGGGCTGGACGCGATCGACGGCCTCGCCGGAAAGTGGCGGGCCTGAGGCGGTAGCGCCCCCGGCTTCTTCACCGCTCGCCCGGCGGGCCGGTCAGTCGTCCGGCAGCGACAGCCGCTGCAGATAGGCCGCCAGGAAATCCCCTTGCAGCAACGCATCGGGATCGGTTGCAGCCTGCTGCAAGAGCGCGGCATGCACGGCGACAAAGCCTTCCCAGGCCCTTGTGCGACGGTTGAGACCGAGCGGACCGGCCGTGCGCGCCGTCACGGCATCGATGGCCGCCGGATCAAGCGCCTGCAGCAGGCCGACCAAGGCAGCCCGGGTTCCGGAAAGCAGCGCGTCCGGATGCCTGCGCAGGGCGACCGACGCTTCGCGCAGTGCCTGCATCGAGTCCATTGCACCCGGTGCCTGCCGGGCAGGATCGACCAGCAGCGCCAGAACCTCGGTCGGCGTGGACGCCTCCAGCAAGGGGTTTTCAGGCGCCTGCGTGTCGTCAGATACCGAAAGCCCGCGCCGCAGCCGCGCACGCGCCGCCAGCATGGGTGCCAGTGCTTCGGCGACCACCAGCATCATCACGCCCGCGCGCTCCAGGAAGAACGCCTGCTCATCCACCGGGATGCGCAGGTGCGCAAGCCCCAGGCCGCGCAGGAACGCCCGGGTCGCCTGTTCCATCCCGCCATCGGGTTGGTCGTAACCGGGCGGCATCGTCCCGCCGACGGGCACCTCGACCGCAAGTCCTTGCGGCACCGCCTGCGCGCCAGCAGACGAGGGCGATGTCGGCCCGCTGCCGTCCGCTGCGCTCGACACGACCATCTCATAGGGCGACATCGTCACCCGTGCGCCTTCGGCCAACACCGTGGCCTGTCCGGCCCGCAACACACGGCCATCGACCAGCACCGGGTTCACCCGCGAGTGCACGATCAGGTAGGAAACGCCGTCCCGGCGCTCGATCGATGCATGCTGCCGCGAGATGAGCTTTTCTGGATCTTCGATGACGATCGATGCGCCCGCATCGCGCCCGAGCGTGAGCAGCCCCTCATCGGTGCGGATCTCGCGCACCAGGACGCCCCCCTTGAACAGCTGGATCGACAGCATGCCCGGGATGATAGCCGTCCCGGTTTCCACCTGTTCCGAGCCGCAACAAATTCATGTGCGACGCCGGGGCATTCCCGTAGACTTTGTTCGTTGTCCGCATGGCGAGAACCGCCGCCGCCCCCACGCATGAGCGCTGCCCCACGAAAGTCCCTTGGCCGTTTTGAAATCGTCCGCGTACTCGGCAAGGGCGCGATGGGCATCGTCTATGAAGGACGCGACCCGCGACTTGATCGGCGGGTAGCCATCAAGACCATCCTGCGCAGCGCGATCATGGATGAAGAGAGTGCCCGCGACTTCGCGGCCCGCTTCGTGCGCGAAGCCCAGGCCGTCGCCCGCCTGACGCATCCGAACATCGTCGGGGTCTATGATTTCGGCGAGGAGGACGATGTCACGTTCATCGTGATGGAGTACATCGACGGCAAGGAACTGAAGTCGTTCCTCGACGACGGCCATCGCTTCGATTTCCCGTCGACGGTTCGCATCATGAGCGAACTGCTCGACGGCCTGGGATACGCACACCAGCAAGGCGTCGTCCATCGCGACATCAAGCCGGCCAACATCATGATCGACCCTGCCGGGCACGTGAAGCTCACCGATTTCGGTGTCGCGCGCGTCACGGAGTCCGCCGAACGCACCCAGGTCGGCACGATGGTAGGCACGCCAAGCTACATGTCGCCGGAGCAGATCCAGGGTGCCTCGACCGACAACCGGACGGACATCTTCGCCTGTGGCGTACTCCTCTACCAGTTGCTGACCGGGCAGAAGCCGTTCGCCGGTACCGCAACCTGGACGATCTACAACCAGATACTGCTGCAGGAGCCGCCGGCCCCGGCAGCGCTCAACACGGCGCTGCCCCCTGCTATCGACCAGGTGGTCGCCAGGGCGCTGGCGAAGAACAAGGAAGATCGCTACCGCAATGCGGCGGACATGGCAGCCGCGCTGACTGCCCTGCTGCGCGGGACTGCCGCCGGCGCAACGGCCGGGGAAGTCGACCCCGACGCGACGCGATTCATCCTTCCGCCCGACGCCGGAGCCTGGGCGGAACCGGCAATGCCGCGTCGCGCCGAGGACGTGACCGCCTCGCCCGGCCGCGCGGACATGTCCACGTCGACGCAATCGGCCACCGGCGTGCACGAGCTCGACCTCGAGTTCTGGCGGGCGATCAAGGACAGCCCTGATCCAGCCGACCACGAGTTGTACGTGCAGAAGTTTCCGACCGGGGTTTATGCCGAACTCGCGCGGCGCAAGGCGCTTCGCCTGCGTGATCCTGCTGCACGAGATGCGACCGACGGCAGGCTGATGCCATTCGAAGCCGCGGCGGTCGATCCGGACACGCCCCACCTTGCCCCGCACATGACGGGCGCGCCACGGCCCGCGGCCGGTGCTGCAGAGGCCGCCGGCGCAGACACGACGATCCCGAGGCTGCCGCCGGCCGCCCGCACGTGGCGCACGACCGGCAAGTTCATGGGCGCGGCCGCGGCCCTCGCTGGAGTTGCCTTTGCCGCATGGATGATGTCGCGGCCGGACGCCGCGCAGCCGGTCGCACCCGCCCTGGTCTCCGCGCCGGCGGCGGTACCGGCTGCGGCGGCGGCAGCGGCAGCGGCAACGGCTGCGGCTTCACCCTCGCCATCAACACCCGGAAACGAAGCCGTCAGTGCTCCCGCCGCATCCCGGGCACCCGCCACAACGACGGCCGCATCCTCCGCGCCCCCTCCGGACAATCCTCAGCGACGAGCAGCCTCCCCCTCGCCCGCCGGCGGCAGCACGCGGGTGCAACCCAAGCACGACGAGGATGCGCTGCTCAGGATCGAATCTGCGATCGAACGTGCCGGCCTGGAAAGCGACCGCGACGCAGCCGCCCGAAAGCGTGCCGCATCACGGCAGAACTGATCGCCTGGTCCTGGTCCTGGTCCTGGTCCTGGTTGACGGGCGAGGCCGTCCGGCTCAGTGCCGCCCCGCCTTCGCCGCCTCCTGGGCAAGGTACAGCCAGGTGTCGACCACCGTATCGGGATTCAACGACAGGCTTCCGATACCCTCTTCCATCAGCCAGCGTGCGAGGTCGGGATGGTCGGACGGCCCCTGGCCGCAGATGCCGACATACTTGCCCTGCTTGCGGCAGGCCTTGATCGCCATCGACAGCATCTTCTTGACCGCCGGATCACGTTCGTCGAACGACTCGGAAATCGCGCCGCCGGAATCGCGGTCGATCGCCAGCGTGAGTTGCGTCATGTCGTTCGAACCGATCGAGAAGCCGTCGAAGTACTCGAGGAACTCATCCGCGAGCAGCGCGTTGGACGGCACTTCGCACATCATGATCAGGCGCAGGCCGTCCTTGCCGCGCTCCAGGCCGTTCTCGGCGAGCAGCGCGATCACCTTGCGGCATTCCTCGAGCGTGCGGATGAACGGGATCATGATCTCGACGTTGGTCAGCCCCATCTCGTTGCGCACCTTGCGCATCGCACGGCACTCGAGTTCGAAGCAGTCGCGGAAGTTCGGCGCGACATAGCGCGAAGCACCGCGGAAGCCGAGCATGGGATTCTCTTCATGCGGCTCGTAGTTCGGCCCGCCGATCAGCCCGGAATACTCGTTCGACTTGAAGTCGGACAGGCGCACGATCACCGGCTTCGGAAAGAATGCAGCGCCCAGCGTGCCGACGCCTTCGGCCATCTTCTCGACATAGAAGTCGCGCGGGCTGGCATAGCCGGCGGAGCGATCCTCGACCGCACGCTTGAGGTCGGTCGGCAGGTTCGGATAGTCGAGGCAGGCCTTCGGATGGATGCCGATCATCCGGGCGACGATGAACTCGAGTCGGGCCAGACCGACACCCGCGTTGGGCAGGCGCTGGAACTCGAAGGCGAGTTCCGGGTTGCCGACGTTCATGCTGATCTTGACCGGCGGCTCGGGCATGCGGTCGAGCGGCACGTCGCTGATCGACGTCTCGAGGATGCCTCGGTAGACGTTGCCGGTATCGCCCTCGGTGCACGAGACCGTCACCAGGTCGCCGTTATGAAGCACCCTGGTCGCATCGCCGCAACCGACGACGGCCGGGATGCCCAGTTCGCGCGCGATGATTGCCGCATGGCAGGTGCGACCGCCGCGATTGGTGACGATCGCCGATGCGCGCTTCATCACCGGCTCCCAGTCGGGATCGGTCATGTCGGTCACCAGCACGTCGCCGGGTTGCACCTTGTCCATCTCCTTCGCCGACGCGATCAGCCGCACCGGGCCGCTGCCGACCTTCTGGCCGATCGCACGGCCGGAAGTGAGCAGCTCGGACTTCTGCTTGAGCCGGTAGCGGCGCAGGGTGTCGACCTCGGCATTCGCCTTCACCGTCTCGGGGCGGGCCTGCAGGATGTAGAGCTTGCCGTCCTCGCCGTCGCGCGCCCATTCGATGTCCATCGGGCGGCCGTAGTGCGCCTCGATCTTCATGGCGTCGCGCGCGAGCTGCTCGACCTCCGCATCGGTGATCGAGAAACTGCGGCGCTCACCCTCGCGTACATCGACCGTCTTCACCGACTTGCCCGCTTCCCGCGCGTCGGTGAACACCATCTTGATCGCCTTGCCACCGAGCGAGCGGCGGATGATCGCCACCTTGTCCGCCGCAAGCGCAGTCTTGTAGACATAGAACTCGTCGGGATTGACCGCACCCTGCACCACCGCCTCGCCGAGCCCGTATGACGAAGTGATGAACACCACCTTGTCGAAGCCCGATTCGGTGTCGAGCGTGAACATCACCCCCGCGGCACCGGTGTCGGAACGCACCATCCGCTGGATGCCGGCCGACAGCGCGACCTCCGCGTGCACGTAACCCTTGTGCACCCGGTAGGCGATCGCCCGGTCGTTGTAGAGCGAGGCGAACACATGGCGCATCGCGGCGATCACGTTGTCCGCGCCGTGGATGTTGAGGAAGGTTTCCTGCTGTCCGGCGAACGATGCATCGGGCAGGTCCTCGGCGGTGGCCGAGGAACGCACCGCGACCGAGACATTGGGACCTGCCGCGGCGGACATCTTCTCGTATGACGCGACCACCGCCGAGCGCAGGGCCGGCGGCAGCGGGGCTTCGGTGATCCAGCCGCGGATCTCGGCGCCGGCAGCCGCGAGTGCATTGGTGTCGTCGACGTCCAGGCCCTTCATCCGTTCCTCGATGCG
>JBIITW010000176.1:0-9841 GCA_044340265.1 Burkholderiales bacterium | reverse complement strand
CTGGTCGCGCGCTCGCCCCAGCTGCTGGTGGTGCATCCGTCCTTCCCGGTGAAGACGGTGAAGGATCTGGTTCCGTTCATGAAGGCACAGAGCGGCAAGGTGAACTACGGTTCGTCGGGCATCGGCACCCTCGCGCACCTGGCCGCCGAGCAGTTCAAGACCATGACCGGCACCGACATCACCCACATCACCTACAAGGGCTCGGGCCTGGTCGTGCTGGATATCGCCGCCGGCAACGTGCCGCTGTCCTGGGCCGACATGGCGCCCGCGCTGACCCAGGTCAAGGCAGGCAGGCTGCGCGCGATCGCGGTGACTTCCGCGAAGCCGAGCCCGCTGCTGCCCGATGTCCCGACGATGGCGTCGGTGCTGCCCGGCTTCGACATGGTGAACTGGTGGGGACTGTTCGTGCCCGCCGGAACGCCGCAGCCGATCATCGGCCGGCTGAACAGCGAGCTGGTGAAGATCATGAGGGCGCCGGACGTGGTCGACCGGTTCGCGGGACTGGGCGTCGAAGCCCTGTCCAGCACGCCCGAGGAACTCACTGCACTGGTGAAGGCCGAGATCGCCAATTTCGGCAAGCTGATCAAGGCCGCCAACATCAAGGCCGACTGACCGGACATCGATCGGTCGCCAGCCGTTTTTCTTCCATCAACCTCTGACACCGGAGAACCCCATGGCAACTGCAAACCTCAAGCAACACAAGCTCGGCTGGATCGGCATCGGCCGCATGGGCTATGCGATGGCTGCGAGGCTGGCGAAGGTCGGCTGCGACCTGTCCGTCTGGAACCGCACGAAATCGAAGGCCGAGCCTCTGAAGGAATACGGCGCGAAGGTCGTCGACAACCTCTCCGACCTCGCCGGCTGCGACATCATCTTCACGATGGTCTCCACCGGCGACGACGTGAAGGAAGTGCTGTACGGCCCGAACGGCGTGATGTCGAAGGGCGGCAAGCCGAAGCTGGTGATCGACTCCACCTCGATCTCGCTCGAAGCGTCTGCCGAGATCCGTGCCGAGCTCGCCTCTCGTGGCGTGCAGATGCTGGCCGCGCCAGTGTCCGGCAATGCCAAGGTCATCAAGGCCGGCAAGCTGACCATCGTCGCCTCCGGTCCGCAAGCCGCGTTCGATATGTCCCTGCCCTACCTCGACGTGGTCGGTGCCGGTGTGTCCTATGTCGGCGAGGGTGAACTCGCGCGTATCGCCAAGATCTGCCACAACGTGATGCTCGGCGTGGTCATCCAGAACCTGTGCGAGATCACCGTGCTGGCCGAGAAGGCCGGCATGAAGCGCCACCAGTTCCTCGATTTCCTGAACAAGAGCGTGATGGGCTCGACGTTCACGAAGTACAAGACGCCGGCGCTGACGAACCTCGATTTTCACGTGACGTTCACGCCGGAACTGCTGAGGAAGGATCTCGACCTCGGGCTGTATGCGGCGAAGACACTCGAGGTGCCGATGCCCACCACCACCATCACCCGCGACCTGGTGCAGACGTTGATCGGGCATGGGTATGACGAGGACTTCTCGCAGCTGCTGTTGCTGCAGGCGAAGGCCTCGGGGGTCGAGTTGAAGCCGGAGAACGTGGAAGTGGGGGACGGGTTGTCCTGACAGGCGCGGCGACGGTCGCCGGATGACCGATGCTGAAAAAGGAGCCCGCGGGGCTCCTTTTTCGTGTGATGCCGGATGCCGGGGTCAGGTCGTGAGTTTTTCAGGATTAAAATACCGCCTGCAAAACTCAAGACCTGACCCCGCGTTGCCTTCCTGAGGCTTGCGCGAAATCCGGTAACGATCAAGGCAGACACTGCGGACTCAGTCCCTTCAGGAGCGTCCGGTGGAAAAATCGTGGGTGTCGCGCGTCCTTGCCTTGGTTGTCAGCCTGTTCATGTTGTCTGGCACTGCCCACGCAGCGACCTACGACGAGTCGGTCAGCGGCGATCTTTCGGGTAACCGCCTCGCCCCAAAATTCCTCCAGCTCGACTACCTGCCCGGCGGCAACGTGGCGGGTTCCAACGTGATCAGTGGCACCCTCGGGCGCAGCGCGGGCGTGGTCGACCGCGATTACCTGCAGATCAACGTGCCCCTGGGCTACGTGCTGGGCCGCCTTCTGGTGGGCAACCAGACGACCGTCGGCGGGTCGGGCGCCTTCATCGGCCTTGCGGCCGGAAGCACCATGCCAGTGTCCGAAACGGCGATCGATGCGCAGGGGCTGCTGGGCTTTCGCATCTACACCGTCGCCGATCGGGGCAGCGACATCCTGGATGACATGGCCATACCGACGCAGGGATCTTTCGGCTTCACCACGCCGCTCGGACCGGGCGACTACACGCTGTGGATCCAGGAACTGGCGGCCGGCAGCTACACGTATCGCTTCAACCTCGTGCTGGAGCCGGCCACGGTAGTGTCGCTGCCGCCGGTGTTGCCGCTGTTCATGTCAGGCCTCGGGTTGCTCGCCTGGAGATCGCGTACGGCGGGCAGGGTGGGGGTCAGGTCTTGATTTTTGCATCGTCGCCTTCCTCTGCCCTCGCGATCATCCGACTCACGCTTGACACGCTCAAGCCCAGCTGTCCCGCGATCTCCCTCATCGTGAATCCACCTTCCCGATAGGCTGTACGCGCGCCGGCAGCAGGAAGGGCGTGCATTGCCAGCATCGCAGGAAGTGCACGCGGCGCCAGCGTCTGCTGCCGCGGTACGCCATCGGGATCAGCCATGCGTACCTCGCACCTCTTGAGCGAGCGTTCGATGAAATCGTCATCGCCAAGGAAGACCTGGTGGCGCAGGCCTGACTGCCACAGGCCGGAGTCGCGTTGCCCGGCGACACTGTCGGCATAGATGGCCGCAGCGCGCTTCCTGTGCGCGAGCGATACCGCGGGATAGCCGAGGATGAAGCTGTGAAGGCCCTTGACGTCGAGCCACGCTGGCGGTGGTGTGAGCCCCACGTGCGCGCGATAGCTCGACCACGCCCAGTCACCGGCGCGGGTCACCATGTGCGCTGCCACCGGGTTGCGCTCGACATAGCGGCATACCGCCCACAGGTAGGCATCGCGATCGACGAGGATCGCCTTGTAGCGCCCCTGGAACAGGTGCCCGACCAGCTCGTGCCGTCGATTGAACTGCTGTGAGTAAACGCCGTTGACGTGACGCATCAAGCGAGAGAGGTTGGCGCGATGCGTGTGCAGCACGAGGTGGTAGTGATTGCCCATCAGACAGAAGGCGAGTGCCTGTGCATCGAAGCGATCCAGCGCAGCGGCCAGTACCTGCAGATGGGCGACACGGTCTGCATCATCACGATAGATCGGTTCGCTTCGGTCGCCCCGGCAGGTGATGTGATAAACGGCTCCGGGAAATTCCAGACGCAGCGGGCGAGACATTGATCGGCGACGCTCCTGTGAATCGCGAAGGGCCGACGCCAGGCCCTTCTGCATGCGGGATCAGGATGGCGCGGCGACGGGGTGGCCGCCAGCGCGCAGAGCGGGGATTGCCTGCGGAAACGTCCGGGCAAGTGGGCCGTGCCGGACGACGAGGCCGGCTGCTGCAAAATTCAAGACCTGACCTCGCACTCGCGCCGTACCCGCTCGTACAATGGGATCCGGTCATCTCGGACCGACGCAAGGAGCGAGGACATGAACCTGCAAGACACGAACATCCGGGCCGGGGTGGCTGCGGCGGTCCTCGCGGCACTGGCTGCGCTTTCTTCCGCGCCCGTGCCCGCGCTTGCGCAGGCGTCCTTCCCTGCCAAGCCGATCCGCATGATCGTGCCGTTCCCCGCAGGCGGCGGCTATGATTTCCTGGGCCGACTCTACGCGGCGAAGATGAGCGAGACCTGGGGCCAGCCGGTGCTGGTCGAGAACCGTGCCGGCGCCAACGGCAATATCGGTTCCGAGGTCGCAGCGAAGGCACCGCCCGATGGCTACACGCTGCTGATGGGCGGGATCGGGCCGCAGGCGCTTTCGGTCGGCCTCTATCCGGCGTTGCCCTATGATCCTCTCAAGGCGTTCGATCCGATCTCGCTCGTCGCCGGACAGCCGAACCTGCTGATCGTGCATCCGTCTATGCCGGTCAAGTCGCTCAAGGAATTCATTGCCTTCGCGAAGGCCCGCCCGGGTCAGGTGTCTTATGCATCCAACGGCAGCGGCAGCGGACAGCATGTCGCCGCCGAACAGCTGAAGCTGATGACCGGCATCGACATCGTCCATGTCCCGTTCAAGGGCGCGGCGCCGGCGCTCACCGCCGTCCTTTCAGGCGAGATCCCGGTCGCGTTCAACGTGATCCTGTCGCCGCTTCCTTATGTGAAAAGCGGACGCCTGCGCGCGCTGGCGACTGCCAGTTCGCGCCGCGCCAGCCTGGCGCCGGACGTCCCGACGATGGCGGAGCTTGGTTATCCGATCGACATCGACACCTGGTACGCGCTGTACGCACCGGCCGGAACGCCGAAGGATGTTGTTGCCCGGATATCTGCGGAAGCCATCCGCATCGCAGGGCTTGCCGACGTGCGTGAGCGGGCGGGCAGCCAGGGCATCGAGATGATCGGCGCTGGTCCGGACAAGCTGCTTGCGCACAATCGCGCCGAGATCGCACGCTGGACCAAGGTGATCCGGCAGGCGAAGATCAGCATCGACTGAGTGCCTGGCGGGCGAAGAGGGGGTCAGGTCTTGAGTTTTGCATCGCCTCTTCGTCTGCCCTGGCAGATATCCAACGGGTGCGCAGGCGCGCGCGCGTTGCGCACCGCGTCGCGACTATCGCTTCAGCCGCGCCATCTCCCCCAGCACGGCACACACCGAGCCGGTGTCCTGCTCCGCGCGACCCTGAGCCATCGCCGCGTCGTACAGGATCGCCGACGTGTTCAGCAGCGGTGTCGGACAGGCCACCGCCTTCGCCATCTCGCCGATGATGTGCATGTCCTTCTGCCAGACGGCCACCTTCATCGTCGCCGGGTACTCGTCCTTCACCATCATCGGCCCGCGTACCTCGAACATGCGCGAACCCCCGGCACCGTTGCCGGCGACCTTCAGGATCGATGCCGGATCCAGCCCCATCTTCATGCCGAACACGAACGCCTCGGCTGCGGCGACGTTGTGGATCGCCACCAGCATGTTCGCAACCGCCTTCATCTTCATGCCGTTGCCGAACGGCCCGACATGGTCCTGCTGGCGGGAGAAGCCGGCGAAAACCGGGCGGATCTTTTCGGCAGCCGCGGGATCGCCGCTCATGTAGACCGACAGGTCGCCGCTGACCGCCTGTCCGCCGGTGCCCGACAACGGGCAGTCGAGCATCGTCATGCCGGCGGCGGCGAGCGCGTCGTGGCTGCGCTGCTTGTCCTCGATCGGTAGCGTGGACAACTCGGCGATGATGATGCCGCTTCGGGCCGCGTCGAGGATGCCATCGGCGCCCGCAACCACGGCATCCAGCGCAGCGACGCTCGGCAGCGACAGCAGCAGCACGTCGGCCTTCGACGCAGCGGCCTTCGGCGAGGCGACCAGCACCACGCCTTTCGCCTTTGCTGCGGCCCGCGCCGCGTCGGAAACGTCGAAGCCCAGTACGGTGAAGCCGTTCTTCACGAGGTTCGCCGAGATTGCCGAGCCCATGATGCCGAGCCCGATCATCGCCACGGTCAGTGTCATGCCTGCCTCCATTAGCCGGTGCGCGCTGCCAGCAGCGCGAGAGCCCGGAGTTTAAGCGAAAGCAGAAACCCGCCGGAACCGCCGGGGTCAGGTCTTGATTCTTGCAGGGCAAGCCGGATGAATGCCATGGCACCGCGTCGCGGCGAAGCAAAACTCAAGACCTGACCCCATTGTTGTCTGTTGTGAAAACGGTACTGGCCGGCCAGGCAGTTCGGCGGTAAGCTGTAGTCAGCATGGAAACGACCGGACTGGCTGGCCTTGACCCCGCCCGCGATTGTCCGGTACCCCACTTGATCCTCATAATCGATCTGATGTCTCTGCGCGATCCCGGGAATATTCCGCCTTCCGCCCCGCCTGCGCTTCGTCGCCTTCGGCTGGCTGCGGCGCAGGCGCGTGCGGATACTGCCAGGCTGCCGCGTCGGGAGGACGCGCTGGAAGTCGCGGCCGAATCGATGCTGGTGGCTGACAGTCGCCGTCGCACGATCTACGTAAACCCCGCCTTCGAGGCGCTGACCGGATACGCGGCTGCAGACATGGTCGGGCGGTCATGCGCGATCCTGCAGGGGGCCGCCACCTCGCCGGAAACGTCGCAGGCCTTGCGCGCCGCACTCGACGCAGGACGGCCCTTCCGCGGCGAACTGTTGAACTACCGCAAGGACGGCACGTCGTTCTGGAATGAAGTCACGGTACTTCCGGTGTTCGACGCGGTGGGAACGCTGGTGCAGTTCGTGGGTACGCAGCGCGACATCACCGCCCGCCGGGTCGGTGACGAACAGCTGCTGCTGGCGTCGCGTGCGTTCGAGGAGGGCAGTGAAGGCTTCATCATCGCCGATGCGCAGCGGCGGATCATCAAGGTCAATGCGGCGTTCACCGCGATCAGCGGCTACTCCGAAGCCGACGTGATCGGCCGCGATCCGAGCATCCTCAGTTCAGGCCGGCACGACCAGGGCTTCTACCGAGCGATGTGGCAGTCGGTGGACGAGGCCGGCCAGTGGCAGGGCGAGATCTGGAACCGGCGCAAGGACGGCACGGTCTATCCGCAACAGCTGCTGCTGCGCCGCGTGGAAGGCTCCAGCGGAGCGATGCACTACGTCGCCTCGTTCAGCGACATCAGCGATCGCAAGGCCGCCCAGGACGATATCTGGCGGCTGTCGCACTACGATCCGCTCACCGGGCTGCCGAACCGCGCGTACCTGCACGAGTGCGCCACGCGCGCGCTGGAACGCTCGCGGCTGGGCGGTGAAACGATGGCGGTGGTGTTCATCGACCTCGATCACTTCAAGAACGTCAATGATTCCCTCGGCCACCGGGTCGGCGACGAACTGCTGGTGCAGGTGGCGAAGCGGTTCGAGACCATGCTGCGCGAGAACGATACGCTCGCACGATTCGGCGGCGACGAGTTCGTCATGCTGCTTCCCGGCAGCGATGCGCGCGCCGCATCGAAGGTGCTTCGCCGGATGATCGACCTCGCCGGAGAACCCCTGCGCGTGGGCGGCCACGAACTCACGATCACGCCTTCGGCAGGCATCGCGATGTACCCGTTCGATGGCGCCGACTTCGATTCGCTGGCGACCTGTGCCGATGTCGCGATGTATCGCGCCAAGGACTTGGGCCGCAACACGTTCTGCTTCTTCACGCCCGAGATGCAGGCGCAGTACTCGCGCGCGCTGCTGCTCGACAACCTGCTGCGACGCGCGATCGAGCGCGGCGAACTGCACCTCGAGTACCAGCCGCAGTGCGCGGTGCACGACGGAGCGATCGTCGGTCTGGAGGCGTTGCTGCGCTGGCGCAGCCCGGAGCTGGGGCAGGTGCCGCCGGGCGAGTTCGTCCCGGTCGCCGAGAGCAGCGGGTTGATCATCCCGATCGGCGAATGGGCGCTGCGCACCGCCCTGTGCCAGATGCGCGCCTGGCTCGATGCCGGCATCGCGCCGCCGGTGGTGGCGGTCAATCTGTCGACCGTGCAATTCAGGCAGCCCGGTTTTCCAGACCATGTACGTCGCATCCTGGACGAGTGCGGCGTTGCACCCGATCGCCTGGAACTGGAACTGACCGAAAGCGTTGCCTCCGACGATCCGGCCGGTGCGATGGCGGTGATGGAAGCGTTGCACGCGCATGGCATACGCCTGTCGCTGGACGACTTCGGGACCGGCTACTCCTCGCTCAGCTACCTGAAGCGGTTCAAGGTGGGCAAGCTGAAGATCGACCGCTCGTTCGTGGCCAGTGTCACCGACAGCCCGGCGGACCAGGCGATCGTCAGTGCGATCGTTCGCCTTGCCAACGGCCTGGGCATGGCCACCCTGGCGGAGGGGGGCGAGACGCCGGCCCAGATGGAGGCGCTGCGCCTGCGCGGCTGTGCAGAGGTCCAGGGCTACTGGCTGACCCGGCCGTTTGCCCCGGCCGACTATCCGGCCTACCGCGAGGCACACCATGCGAGCCAGTCGTTTCTGGGCCAGGCCCCGCAGCTCGAAGCCTGCCCGATCGTGCCCGGGATCAACCCAGCCGGATGACCTTCGCCGCGGCCAGTTCGTCGATCTCGCTGCCGGCATAGCCGACTGCGCCGAGCAGTTCACGCGTGTGTTCGCCGACCTTCGGCAGGTCGAGCCGTACGCCCAGGCGATGGCCGTCCATCTCGATCGGCAGGATCGGCACCTTCGTCGCCTTCCCATCGGGCAGGGTGATCGGCGCAAGCCCGCCGGAGGCGTTCAGGTGCGGGTCGTCGAACAGGTCTTCCGGGCGCGCGATCGGCGCGAACGGCAGGCCGAGCGCCTCGAAGCGCGCCATCAGGTCGGGCTTGCTCATGCGCGAGAACAGCTCCGTGATCACCGGGATCGTCCTGGCGCGCTGTTCGACCCGCTGCGGATTGGTCGCAAGGTCCGGATCGCTCAGGAACTGCGGCAGGTCGAAGGCTTCACAGAACACCTTCCACTGCGTGTCGGTGACCACGCCCACGAACACCTGCTCGCCCTCGATCGTGGTGAAGGTGTCGTACACCGCCCATGCGCGGATGCGCTCGGGCATCGGTACCGCCGGCTTGCCGGTGGCCAGCGACTCCATCATGTGCTGTGCCATCAGGAACACGTTGTTCTCGTACAGCGCGCTCTCGACATACTGCCCGCGCCCGGTCGCCTTGCGCTGGTAGAGCGCGCCCATCACGGCGACTGCGCCGAACACCCCGCCCATCACGTCGTTCACCGATGCGCCGGCGCGCAGCGGCCGTCCCTTCGGGCCGGTCATGTAGGCGAGGCCGCCCATCATCTGCGCCATCTCGTCGAGCGCGGTACGGTGCGCGTACGGCCCGCGCAGGAAACCCTTGTGCGAGCAGTAGATGAGTCCCGGGTTCTCCTTCGACAGGGCCTCGTAGCCGAAGCCGAGCGATTCCATCGCGCCGGGCCGGAAGTTCTCGGTGACCACGTCCGACTTTGCTATCAGCCGATGCACGATTTCCTTGCCCGCCGCGGATTTCAGGTCGACGGCGAGGCTCTTCTTGTTCCGGTTGTAGGCGGGAAAGAAGCCGGCGCCGGAGGCGGTCAGCTTGCGCGTATGGTCGCCGTCCAGCGGTTCGACCTTGATCACCTCGGCGCCGAGATCGCCCAGCACCAGTCCGCAGGTCGGTCCCATGACCATGTGGACGAACTCGACCACGCGCACGTCGGCAAAGGGCAGGGCATGGGTCATTGCGGTTCCTTCCGTGGTATTCATCGTCGATCATCGACCGGAGACTGCCATGAGTGCAACCCCCTCGTTCCAGCCGCTGTTCCACCTCGCCTTCCCCGTGCGCAATCTGGCGGAAGCACGTGCTTACTACGGCAGCCTGATCGGCTGCCGGGAAGGCCGCTCCTCCGACGAGTGGTGCGACTTCGACTTCTACGGCCACCAGATCGTGGCCTACGAGGCGCCGCACCTGTGCGCGGTGAGCGACACCTCGCCGGTGGACGGCGACGACGTGCCGATCCGCCATTTCGGTGCAGTGCTGCCGCTGGCCGACTGGGAGGCGCTGCGCGACCGGCTGCAGGCGGCCGGGGTGAAGTTCATCATTGAACCGCAGGTGCGCTTCGTCGGCGAGATCGGCGAGCAGCATTCGATGTTCTTCCTCGACCCGTCGGGCAACGCGCTGGAGTTCAAGGCGTTCAAGGACATCGGGTATCTTTTCCGGAAGTAGAACCCTGCCGCCGGAAGCAGCACGGCGCCCGGATAGTCTTGATGCGCTGCACCATCCGTTGTTTCG
>JBIITW010000272.1:0-5434 GCA_044340265.1 Burkholderiales bacterium | reverse complement strand
GGATATGGAGGCGTGGATGGCGGCGGTTCAGGCCGCATCCTTCATCTTCGGTTTCGTGCGCGCGGCCCGGATCAGGCTCCACAGCCCGAGGTGCGACATCGGGGTCTCGGCGATCGCGGTGCCGATCGGATCGAGCGCGTCGTTGATCGCACACGCGATCGCTGCCGGGCCACCGAGGTAACCGGCCTCGCCCGAGCCCTTCTGGCCGAAGGTGGTCAGCGGCGACGGGGTGCAGTGGTCGACGATGCTGATCTCGGGCACTTCGAGCGCGCTCGGGATCAGGTAGTCCATGAAGGTGCCCGACAGCAGCTGGCCTTCCTCGGAGAACGCGAACTTCTCGTACAGCGCGGCACCGACGCCGTGCGCGACGCCGCCATAGGTCATGCCGTGCACGATGTCCGGGTTGATCATCACGCCGCAGTCATGGCCGACCACGTAGCGCTGCAGCACCGGCTTGCCGGTGTCGGGATCGATCTCGACATAGACCACGTGCGTCTCGAACGAATAGCACGGGTACATCTGCACCTGGCCGTCCTCGGTCGGCAACGTGCCGCCGGTAGGCACTTCCCAGACGAACTTCGCCTGCAGGCCGGGTTCGAGGTCCGGCGGCATCTTGTGGAACTTGCGATGCGCGACATCCACCAGCTGGTCCCAGGTCAGGCGCTTCTCCGGATGCAGCGTGTCGAACACGTCGCCGTCGCGGTAGGTCACCGCCGAAACCGCAAGACCCAGGTTGTGCGCACCGATGCGCACCAGCGTGTCGCGGATCTTCCGTGCCGCGCCAGCGGCCGCCCCGCCGAGCATGATCGCCATCCGGCTGCCCACCGGACTGTTCGACGGCAGTGCGTTCAACGAGTCGGCGGCGATCACGCGGATGCCGGACGGGTCTCGTTCCAGCACCTCGCCGACCACGGTGGAGACCAGCGTCTGGTGCCCCTGGCCGGAACTGGAGGTGCCGAACACGCCGGTGACCGCACCGTTCAGGTCGACCCGCACCAGGCAGGAATCCATCCAGGTGGTGGTCTCGTTCTTCGGGTTGAACAGCGGCTCGAACGACGAGTTGCCGCCCGAGGGCTCGAGGCAGGTCGACACGCCGATGCCGGCCAGGCGCCCCGCCGCCCGCGCTTCATCGCGGCGCCGCACCAGGCCTTCATGGTCGGCGGCCTTGAGGGCCTTGTCGAGCACCGTGTGGTAGTCGCCGGAATCGTAGGTGGTGCCGCTGGGGATGCGGTACGGGAACTCTTCCTTGCGGATCAGGTTCTTCCGGCGCAGCTCGAGCCGGTCCATGCCCAGGTGGCGCGCGACGCGGTCGATCGTCAGTTCCATCGCGAAGTTGGTCGGCGCCTGGCCGAAGCCGCGCACCGCTTCCTGCGGCGTCTTGTGGGTCATCACCGAGGTGGGCTCGTACTCGACCGCCGGGATGCGGTACGGGCCGCAGATCGCGCTCACCGGCTTGCCCAGCTGCAGCGGCGAGCGACCGGCATAGGCACCGACATCGTCGAGAGCCTTGATCTTCCATGCGCGCAGCGTGCCGTCATGGTCGAACGCGACCTGCATGTCGAAGATGCGATCCGGGCCGTGCATGTCGCCGCCGCGCATGTTCTCGAGCCGGTCTTCCAGGAAGCGCACCGGCGCCTTCAGCTTCATCGCGAGGTAGGAGACCAGCAGCGTGTGCTTGATGCCGCGCTTCACGCCATAGCTGCCGCCGACATCGATGTCGAAATGCACGCGCACCGCGTTGCCCGGCAGGTGCAGCGCCCGTGCGACCTGGTCCGGGAACTTGGGCATCTGGATCGATGCCCAGATGTCGAGGATCTCGTTGCCGGCATCCCACTGCGCGACCGCGACGAAGGTCTCGATGGGCACCGTCGCACTGCGTCCCCAGCGCGCTCGGAACGCGAGCCGGTGGTCGGCCTTGTCGAAGGCCTCGTCGACCGCGCCCCAGACGAACTTGCGGTGGTACAGCACGTTCGTGCCATGCTCGGGGTGCACCAGCACGGCACCCGGCTTCGCGGCCGCCTCAGGGTCGACCAGGTGCGGCAGCGGCTCGTAGTCGACCTCGATCAGTTCGACCGCGTCCTCGGCGATCGCGCGCGTCTCTGCCACCACCGCTGCCACCCATTCGCCGGCATAGCGCACCAGGCCATCGGCCAGCGGGTAGCGCTTGACCTTGGGCGCATCGACACCGACATAGAGCGGATCAATCGCGGCGCACAGCTCGGCCCCGGTGAGCACGTAGCGCACGCCGGGCAGCGCGAGCGCTTCGGCAGTCTGGATCGACCTGATCCGTGCCGACGGATACGGACTGGCGACGATCGCCACGTGCAGCATGCCGGGCAGCTGCACGTCGGCCGCGTAGCGTCCGCGGCCGGTGACGAAGCGTGGATCTTCCTTGGTGCGTCGTTTCGCACCGATGTAGCGAAAGCCGTAGGGAGAAGTCTTGTCAGCCATGGTCCGGTGTCCTATCGGTTGCCGGTGGATGCAATGCGTTGCGCGGCCAGCTGCACCGCGTCGACGATCTGCTGGTACCCGGTGCAGCGGCACAGGTTGCCGCTGATCGCCTCGCGGATCTCGCCGGCGGAGGGATTCGGGTTGTGCTTGAGCAGGCACTGGGTGGCGACCAGCATGCCGGGCGTGCAGTAGCCGCACTGCAGGCCGTGCGTCTCGCAGAAGCTGTCCTGCAGCACGCTCATCGAACCATCGGCATTGGCGAGGCCCTCGACCGTGGTGATCGAATGGCCATCGGCCTGGACCGCGAACATCAGGCAGGAGCGCACCGGGTCACCGTCGAGGATCACCGAACACGCGCCGCAGATGCCGTGCTCGCAGCCGACATGGGTGCCGGTCAGGCGTACCGTCTCGCGCAGGAAGTCGACCAGCGACAACCGTGTCGGCACCTCGCACCGGTGCTCGACGCCGTTGACCGTGATGCAGACGCTGCTGGTGGGTTCGTTCATGTTGTGCCCTGCTGGAAGTGCCGCGGGCGCGCTGCCGCGCCGCGGCCTGGGGATTGACGGCCGGAAGGAGGCCGTCGCTGCCGGGATATGCAGATCAGGCGCGCGTGCCCCGGGCGATGCCGGCGGCGTTGGCGCGTGCCTGGCGCAGCACGCGCGTGGCGAGCACCCGGGCCAGGTGCACCCGGTACTCGGCAGTGGCATGCACGTCAGAGCCGGGATCGAGGTACTGGCCGATCGATTCGACCGCCGCTTCTATCGTCGCGTCCTCGAGCTGGGTGCCATGCAGCGATCGCGCGATCGCGTCGACCGATACCGGCACCGCGGCCGCACCGCCGATGCCCAGCGCGGCACGCACGCAGCGACCGGCGGAATCGACCTCGACCTGCGCGCAGGCGGCGACGATCGCATAGTCACCATGCCGGATGCTCAGTTCATCGAACGCACTGCCGACGCGCTCGCCCTGCCAGATCGGCCAGTGCACTTCGGCCAGGCACTCGTCGGGCTCGGTCGCGGTCATCATCGGCGCCTGGAAGAACTCGGACGCCGACACCGTCCGCTCGCCTGCCGTATTGCGCAGCACGAAGCTTGCGCCGAGCGTCTGCGCGACCAGCGGCAGTTCAGCCGCCGGATCGGCCTGCACCAGGCTGCCACCGACCGTGCCCCGGTTCTTGGTCTGCACATGGCCGACCCAGTAAAGGCCCTGGCGGATCAAGGGCACTGCACGCGCCGCTTCGCCATCGCGTTCGACATCCGCCTGGCGCAGCCCGGCACCGGTCACCCAGGCCGCACCGTCGCGCCGGCTCGACTTCAGTTCGGCGATTTCATTGACATCGATCAGCCAGGCCGGACGGGCAAGGCGCATCGCCATCATCGGCACCAGGCTCTGCCCGCCGGCGATCAGCTTGGCATCTGCACCGTACTCGGCGAGCAGGCTGCAGGCCTGCGCCACACTGTCGGCCCTTGCGTACTCGAAAATCGCAGCCTTCATCGTTCCTCCTGGACCTGCGGCAACGGCATGCGCCGATGCGGCAACATGCCTCCACGGGGCAACGGTGACGCCGGGGCCGGGCAACGCACCGCGGTGCCCGGCCCCGGAAGTGCCGGCCGGACCCTCGGCCCGGCCGGGACCGATCAGCCCTTGACGCGGTTGCGGTACTCGTTGGTGCGGGTGTCGATCTCGATCTTGTCGCCGGTGTCGCAGAACAGCGGCACCGGGATCTCGAACCCGCTCTTGAGCTTGGCCGGCTTCAGCACCTTGCCCGAGGTGTCGCCACGGACCGCCGGCTCGGTGTACATGATCTCGCGAACCAGCGTTTGCGGGATGACGACCGAGATCGGGCGCTCGTTGTAGATGACCACTTCGGCCGGCATGCCTTCCTCGAGGTAGTTCAGCGCATCGCCCATGTTGTCGCCGTCGATGTCGAACTGGTTGAACTCCGCGTCCATGAACACGTACGAAGGATCGGCGAAGTACGAGAAGGTCACTTCCTTGCGCTCGAGCGACACCATGTCGAACTTCTCGTCGGCGCGGTAGACCGACTCTGCGGCAGTGCCGGAGAGCAGGTTCTTCAGCTTCATCTTGACCACCGAGGCGTTGCGGCCGGACTTGCTGAACTCGGCCTTCTGAACGACCATCGGATCCTTGCCGACCATGATCACGTTGCCCGGGCGGACTTCCTGTGCGGTTTTCATGTTTGCACCACTAAAGCGTTGAAAGACGTTGGACGAAGGGTGCCCTGGAAGCCCGGACGCGCGGATGCAGGCGCCGGTCCGGAAAGCCACGACCCCGGACAGCCCGCTATTTTAGCTGGTCCCGGCAGAAACCCGCCAGTCGGGCTGCAAGGTCGGGCGTGCCGGCGAGCTGCGCGGCCAGCCGGGTGGCGCGGCGCTGCAGCACCGGAAGTCCGGCCTGCACGTCCCGCCAGGCGGCAGCGACCGCGTCCGGGCGCTGCGCCGCAGGCAGGCCGCAGCCGTTCCAGGCGCGTTGCAGGGCGGCCCATGCCGAGTCCCGAGTGACCTGGCCGGTCTCGTCATGCACCGGGTCGCCGGTCGGTCCGACCGCGTCCGCCGAAAGACGGCCGACCGTTTCGATGAAGGCCTCCAGTTTCGGACACTGGGCGTCATCCTGCTGCGGATACAGTTGCCAGCACAGCGGGCGCGCCGCCCAGACGCCGCGCGCGAGCGAATCCTCTCCGCGCACGAAGTTGAAATCACTCGCCCACAGCAGGCGGTCGTAGTCGGGCTGCGGCAGGAACGGGAGCCAGTGCGCCTCGAGGGCACCTGCGCGGGCGTAGTGGCGAACCTCGAAGGCCTCGTACGCTGCCGCGGACCGACCCGCCTGCCGCGCCCTGCCCACTGCGGCAAACCATCCGGCGGCGGCATCGGCCAGCACCCCGGGCGCGAGCGCGAGTCGCACCGGAGACGGCCCGGCCGCCATCGACTGGAGCAGTCCGGGCAGGCCCGGATTGTCGTAGCCG
>JBIITW010000301.1:0-4409 GCA_044340265.1 Burkholderiales bacterium | reverse complement strand
AAGGGAGACCTGGGTGGCGCGGTCGATCGGCGAACCGGATGTGGAAACGGATGTGGAACCGGATGTCGAACCGCCCCCCGCCCCGGCACGCAACCGGGCATGCGCGCCGGCATCGGCCTCGAAGGCCTGGCGCGATTCGACCAGGCCGGCTTCGCGCAGCAGCCCGCCGCTGTCTGGATCGAAGCCCGGGCAGAAGAAATAGCGGCGGATGTCGAGCGCGGGATGCGGCGAAGCCAGCCGATGCACGCCCGCCGCCCAGTCCTCCGCGCTCAGGTATTCGAGCACGATCCACAGCGCACGCGGCCGGCGGCCGGCGAGCGCGGCGGCGTAGGCATCGGGCAGCCCGTGGCCGAACGCGTCGATCGCGATGTCCGGCAGTTCGACCTCGGACCGCAGCGAGCGCAGATGGCAGACCTCGACGTCCTCCAGCGACTGCCGGTCGACGGTGGCATCCAGCGCCGGCTGCAACGCCGCGAGCACCTCCGGCCGGTCGATCCAGAGGCGCACGCGGAAGGCGTGTTCGGCCGCCAGCGATCGCGCCAGCCGCCAGCACACGGCAGCGTCGCCGAAGTTGTCCACGACGCGGCAGAACACATCGCAGCGGTGCCGGGCGGCCGTCGAGGTCATGGCAGGCGGCAGCGGGTGGATTCCATGGGCCGGCACTGTACTGGAACCGGCCGGGACCGGCATCGCTCACACGACAGACAGGCGGACATGCAGCCGGGCACGCCGGCAGGGGCGCACGACGTGCGATCCTCCCCGCCCATGGATTCACTGGTCACATGGGGCCTGGTCTTCGCCGGCCTCGCCGGCGGGTTCGGCTGGACGATGCTCGCGACGGCCCGCAACGCACGGGCACGCGCGGACGCGCTCGCAAGGCATGCCCGTTCGATACCGGACGCCCTCGTCGTGCCGTTGCATGACCACCTGCTCGATACGGCGCTCGCCCATTACAGTGACCGTGAACTGCGTGCGGGCCGGAGCCTGCTCGAGTTCGCGGTGGCCCTGCAGGATCGGCTCGATGAACAGGCCGGACGCGAACATGGCGCGCTCAACCGGGCGAAGCTGCGCTCGCGGCTGCTGCCGGCGGCACATCGCCTGCGTGGCGATCCGAATCCGTTCCGGGTGCGCGAATTCCGCGAGACCTTCCTGCTCGCACTTGATGCCGAGCGCGATGCGACCGTGCTGGAGCCGCTGGTGCAGGTATTGAGGCAGGCGCACGCCAGCGCGTGATGCGGTCGCTCGGGCCTCAGCCGCGCCGCGTGAAGGTCACGGAGCGCCAGGCAAGCCCGCTGTCCTCACGGCTGACTTCGATGTCTCCGGTCGCCTCGTCGCTCTCGCGCACGGTGAACGCCAGGCCCAGCGGCGGCAGCGCGTCTTCCTTCCAGTCGAGCCGGTAGCGCGCAGCGATCGCATCGGCATCCAGCCGCGGCAGCTTCGAGTCGGCCGCTTCAACCAGGTCCAGTTCCCCCTCCCAGCTGTCGCCGGCGCTGGTGATGCCACCCGTGCTGTTCGCATAGGGCAGCAGCCCGGCCCGCTCGACGAATCGGGAGAGCACCGCCACCCCGACCGCATCGACCGCCGGCGCCGACAGCGTCGGCAATGCCAGCAGGGACACGACCGGGGGCACCGGATCGGCGAGCACGGCAGCGAGCAGGTCATTGCTGCGTGCCGGATCCTTGAACAGCGCACGCAGGTCGGCGCGCAGGTCGGTGGCGACATTCGCGGCCAGGATGCGCGACGCGGCACGCGGATAGCCGATACGAAACGGCGCACCGATGAAATAGAGGCCGGCGCAGGGCGGCAGCCGGGCGCGCAGGTCGGCGAACGGCTGCCATTGGATGCGGATGCTCAGGTCCACCGGCGTTCTCCGCCACCGGCGCCTGCAGCCCTGCCCGGCCGGTCACTCACGCACGACCTCGACCTTCAGCGTCTGGGTCACCGTCGCCCTGCGCGTCTGCAGGAAGATGGCGGCGTGCCGGCCATAGGCCGCGATGTATCGCGGCTCGCCAAGCACCACGGCATAGTGCGTGCGGTCGAGCATGGACTGGCGCAGGTTCTTCAGCATCTCCTCGTTCACCGGTGGCGAGCGCAGGGACACCACGAAATGATCGCCGGTCTCCGGACGCAGGCGGATCGGCGGCGTGAGCGCCGCAGACGACGGCTTCTCGAGCGGCTGGTAGGCCGCGAGGAACTCGAGCACGCCGTCGTCGCCACCGGTGACCGACCGGCCGATGCGCACGTCGACGATGCGGCCGATCCAGAGCACGGTCGGCTGCACGCCCGCCTTGTTGTTGATCGTCGCCTGCGTCTGGCGCGGACCCCAGCCCCATTCGATGCCGCCGATGCCGTCGATCAGGTGCGTCGGGTCGGACGCCCCGGCAGGCGCACCCTTCGGCGTCGGCCCGGCCTTGCCCGCCGGTGCGGTGAACGAGGGCTGTGCCGGCGCAGTGCCAGGGGCTTGCGCCAGCACGGGCATGCCAGGCAGCGAGAACATCGCCGCCAGCACGATGGCAGCAGCAGCGGCCCGGGTCCGGGAGCGCGCGAGGCGGGTCATGAGGGCTGCTCCACGGGCAGGGGCTGCGATCGACCGAACAGCGCCAGGCCGAACGCGGCAAAGAGCAGGTGCGATGCGTACACGTACCACATCAGCATGTGGCCGGGCGTCGGAAACGGCGTTCCATAAAGGGCCTGGTTGAGCAGCGGGATGACGACCGTCTGGATCAGGCCGATGACGCCGAGGATCGCGGACAGCACCCGCACCAGGCCGACCAGGTCGCCGCGACGGATGTACAGGACCAGCAGCGCGATCTCCACCAGTGACAGGAAGGCGGCGCCGAGCGGCACGCGATTGGACCGGAGCACGTTGGGATCGGTTTCGGACAGGCCGGAGGCGATCAGCCAGACGTAGAACACCAGCGCGATGCTGATCGCCAGCAGGAAATTCATCGAGACGAGGCGTCGTGCAGCGTACATCGGCTTCTGGCAAGGCCCGGCAGGTGATCGAGCCCCTATGCTAACCCGTCGCCCGGGCAAAAGTCGGCTCGCGACCCGAAGACCGGCCGGACACCCCGCCACCCGCAGGAACCCGGCGTTCGCTCTGCTACCCTCATGGGTCCATCGAAGCCCGCCCCGTCCGGACACCGCGTGACCGCACTGCTGGAACTGCATGACGTCGGCAAACGTGTCGGCAGCGATCGTCCGCGCACCCTGTTCGAGGGCCTGTCGCTGTCGGTGCACGCCGGCGAGTCGGTCGCGCTGGTCGGCGAGTCGGGCACCGGCAAGTCGACGCTGCTCAACCTGATGGCCGGCCTCGACCGGGTCGACCAGGGCGTGGTTCGACTCGACGGCATCGACCTCGCCACGCTCGGCGACGATGCGCTGGCCGGGCTGCGCCGACGGCGCATCGGCTTCGTGTTCCAGGCGTTCCACCTGCTGCCGCAGCTCACGCTGCTGCAGAACGTGGCGCTGCCGCTGCAGTTGCTCGAAGTGCCGCGCGGCGAATCGCGCGCGCGCGCGCTGGCCATGCTCCAGGCAGTCGGCCTCGGCGACCGTGCCGACGATCCGGTGCAGATGCTGTCCGGCGGTGAGTCGCAGCGGGTCGCCGTCGCGCGGGCACTGGTACACCGGCCGGCACTCGTGCTCGCCGATGAGCCGACCGGCAACCTGGACAGCGATGCCGCGGACGGCGTGCTGGCGCTGCTGCGCACCCAGGTGAAGGCACATGGCGCGGCCTGCGTGCTGGTCACCCATTCGATGCGCGCCGCAGGCAGTGCCGACCGGGTGCAGCGGCTGACCGCCCACGGGGTCGCGGCAGACCCGGCATGAAGCGGCGCGGCTGGACGACCGGCATGGCGCCGCTCACGGCCTACATGGCCGGTGCGGCGCGGGCATCGATCGGCCGCACGCTTGCGGTGGTGCTGGCAATCGCCATCGGTGTCGGCATGGGGCTTGCCGTCTACCTGATCAACCGCACCGCCCTGGACGAGTTCAGCGGCGCGGTACAGTTCCTGCTCGGCGACACCGACCTCGAACTGCGCGGGCCGCGCGAAGGCTTCGACGAGGCTGCCTATGCCCGGGTCGCACGGCTGCCGGAAGTCGCCGCGGCCTCGCCGGTGGTCGAGGCGAACGCGCGGGTCGAAGGGACTCGGGCGGGTGCAGCGGCCTCGCTGCGGGTGCTCGGCATCGACGTGCTGCGGGTGGCGACACTCAATGCTGGACTGGTACCGGAGGTTGCACGCGATGCGCCGGGCGCCATGGGCGGCGGAGCGACCGGCAGCGACCGCCGCTCGACCAGCGCCCTGTTCGATGCCGACACCGTGTTCCTGTCGCCCGCCGCGCTGGAGTGGCTCGGCGTGTCACCCGGCGACAGGCTGCAGGTGCGCGTCGGCGCGGTGGTGAAACCGCTG
>JBIITW010000175.1:0-9889 GCA_044340265.1 Burkholderiales bacterium | reverse complement strand
CCGATGCTCGGTGCAAGATTCAAGACCTGACCCCAATGGGGGTCACTCCGGTTCGATGCGGGCGGCCTTGACCAGTTTTGCCATGCGTGGGATGCCGCTGCGGATCAGTTCCTGCAGCTCCTTCGGTGAGGTGCCGACCACATCGGCGCCCTGTACGGCGAACTGCTCGCGCACTTCCGTCGTCTTCAGCGCCCGGAGCGTGTCTGCGTTCAGCCGGGCGACGACCGGGGCCGGGGTGTTCGCGGGCGCGAAGATGCCGATCCAGAAATTCAGTTCGAAGCCCGGCAGTCCGGCTTCGATCATCGTGGGTACGTCGGGCAGCACCGGCGAGCGCACGCTGCCGGTCTGTGCGAGCGGCCGTATGCGGCCGGCCTTGATGTGGCCCGAGGAGGAAATCAGGCTGTCGAAGATCAGCGGCACGCTGCCCGCGATCACCTCGGGATAGGCGGCGGCAACGCCCTTGTAGGGAATGTGGACCATGTCGATGCCGGCCATGGTGTTGACCATCTCGCCCGCCAGGTGGAACACCGTGCCCACGCCGGACGAGGCGAAGGACAGCTTGCGCGTCTTCGCGAGGGCGATCACTTCCTTCAGCGTCTTCACCGGCAGTGCGGCGGTGGCGGCCATCACGTTGGGTGCGGTCGCGACCATGCTGATCGGCGAGAAGTCCTTCAGCGGGTCGTAGGGCAGCTTGCGGTAGACGCTTGGCGCGATGGTATGCGTCGACAGGTTGCCGATGCTGATCGTGTGGCCGTCGGGGTTGGCCCTGGCCAGGATGTCCGTGCCGATGGTGCCGCCGGCACCGCCGCGGTTGTCGAACATCACCGGCTGGCCGAGGGTCTCCTGCAGGCGTGCACCGATGGTGCGCGCGACGATGTCGGACACGCCCGCCGGTGCGAACGGCACGATGAAGCGGATCGGCCGGTTCGGGAAGCTGTCCGCCTGCGCATGGACCATGGCTGGCGCAAGGGCGGATGCGACGGCGATGCCGAGCGCTGTCGCGGCATGCGCGCGCGGCAGGCGCGCCAGGGCGTGAAGCGCAGTCTCGTGGGGTGTTTCGGTCATCGCGTTCATTCCGGCTGGATCTTCGCGGCCTTGACGATCTCGCCCATGCGCTTGAGGTCGACCTTCACCGCCGCGAGCAGGTCTGCCGGTGCGCCCGGGGTGACTTCCGAGCCCTGTGCCGCCATCTGGTCGCGCACCTCGGGCAGGGTCAGCACCCGGTTGATCTCCTTGTTCAGGCGAGCGGTCACCGCGGGCGGCATGCCGGCCGGTCCGAACATGGCGATCCAGAGCGTGATCGCATAGCCGGGCAGGCCGGCCTCGGCCATCGTCGGCAGGTCGGGCAGGGTGGCCACGCGCCTGGGCGTGGTCACGGCCAGCGGCCGCAGTTTCCCGCCCTTCAGGTGTGCGGTCATCGACACCACGCTGTCGAAGATCAACGGCACGCGGCCGCTGAACACGTCGGGGTAGGCTGCCGATGCGTTCTTGTACGGCACGTGGGTCAACGTCACCCCGCCCAGGGCGCCGAGCATTTCGCCGGACAGGTGCGAGGTACTGCCGACCCCGGACGATGCGAACGACAGCGCGCCCGGCTTTGCCCTGGCCAGGGCAATCAGTTCCTTGACCGACTTCACCGGCAGCTCGGGGTTGACCGCCAGCACGGTCGGGGTGATCGCGACCATGGCGATCGGCGTGAAGTCCTTGATCGGGTCGTACTTCAGGTTCTTGTAGAGGTAGGGAACGATCGCATGCGTGCCATTGCTGCCGAGCAGGATCGTGTGCCCGTCGGGTTGTGCCTTGGCGACGATGTCGCTGCCGATCGAGCCGCCGGCACCGCCGCGGTTGTCGACGATGATCGGCTGGCCCAGGCCCTCCTGCATCCGCGCCGCCAGCGTGCGACCAATGATGTCGGACACGCCGCCGGCCCCGAACGGGACGACCATGCGCACCGGCCGGTTCGGAAAATCCTGTGCAGCGGCCGGTGCCATGGCGAGGGTGAGGCTCAGGCCGCCGGCGATACCGGCGGAGAGGGCGGCGGGAACGGCGGAAGACCTGCGTGTCACGTATGGCTCCTCGTTGCGGTCATGGGGTCCGGCACGGGCCGGCAGCGGGTTCCTGTACAGCCGGTCATTCGGGTTGCACCCTGGCCTGCCGTACCAGCTTGCCCATCAGGGCGATGTCGCTCTTGAGCAGCGCCGCGAGCTGCGCCGGGTTGCCGGTGAACACTTCCGCGCCCTGTGCGGCGAAGGCGTCGCGCACCTCGGGCAGCCTCAGGGTCCGGTTCACGTCGTCATTGAGGCGCGCGATGATCGGGGCCGGCGTGCCGGCGGGCGCGAACAGTGCCTGCCAGAAGGTGACGTCGTAGCCGGGCACGCCCGCCTCGGCCATGGTCGGCACGTCGGGCAGCAGCGCACTGCGCCGCGCACCGAGCATCGCCAGCGGGCGGATGCGGCCGGCCTTGATGTGCGGCATGGCCGATATCACGCTGTCGTAGACCAGCCCGATCTGTCCCGAGGCGACTTCGGGGTAGGCTGCGGCCAGCCCCTTGAACGGCACATGCACCGTGTCGACGCCGGCGAGCAGGTTGAACAGCTCGCCGGACAGGTGGAACACCGCACCGATGCCGGATGACGCATAGCTGAGGCTGCCCGGCTTCGCCTTGGCCAGCGCGATCACGTCCTTCACCGAACGCACGTCGAGCTTCAGGCTGGCACCCAGAAGGTTCGGCGCGACCACCACGGTGCCGATCGGCGCGAAGCCGGTGACCGGGTCATAGGGCAGCTTGCGGAACACATGCGGCGCGATCGCATGGGTGGACAGGCTGCCGAGCAGCAGCGTGTAGCCATCGGGCGTCGCCTTCGACACCACGTCGGAGCCGATGGTGCCGCCGGCGCCGACCCGGTTGTCGACGATCACCGCCTGCTTCAGCGACTCGCCCAGCCTCACCGCGATCGAGCGGCCGATGATGTCCGACACGCCCCCGGAAGGGAACGGGATGACGAAGCGCAGTGGGCGTTCAGGGTAGCCGGCGGCTGCGGAACTGGCGGCGGGCAGCGACGACAGCAGCCCGGCTGCGAATGCGATGAGCAGGCGGGCTGCGGAGAAGCGGGACCGTCGCTGCGGCGTGAATCGGTGCATCGTGGCGGGACCTGCGTCGGAGCGGATGACCGCTTCCCATGTGCAAGTCCCGTGCCATCGGCCTGACTACCGCTCTGCGACCGAGCCTCGGGCGTTCAGTGTGCGATATCGGGTGCCGCGCGCACCGTTACGGGGCGCGACCGGGAATTCCGGTCACGCTCGTGATCCGGATCAGGCCACGCGTGGCGGCGCGACGCCGATCAGGCTGTCCCGGGTGACCAGTGCAGCCAGTTCTGCCTCGCTCATCGACTCGGTGCCGGCCGGCCGCATCGGCAGCACGATGAAGCGCAGGTCTGCATTCGAGTCGTGCACATGCACCTCGACATCGTCGGGCACCACCGAACCGAACTCTGCCAGCACCTTGCGCGGTTCACGTACCACGCGCGACCGATAGGCCTTGTTGCGGTACCAGGCCGGCGGCTGGCCGAGCAGCGAACGCGGGTAGCAGGAGCACAGCGTGCAGACGATCACGTTGCGCACGGCCGGGGTGTCCTCGACCACGGTGAGCGTGGCTTCGGTGACCGGGATCCCGAGCGCGGCCGCGGCCGCCTTGCCATCCTTCAGCAGGGCCTGGCGGAACTCGGCATCGACCCAGGCGCGCGCGATCAGCTTGCCGCCGAGCTGGATCGTCTTGCTTTCCATCAGCTCGATCTGCTTGCGCACCTCGCGTGCGGCGAACACGTTCTGTTCGATCAGCATGTCGCGCATCACGTCGGAGGCTACCTCGAACCAGCGCGAGCGCTGGTCGCCGAAGTCCGGTGCCGGGGCGTGCGGGTCGAACCCTTCGGGGTGCGCGTGATCGTGCGGATGTGAGTGGGGATGGGGATGGGGATGCGGATGATCGTGCGGCATGTCGGTCACGCTTTCTCGAGCCAGTGCTCGTAGATCTCGATGTGCAGCTTGTCGTGCGCCGGGCCCTGGTAGTCGGACCAGACATGCCGCTGGTCGAACACCACCCGGTAGCCGTTCACCGCCGGTCCGCCACAACGGCCATAGGCGAGGTCTTCCGGATTCAGCACCTTGCCGGTCCATTCGGTGACCACGCCCACCTTCTCGCGGATGTACCAGGGGGTGCGCATGTGTCCTGTCCTGGGCAGGTCGAGCACGCGCACGCGATCGCCTGCCGAGAAGCGGCGGCCGGTATTGATGGCGACGGACGCAGTCATCGGATGCTCCGGTTATGCCGTGGGCGCGCCGGCGGCGCGCTGTTTCATTGCGGCGTCGACACGCTGCATGAAGGCCTCGCGGTCGATCAGGCCCTTCTCGGTGAGGATGTCGAGCATTGCCTCGAGGCGCCGCTCGTAGAAGTTCAGCGTGGTGTACTTCTCCTCGCCGAAGCTCTCGAACGCGCGTCGCATCTCGTCGACGGTCACCATGCGGCGCAGCGGATCGCCGAGCAGGCCGCGCATCGCCTCGTTCTGCTTGTGCCAGAACTCGATGGGTTCCTCTGCGGGATCGATCTCGCCGGCGGTGAGCCCGCCGATATCGTGGTAGCCGCAGCGGCCGGGTGTTGTGGTGGGATTCGCGGGGGAGGTGGGTGTCGTCATGGTGTCGGAAATATAGCCCAATCCCGCCTTCGCATACACTTTGCGCATGTCAGGCCCATCCGTCCCGATCCGCGTTCCCATGCCCGTTCCCGTTCCCGTTCCCGTTCCTGCTGCCGCCAGCAGCCGCGAGCCGCTCGCCAGGGTCGAGGCAGGCCTTCCTGCTTCGTGGTACCTGGATGAAGCCCATCATCGGCACGAACTCGAGCGTGTCTGGAACGGCAACTGGATCGCGATCGCCCGCTGCGACGAAGTCGGCTCTGCGGGCGACTTCCGCGTGGTGGACATCGGCGAGCAGTCGATACTGCTGACCCGGCATGACGATGGCGGACTGCGCGCATTCCACAACACCTGCCGCCACCGGGGCTCCATCCTGTGCACCGAGGCACAGGGCCGGTTGCGTGGTGGTCGTATCGTCTGTCCTTACCATTCATGGACCTACGACCTCGACGGACGCCTGCAATCGACGCCGCGCCGGATGCCGACCGGCGATTTCGATGCCGCCGGGTTCGGTCTTTTCCCGGTGGCGGTCGACAGCTGGGGCGGCTTCGTGTTCGTGCACCTGGGCAGCGTGCCGATCCAGCCGCTGTCCGAAGCGCTTGGCTGGATGCCTTCTGCATTCGCCAACCATCGGATCGAAGGGCTGGTCACCGGTCATCGCATGGTCGTCGACGTGCAGGCGAACTGGAAGCTCGTGTGCGAGAACTTCTGCGAGTGTTTCCACTGCCCGCCGGTGCATCCCGAACTGTGCCGCGTCGTCCCCGCCTACCGCGAGGGTGGCGCCTGGGGGCTGCGCCGCGACGAACAGGGGCGGCCGATTCCTGAATCGAGCGCGGAGTATCGGGCAGGCGCCCGTACGCTGACGCTGGACGGAACCGCGCGCGTGCCGCCGTTCGCCAGCCTCGACGAGGCGCAGCGCTCGACCCTGTACATGCCGGCGCTGTTGCCGCCCAACCTGTTCCTCAACGTGCACCCGGACTACGTCAATTCACACCTGATGTTTCCGACCGGTCCGGGATCAGTGCGCATCGTCTACGACTGGCTGTTCGAGCCGCAGGCACTGGCCGACCCTGCCTTCGACCTCGAACATTACGTGGCGCTGTGGCGGGTGACGAATGGCCAGGATGCGCGCAACTGCGAATGGCAGCAGCGTGGCATCCGGGCGCGCGTGTTCCAGCAGGGCGTCTACATGCCGCAGGAGTTCGACTGCCATCGCTTCGCCGGCTGGGTGCGCGACACGATGTCGTCGGCCACCACCGGCCAGCAGCCGATCTGACCCGGAGCCCGGTCTCAGTCGGGCTGGATGCCCGCCGCCTTGACCACCTTCGACCACTTGGCGATCTGCGACTTGATGTAGGCGGCGAATTCCTGCGGCGTGCCACTGACCAGTTCGGTTCCCTGTGACGCTGCCTTTTCCCGCGTCTCGGGATGCTTCGCGATCTCGGCCAGCTCGCGGTTGACCCGGGTAACCACGGCCTGCGGCGTGCGTGCCGGCGCCAGGATGCCGTTCCAGGCACTGACGTCGAATCCGGGCAGACCGGCTTCCGACACGGTGGGCACGTCGGGCAGCGCACTGGCCCGATTCGGGCTGCCGATGCCCAGCGCGCGCAGCCGTCCGGCCTGGATATGCAGCATCGCGGCAGGCACGGTCGAGAAGCTCATCTGGATCTCGTTGCCGAGCAGGGCGGCGAGCTGAGCGCCTGTTCCCTTGTACGGCACATGCACGATGTCGACCTTCGCCATCAGCTTGAACAGTTCGCCCGCGAGATGTGCGGACGCGCCGGTGGAGCCGGCACCGTAGTTCAGCTGGCCCGGGCGGGCGCGTGCGAGTTCGATCAGTTCCTTGACCGACTTCGCCTGCACCTGTGGCGACACCAGCAGCACGCTGTGGGTGAGCGCCACCAGCCCGATCGGTGCGAAGTCGTTGAACGGATCGTAGGGCAGCCGGCTGTGCATGCTCGGCAGCACCGAGTGGCTGGTGTGCGTGAACAGCAGCGTGTAGCCATCGGCGGGTGCGCGCGCGACGAGTTCGGAGGCGATCATGCCGCCCCCGCCTGCGCGGTTGTCGATCAGTACCTGCTGGCCGAGCTGCGGCCCGAGGCGGGCTGCATACATGCGCGCGAGCAGGTCGGTGCTTCCACCGGGGGCGGACACGGCGACCATGCGGATCGGCTTGTCCGGCCAGGCATGCGCGGCACCCGTGGCACAGGCGATCGCGAGGCCGGGCAGCAGTCGGATCATCGACGAGGCGGAAGGACTGTATTGCATGCGACACCGTATCGTTGTAGGCACGTCACTGTAACGCGCAGGGGCTGTGCTGGCTATGGCTGGCAGTCGTTTTGTTATCCTCCGCGCGGCATCATCGCCGCGACCCCTTTTCCCCAGGCCAAGATTCCGATGAACATCCGATGAGTGTCCGCATCGACAAGTGGCTCTGGGCCGCCAGGTTCTTCAAGACGCGCACGCTGGCACAGGACGCCGTGGCTGGCGGTCGGATCCGGATGAACGGTGACCGGGTCAAGCCGGCAAAGGATGTCAGGCCGGGCGATGCGATCGACATCCGGATCGGCGAGTACGAATGGTCAGTGGTCGTTACCGGGCTGGCCGACAAGCGCGGGTCTGCAGACCTCGCGCGCGCGCTGTACGAGGAATCCGCCGACAGCATCGCGCGCCGGGCTGCCCAGGTGGCTGATCGCAAGGCGACCATGGCAGGCGCATGGGCGGGGCGCACCGGTCGGCCGACCAAGCGCGACCGGCGCGAGATCGATCGACTGCACGGGGACGACGCCTGATGCCGTTTCGCTTTCGGCTTCGGCTGCTGTCCGGTTGCATCCTGTGGCTGCTGGCACCGATGGCCATCGCGCAGCCGCCCGAAGCCGGCACAGCTTCCGGCCTGGCTTCCGGCCCGGCGACCGCCCAGGTGGCCACCGAGGCCCAGGGCGCCCAGGTGCCACTCCCGGCGGCAGGGCGGCCCAGGATCGGTCTAGTGCTGTCGGGCGGCGGTGCCCGTGGCGCCGCCCATGTCGGGGTGCTGAAGGTACTCGAGTCGATGCGCATCCCGGTCGACTTCATCGCAGGTACCAGCATGGGCTCCATCGTCGGCGGTGCGTTCGCATCGGGCACCAGCATCGCCGAGATGGAAGCCGTGCTGGGCAAGCTGAGCACCGTTGCATTGCTGGTCGATCGGCCGGAACGCATCGACCAGCCGATCCGGCGCAGGCGCGATGACCTCACGCCCTTCATCGGCCCGGAGTTCGGCGTGTCGGGCGGCGGGCTGCGCCTGCCGCGGGGTGCCGTGTCCGGCGTGGCACTCGAAGCGGTGCTGCGCGGGCTCGTGCGCGCGCGCGGCATCGATCATTTCGACCGTCTTCCGATCCCGTTCCGCGCGATGGCAACCGACATCGAGAGCGGTCGCCACGTGGTGCTGTCGCGTGGCGACCTGGCCGGCGCGATGCGCGCGAGCATGGCGGTGCCCGGGCTGGTGGCGCCAGCCGAGATCGACGGCCGCCTGCTGATCGACGGTGGGCTCACCCGCAACCTGCCGATCGACGCCGTGCGCGAGATGGGTGCCGACATCGTGATCGCGGTCAACCTGGGCACACCGCTGCTGCGCCGCGACCAGATCAATTCGCTGCTCGGGGTCAGCGTGCAGATGCTGAACATCCTGACCGAGCAGAACGTACGGGTATCACTCGGGCAGTTGCGCCCGCAGGACATACTGATCGAACCGGCGCTCGGCGACTATTCCGCCGGCGACTTCGACAACATGACGAAGACGGTGCCGATCGGCGAGGCGGCAGCCCGCGCAGTTGCTTCCCGGCTGCAGGCCCTGAGCCTGTCCCCGGAAGCCTATGCCGAGCTGCGCGCATCGCAATCGGTGCCGGTGGTGGTTGACCGGCGTCCGATCGACGAGATCCGGGTGGAAGGCACGTCACGCGTCAATCCTTCGGTGGTGGTCAACGCACTTCAGACCCGGGTCGGTCAGCCGGTCGACCCGGGTGTGCTCGATGCCGATGTGCGCCGGGTGTTCGGCCGCGGCGAATTCGAACATGTACGCTACAGCCTGGTCGACGAACCCGGGCGCCGGATCCTGTCGATCCGGGCGCCCGAGAAATCCTGGGGGCCTGGCTACCTTCGATTCGGGCTGGGCATGTCGAGCGACCTGCAGGGCGAGAGCTACTTCAACCTGCTGGGCAGCTATCGGCGTGAGTGGATCAATTCGCTCGGTGCGGAGTGGCGCACCGACGTGCAGCTCGGCCGCGACAACCGGTTCGTGTCCGAGTTCTACCAGCCGCTGACCGTCGACCAGCGGCTGTTCGTGGCGCCACGGGTCGAGGTCGGGCGGCGGCCCGTCCAGCTGTTCAATGGGGACACGCGCATCGGCCGCCTGGACGAGGTGACTTCGCGCATCGCGCTCGACGTAGGCAGCCAGTTCGGCCGTTATGCGGAAGCGCGCATCGGCGTGCTGCGCGGCGAGCGGCGGCTGAGCATCGACACCGGCGCCTTCGTGTTGCCGCCAGCCGCCAGCCCGTTCGAGGAAGCTGCTGTCACCGGCCGGGTGCTGATCGACCGCCTCGACAGCGTGCGCTTCTCCCGCCGCGGCTACAACGCGGTGCTGAACGTCTTCGCATCGAGTCCGGCGTTGGGCGCGACTGCGCCCTACACGCGCTTCGACGTTGACCTGCTCGGTGCCACTTCGCTTGGCGCGCACACGTTCCAGCTCGGATGGCGCAGCAGCGGCGTGGTCGGATCCTCACCGTTGCCGCTGAGCGACCTCGTGCAATGGGGTGGCTTCCAGCAGCAGTCCGGGTATCGGGCCGGGCAACTGCTCGGGCAGACGCTCGACTACGGGCGGGTAACCTACCTCAACCAGCTGATCAAGCGCGGGCTGCTCGAGGGAGCCTATGTCGGTGCCTCGATCGAGGCCGGACGGGTTGGCGGGGCCGTGGTCCCGGGCGCGCCGCAGGGGCTGCTTGTCTCCGGTTCACTGTTCGTCGCGATGGACACGCCGCTCGGCCCGGTCTATTTCGCGTGGGGCCATGCGCGCGATGGCAACAGCTCGCTTTACCTGTACCTCGGTCGTCCGTGAGCGCCGGAGGCCCCGGACGATCGCAAGCGGTTGCTGAAGGCGCTCGCGCGGGGCTGAGACGACCGCGCCGACGCATCCGGGCGGGCGCCCCCGGGCTGGACTTGGTTGCGCGACC
>JBIITW010000174.1:0-10052 GCA_044340265.1 Burkholderiales bacterium | reverse complement strand
GATATATTTTTTCGGAGGTATAGCATTAAATTCCAATAAACAGAAAGCGATATGCAAGCCTACCGCAGGCTTAACGTCTTTACTAAGCCCAAATCCGAAATCGTTTCGTTTTTGGACAAAGATTCCCAATTACGGGCAAGCCTCATGTAGGACTGGGCCGCCCTCTCCGTAAAGGCTAGATGCTCAGCCAGCCAATTCCTTCATTCCCCGTGCTTAAGGAGGCCCTCCCTTGAATGCTGCGCTTGAAAGTGATCGTTACCGCCAATTGAAAGGGGTGGTTGTTGACGCCGACCGAAAACTGACCCCCTGGTCAATTTTCTGCCGGCGCCAACACTTCAAGGCCGCTTCGGAAATAGCGTTTGGTGAGATTTTTTCGGTCTGCATCGGTGCCCGCCCATTTCATTTCGACCAGTGACGGCATGCCGCGGCCGGGATCAAAGCAGGGAGTACTTCCAGCCCAGTATTTTTCCGCCGAAAATTGACGCTTCGGATGGTCAGATTTTCTCGAGCGGCTGAATGCATTTCATTGACTTCCTCTAGCACCTTCCGGAATCCTGCTTCCGGCGCGGTGCACATGGTTCGATACGTGCGCAGGAAGGGGAGCCATCATCGCTCGCTAAGCTGTTGTTTCCCCTCCGCTGATCGCGGAGCGTTCCGGGTGTCACACCGCCCTTCGGTTCACCGGCTCCCTTCACGAGCCAGGTGATGAACAGACCGCACGCCCTACCCGGAACTGGCGCTACCGCCCATCGTGAATGAGCGGATCCCGGCGTCAGCTCAAGCGCCGGCTTCGCCTTTCGGGCGAAAGGTGGCAGCGCTGCGCCCGAGGCCAATGCCGGAATGCCCGGCCATCGAAAACCGGACCTTCTGGCATGGTCGTCCGCGTCAACGCTCGATCACGACTTCGGGGACACCTTCGCTCCCGATGTAGACCGCCAGCAACCGGACTACGGTCGTTCCGCGATTCATCCCGCGATGCGCCACGTCCATGGCCTCGACGAACGCATCCCCCTGTTTGAACGTCTTCAGGCCATGCACGCCGTAATCGACGGTCACCTGGCCCTCGAGGACGTACGCGACCAGCGGGGTCGGGTGCCGGTGGAGGGCGGTCGCCGTCCCCGGCTGGATGGTGACGATGGCCATCTTCACCCGCGGCTGGCCGCCCTGCGGATATCGGATTTCTTCCCCGACGACGGTCCGGGTGGTCGACAGCAGCTGCTCGGCCGGATAGGAGGGCTGGGCCGCGACGCTGGATGCACTCAGCCCGAGGAGTACGGTCAGGATGACTCTCATGTACGACATTTGTTTTCCTTGCGATGTGTGAAATCGTTGGATGATCGATTTCCGTGGGGCGCTCCCGCCTGGTCCGTCAAGGCAGGTACGGCAGCTATGGCAGGTACGGCAGGCATGGCGCGGATCTCCCGACGCGTCTCCCGCCCGCTGCTGCGCCGCTCTTCTGGAGACTTATAGCGTATCGAATGTTATGAATACTATGACCATCTAACATCGTTGACGAGTCACTTGCAAGCAACTCGTCCTGCCGCCTGCAGGTCGCGCCTTTCCGGGACGACCTGAACCTGTCAGAGCACGTCCGGGAACCATGCCGAGGCTGATCTTCGACTTCACCGACCCGCACGCATCCGAAACCTGGCAGGCGATCGACGACCGTGTCATGGGCGGCGTGTCGCGCAGCCGGTTGCGCCACGTCCCCGCCGGGCATGCAGTGTTCGAGGGCGAGGTGTCCCTGGAGCGCAACGGCGGCTTCGCTTCGGTGCGATCTGCGCCGGGCGCGCTCGGCGTTCCAGGTGCGCAGGCGTGCATGATCGAGTTGTGCGGTGACCCTCGGCAGTTCAAGCTGAGCCTGCTCACCGACGCGGCCCTGGACAGCGTCAGCTACCAGTGCAACTTCTCGCCCGAAGGGTGTGACTGGCAGATCCTGCGTCTGCCGCTCGACGCGTTCCGCGCCTCCTTTCGTGGACGCGAAGCATCCGGGGCACCGCCTCTCGATCCGGGGCGTATCCGTCAGGTGGGCCTGTTGATCGGTGCAAGGCAGGCGGGACCGTTCGAACTCCACATCAGGCAGATCCGGCTCGACTGATGCAGCGGGCTCCTGATGCTGTGCCCGGTCAAGGCAGGTTCAGCGCAGGTCGAACAGTTCCTGATGGAAGTCGCGTGCGGCAAGCCCCCTGGCGAGCAGGTCGCGGCGCAGCGAGTGGCCGAACCCCGCGGGCCCGCAGAACCAGAAATCTGCCTCGCGCCATGCCGGTATGGTCGCGCACAGCCGCTCGGCGGTCATCCGGCCATCGGCCGCATCCACTACGAGGTGCAGCGAGGCGCCAGCAGCGTCGGCCGCAGCGCGCAGTCGTGCGAACGCCGCCTCGTCGCGGGTGGTCGTGCTGTGGAACAGGTCGATCGCCTTTCCATCCGGCCGAAGCGCCAGTTGATTCAGGCGCGCGAGGAACGGGGTAATGCCGATGCCGCCACTGACCCATATCTGGCGTCGCCTGCTGCCTTCGAAATCGAACGCGCCGTAGGGGCCCTCGACCCGCAACAGGGCGCCGGGCAGCAGCCGTGCGGGCAGCGTCTTCGTATAGTCGCCCAGGTCCTTGATGAGGAATTCGAGCCGCCCATCGCCTGTCCACGGTGAGGTGATGGTGAACGGATGCGCGCCCTCGCCCGCGTCGAATCGGACGAAGGCGAACTGCCCTGCCTGGTGTCCTCGCCAGCGGCTTTTCAACCGGACGGTCACTGCGAGCACCGCCTGGGCCGCATGAAGCGTGACGGTGTCCACCACTGCAACAGCCTGCCGGTCGCGCCCGACGACCCCGGACAGCACCATGATTGCCGCAACCGTGCCGGCGAACAGCAGCAGCGCAGTCACCCAGCCGATGGGCGCCATCCAGTTGCTGTCCTGCATGAGCACGACCGAGTGGAAAACCAGTGCCAGGTAGGCCACCGACAGCAGCCGATGCGTCTGGAAGAATCGATGGTAGGGAAAGCGCTTGAGCAGCGCGAGCGCGATCAGCAGCACGACGGCGTAGAAGGCCCATTCGCCGACGTCTTCCGCCAGGCCGCGCAGGGCGTGGAATTCCCGCAGCATCGGGTTGGCAGGTACGGCGAGGGGCACCCGGGCGGGCTTGACCAGCACGCCTGCCTCGACCAGCCACTTCGGGACCTCGACCCACGACCAGTGGGCCACGGCAAGGACCAGCGCCGAGATGCCCAGCCACTTGTGCAGGCGGTACATCCGGTCCAGGCCACCCAGCCACGGCTCGAACCACGCCGGGCGCGTCGCGAGCACCATGGCCACGCTCATCAGGCCGATGGTCAGCAGGCCGGTCCCTTGCAGGAACGAGGGGCGAAGCGCGAATACCGCGAACGCCAGGCCACTGAACGGCATCGAAGCCAGCCACAGGAGCATGAGGAACAGCAGGATCGCGCCAAGCGCAAGGGCGGTGCTCCGGATCAGACGAGTCTCCTGCTGCATTCCGTCAAGGCCTCAGGATGAGGCCGGGTGACTTTGCGGTCTGTGCGGTATCGAACCGAATCGTCGGCTTTCATGATCGAGGATCTGCGGCGACCGGGGAACGTCATGCGCAACGTCGGTCGCGCATCCCGGGCTACACTGCTTCCCGAGTCTTTCGATCATTTGCCCAGCCATGTCGAACCCGCCGATGAAGCCCGCAGTGCCGCCCCAGGCGCGGCCTCGACCCTCGCTGCAATACCTGTCTGGCTATCCACAGGAGCTGCTGGATCGGGTAGCCGCGCTGCTCGAAAAGGGCACGCTGCTCGACACACTGACCGCGCGCTACGGACCGCCGCATGCATTGCGCACCGACGGCGCGCTGTACGGCTACGTGATGGACATCAAGGGGCGGTTCATGCGCAGCGCCGAGCCGCTGTCCAGTGTCACCTACGACAATCGGTTGCATGTCGTGCGTAACGCACTGGGCATGCACAGCGCAGTCTCGCGCGTTCAGGGTGGCCGGCTCAAGGCGAAGCGAGAGATCCGTATCGCCGGCCTGTTCAGGCAGGTGCCCGAAGCCCTGCTCCGGATGATCGTGGTGCACGAGCTCGCGCACCTCAAGGAGCGCATGCACGACAAGGCGTTCTATGCCTTGTGCAGGCACATGGAGCCGGACTACCACCAGCTCGAGTTCGACACGCGGCTGTGGCTGACGGCCGTCGAGGTGGGCGACGCTCAGCCAGACGCCGCAGCGCCGAGTGCTCGAATGATCCGGTAGCGTCCCCGTTCGATCTGCGCCGCCGTGACGATGCCGTTGCGGGTGCTGCCGCCGTCCAGGCCGAGGCGATCGTGCATGAACCGGTGCGGATCGTCCTGCCCGGTGAGTTCATGGTGGCGGAACGGGGGCGTGTGTCCATGCACGACCAGCGTCCCGCCGAACCCGCCGGGCCACTGCAGGAAATCGGCCATGATCCAGGCCCACTCGGCTTCCCGGAACGCGGTCCACGGCTGGCCCAGCCAGGTGGCGGGATCCACCTGCGGCCGCAGGCCACCGTGCACGAAGAGCACGTTGCCCAGTTGCAGGTGCGGCGCCATCGAACACAGATGGCCGAACACCTCCGGGCCCATCGCAGCCTCCACCATCGCGCGATCGAGGGTCGCGTCCGGACGCCCGAGCATCGCGCGCATCTCGCCAAGCACCTTGCCGCCGCCCATGTGTGGGCCGAGCCACAGTTCACGCGCCTTCGCCGCGTGCGGGCCCTCGCCGATTGCATGCAGCAGTGTCATCTCGTGGTTGCCCATCAGACGGTCGATGCGGTCGACGCCGCGGGCTGCAGCGTCGACCGCCCAGAGCTTCAGCACGCCGAGGTTGTCGTCGCCCCGGTCGATCAGGTCTCCGAGGAACACCAGGCGCGTGGCAGCGTCCTGAGTTGCGGCGGCACGGGCAATTTCCGCCAGCAGCGCTTCGAGCTGCCTGGCGCAGCCGTGGACGTCACCGACGGCGAAGACGGTTTCGTCGCCGGGGTCGAACGGCGCCCTCTGCCAGGCAGCGCAGTCGATCGAGACAGAGGTGGGGTCCATGAACAAGGGTCTACCCGGGCGCGCGGTATCCCGGCCGGCTCTGGGCGTTCGGAATCATGCCCACGGCATTGTTGATCCGGTTGTTCGAGTTGTAGATGGCGACCACCTGCACCGCTTCGAACACCTGCGCTTCGCTCAGCCCGGCACTCCGCAGGCCGTCGAGCAGGGACTCGTCGACCTCGCCCGGTGCGAGCGTGAGCCGCGAGGCGAAGTTCGCCAGCGCGAGATGGCGCGGCGCAAGCGGCGCTCGCCGCCAGGCGAGCGTCATCGTGTCCACCGTGTCGGCATCCAGGCCATGCTTCTTCAGCGCGGCGGCGTGGGAAAGGATGCACACCTCGCAGCGATTCTCCACGCTGGTCACCAGCGCCAGCAATTCCCGCTCGAGCGGGGACAGCAGCCCGTCCGGTGCGCGCATCAGGCGATCGAGGTAGCCCTGGTACAGAGCGAGCCGGCCCGGGCCGAACGGCAGGCGCAGGAAGCTGCGGATGAAGCCGAGGCGCTGAAGGCTGTCCTGCTGCAGCTGGGCGACATCGGGTGCCCAGTTCGCAGGATCGGCGATCTTCAGCCATGAAAACCGCCCACCAGCCGCCTCTGCAGCACTCGATCCGTTCCCCGGGTCGCCAGCCATCGATTTGCCTCCATCGTTCTTGAACCACCGAAGCTAGCACTTTCCCAGCCGGCAGGCACGCGGCTCGGGGCACCGCGCATTCAAGTCGGGAGCGATCCTGCCGATGTTCCTGCGTACAGGTAAAAACGAGATTCCGAGGCCCCGGGAACATATGAAGATCGAACAATTCACTGCACGACGAGTGCCCGAAGGCGCGGAGCTGGCACCGTTGGTCGCGATCCATCCACAGCTGGTACTGGCCTTCGGCTCGGTGAAGCGGATGACCGAGGCGGGTCTGCTCGACGCGCTGTAGGCCGCCTTTCCGGACGCGGTGCTGGCCGGGTGTTCCACCGCCGGCGAGATCGGCGACGTGGGGGTGACCGACGACATGCTCGGCCTGACCGCTGTCCATTTCGACCGTCCTGGCGTCGCGCTGGCGACAACCGATCTGGCATGGATGGCCGACTCGTTCGCGGCCGGCGTACGACTCGGGGAAGGTCTGCAGGTGGACGGTCTGCACAACGTGCTGGTGTTCGGGCTCGGTGTCGAGATCAACGGCAGTGCGTTGATCGCCGGTCTGTCCAGCCGCCTGCCTGCGGGCGTGTCGATTGCCGGAGGCCTGGCCGGAGACGGTGGCGCATTCGCCCGTACCTGGACGCTGTCCAGCCGGGCCATCAGTGACCGTCAGCTGGTTGCAGTCGGCCTTCATGCGCCCGGCATGAAGGTCTCCCACGGTTCATTCCATGGCTGGCAGCCGTTCGGCCCCGCTCGCCGGGTGACCCGGGCGGAAGGCAACGTCCTGTTCGAACTCGACGGTTCCCCCGCGCTGGATGTGTACCGCAAGTACCTGGGCGAATACGCGGACGGCTTGCCGGGAACCGGCCTGCTGTTCCCGTTCGAGATGATGGGTCCCGACCGCCAGGGCCAGGGGTTGATCCGCACCATCCTGGGCATCGATCGGGATGCCGGCAGCCTGATCCTCGCCGGAGACATCTTCACCGATGGCTACCTGAAACTGATGCATGCCTCCACCGACACCCTGATCTATGGCGCGCAGGCCGCTGCCGAAAGTGCCAGCGCCAGCGCCGGCGCGGACGGTACGGGGGAAAGCCTGGCACTGCTGGTCAGCTGTGTCGGTCGAAAGCTCGTGATGGGTGCGCGCGTCGACGAGGAGGTCGAGGCAGTAGCCGCCGTGTTCGGGCGCAAGGCGCGGGTGGCAGGCTTCTACTCCAATGGCGAGATCAGCCCGCTGTTCGCGTCGACCGAGTGCCGGTTGCACAACCAGACGATGACCATCACGTTCCTGCGTGAGTCGGCCTGACCCTTCGATGTCCGCCCTGCCTGCCGTCGATATCCATCCGATGCTGCTGCGGCAGCTACGGCGCAGCCTCGGGATAGACGGCGCTGCCGCGCTGTCCTCGCTGCCGGGCGTGGCGGCTGACCCCGCGCTCGGGGAGGCGGTGGGCCGGCTGGTGGCGCTGGTGTCCGACAGCTACTACCAGTCCGATCGTGATCTCGCCCTGCGCACGCGCAGCCTGGAACTGTCGTCGCAGGAACTCACCCAGGCCAACGATCGCCTGCGCGAGGAAGCCGTGGCCCAGCGCACGGTGCTGGACACGCTGCGCGAGAGCGCGCGCGAGCTTCTGCCGGCATCGGCTCCCGTTTGACGAGCCCGCCCCGCAGTCCGAAGACCTGCTCGAGCTGGCGACGCTGTTGCGCGCGCTGGTGCACCAGAGCCGGCAGGCGGAACTCGCGCTCGCCGACAGCGAACGCAAGTTCCGCGGGCTCGTCGCCAACCTTCCCGGCTGCGTCTACCGCCGGGGCGCGGGACGCGAAGGCGCCGTGCTGTTCCTGTCGGAAGGCATCCAGGCACTCACCGGGTATCCGGTGCAGGCGTTCACCGACCACGGCCGTGACCTGTCGACGGTGGTGCTGCCCGAGGACCTTCCGCGCATGCGCCGGCAGATCCTGCGCGCGACGCGCAGACATGCCAGTTATGAGATCGAGTACCGGATCCGCCATGCCGACGGCGGCGTGCGCTGGGCGCTCGATCGTGGCCAGGGGGTGTACGACGCGGATGGCCGTCTGCTCTACTTCGACGGGCTGGTGCTCGATCGGACGACGACCCGGCTGGCCCTTGAGCAGACCGCGCGTGCACAGGGCCAGTTGCAGAGCGCGCTGGAGGCGCTCGATGCCGGTTTCGTGATGTACGACGAGCAGGACCGCCTGGTGATCTCCAACAGCCGCTACCGGGCGGTGTCGCCGATCACAGGCCTGGGCCCGCACCCGACGATCCGGGAGGTGATGCAGTCGTTCTATCGCAGCGGCCTCGAAGGCATCGACCGCAGCCTCTCGGAGGACGACTGGCTCGCCGGTCGCATCGCCATGCATCGCGCGCTCGACGATGGGCCGCGCGCGCGCGAGGTGACGCTCGGCGGGCGCTGGTATCGCGTCCACGAGAGCCGATCGCGCGATGGCCTGACGGTCAGCCTGCGCACCGACATCACGCAGTCGCGCCAGCTGACCCAGGACCTGCGCCAGGCGAAGGAAGCCGCGGAGGCAGCATCCCAGGCGAAGACGCGCTTCCTCGCCAACATGAGCCATGAGCTGCGCACGCCGCTCAATGCGGTGATCGGCGCCGCACAGCTGCTGCAGGCCGCGCATGCCGGGGCAGCCGGTCCGGCCGACCAGGCCGATGCCGGTCAGGTGCACCTGGTCGAATCGATTCAGCGCAGCGGCCTCAACCTGCTCGGCCTGATCGAGAACATCCTCGATCTGTCGCGGATCGAGGCCGGCGAGCTGTCGCTGTCGATGGAGGACTTCCACCTGCTCGACTGCGTCGACGCCGCGCTGGCCACCGCGGCGGTCACCGCGCGCGGCAAGGGACTCGAACTGTCCTGCATCGTCGATCCGGCACTGGCGCCGTGGCGGCATGGAGATCCGTTGCGCGTGCGGCAGGTGCTGCTGAACCTTCTCGGCAACGCAGTGAAGTTCACGCCCGCGGGCGATGTCACGGTGAAGCTCATGTGCGGCGAGGATCCCGATGTCCTGCGGATCAGCATCGCCGACACCGGGGTCGGCATCGGCGAGGCTTCCCTGCAACAGATCTTCGAACCATTCCGGCAGGCCGACGATGGCGCGAACCGCCGGTTCGGCGGCAGCGGTCTGGGGTTGTCGATCGTGCGCCAGCTGGTCGAGGCGATGGACGGAACCATCTCGGTCCGCAGCCGCCTCGGCGAAGGCACCTGCTTCGACCTGAGCCTGCGGGTGGCAGCGGCCGCCCTGCCGCCGGCGGATCCGCCGGCGCTCGGGCTGGACGTCGGCTTCCATGAGCCGCACGATCCTTCCGCGGATGCGCTTTCAACCCAGCTGCAGCGGCTGGGCTGCATCCCGATCCGCCTGCAAACGGTCGATGATGTCGACCGCTGGCTCGCCTCGGCTGCACAGCCGGCACGGGTGTGGATGCTCGTCTGCTGCGACGGCCCCGGCGCCTCAGGCCTGCTCGACCGTGCAGGCGTGCGCCTGCAGACCGCACGCATCGTGGGCATGACCGGCCGGCAGTCCGCAGACGCGTGCCGCCTCGTAGGCTCGCGCATGCTTTCGCGCAGCCTGATGAAGCCGGTCCTGCGCACCGCGCTCGTCAGCGAGTTCGGATGCGCGGCCACCGGCCTGCCCGCGGGCGGCTCGCGTGCCGCCGTGGGCGATGCCGGCGCGACGCCGCAGGGCCGCGCGCATGTGCTGGTGGTCGAGGATGATCCGCTCAACCAGACCATCGTCTGCCGCCTGCTCAGCCATGCCGGCTACCTGAGCACCGCTGCAAGCGACGGCAGGCAGGCGCTGGACCTGCTGCAGGCGCGGCCGTTCGACCTGGTGCTGATGGACTGGCAGATGCCCGACATGGACGGCCTTGAGGTGACGCGCCGGATCCGCGCCGGGGAAGCCGGCCCTGGCGCGTCCCTGCTGCCCATCGTGGCGCTGACGGCCAATGCGTTTGCCCAGGACAGGGTGGCCTGCCTTGCAGCCGGAATGAACGACTTCCTGACCAAGCCGGTACTGGCGGAAAGCCTGCGCGCGATGGTGGCTCGCTGGCTCTCCATCAGTGCTGCGTCTGGCGCCAAGGCTTTGCCCGCGACGCCAATGCCGATCGAGCTTCCCGGGGCGGGGCTTGTGACGACCGCGCCCGTGTCGTCGGCCACAGCCCCGCCCTGCTTCGACCCTTCGGTGCTGAGCGAGTTGCCCATGATCGAGGATGGCAGCGATCCGGGCTATGCGGACGAATTGCTCGATCTGTTCGTCGAGGATGCGCGGACGATGATCGACGAGATCGAGCGCACGCTGGCCAGCGGCGATCTGGCCGCGCTGAAGCGCGGCGTGCACACATTGAAATCCACCGCCGGC
>JBIITW010000173.1:0-10084 GCA_044340265.1 Burkholderiales bacterium | reverse complement strand
CCTTTCGACTCATCGCGCGTCTCCTCCTCGCTTCACGCCTGCTGCGGGACGCCCCGGTGTCCTAGTAGTTCCAGGGCGCGTAGTGGTCGACCAGCAGCGCAGCGAAGATCAGCGTGAGATACAGGATCGAGTAGCGGAACGTACGCCGCGCGAGCCAGTCGCTGTAGTTCGTGAACAGCCGCCATGCATACCAGAGGAAAACGCCGCCGAGCACCACGGCTGAAGCCAGGTAGAGCCAGCCGCTCATGCGGATGGCGAACGGCAGCAGCGAGCAGGCGAACAGGATGACCGTGTAGAGCAGCACCGACAGCTGGGTGAAGCGGTCGCCATGCGTCACCGGCAGCATCGGGACGCCTGCCTTGGCGTATTCATGCTTGCGATAGAGCGCGAGCGCCCAGAAGTGCGGCGGCGTCCAGGCGAAGATGATCAGGAACAGCACCAGCGCAGCCGGCGACACTTCGCCGGTGATCGCAGCCCAGCCGAGCACCGGCGGCATCGCACCCGAGGCGCCGCCGATCACGATGTTCTGCGGAGTCAGCGGCTTGAGCACCACGGTGTAGATGATCGCGTAGCCGACGAAGGTGGCCAGCGTGAGCCACATGGTCAACGTGTTGACCAGGTTGTGCAGCACCAGCAGCCCGGCGCCGCCGACCAGCCCTGAGAAGACCAGCGTCTGCAGCGAATTGACGTTGCCGCTGGGCAGTGGGCGGCCGCGGGTGCGTGCCATCACCGCGTCGATCTTCTGCTCGATCAGGCAGTTCACCGCCGCCGCCGCGCCGGCCACCAGCGCGATGCCGATCGTGGCGAACAGCACCGGCGACAACGGCGGCAGCGTGCCGGGCGCGGTCGCGAGGAACATGCCGATCACCGCCGTGAACACGATCAGCGACACCACGCGTGGCTTGGTCAGTTCATAGAACTGGCGCAGGGTGCCACCGGTCAGGGCGAGGGTCTGGGACATCGGTATCGGTCGGGTCTCGTCTGCACCGGCTGCGGCAGGCGGCCGGCCGGTGCGGCCCTGCATCGGGCTTTGTCTTGTTTTTGCGATCAGGCGTGTGCAGCCCGTGCGGATCCGTTCGAGGGGCGACCCGCGCGAGCGCCAGCATCAGAATCCGTCTCGGCGTGATTATCTGCGCCCACCCGACGCGTCATCATGAATTTTAGCATCACCGCGGCGCAAAGCAGCAGCGCCGCACCCAAGTTGTGCAGGGTCGCGAGCCAGAGCGGCAACAACCACACGACGTTGAGGATGCCGATGGTGACCTGGGCCACGAGCAGCACCAGCATCGCGACCGCAGCGGCACCCACGCCGGGGATACGCAGGGCGACGAAGCCCAGCACCCCGAGGTAGGCGGTCAGCACCAGCGCACCGACCCGATGGGTCCACTGGATCGCGTTCAGGGACTCGTGCGACAGCGGCGTACCGTCGGGCGCCTCGCCGAGCTCGCGCAGCACGTGGAAGCCGTGCTGGAAATCCATCGGCGGCAGGAAGGAGCCATGGCAGGTCGGGAAGTCCAGGCAGGTCAGCGCCGCGTAGTTCGTGCTCACCCATCCGCCCAGGATGATCTGGCCGATGAGCAGCGCGATGCCGCCGGCGGCCCATGGCGCCAGCCGTGCCGCGCGATCGACCGCCACCCGGCTGCGGTCGACGAATTCGCCGATCGCCATCCGGAACAGCACCGACAGGATCAGCATGCCGCCGAGCAGGTGCAGCGTCACGACACCGGGCTTGAGCAGCAGCGTGACGGTGAACTTGCCGAGCAGCGCCTGTACCAGCAGCAGCAGCAGCAGGCCGGTGCCGAGCCAGTGCGCATCGCTGCCCGGCAGGCGCACCGCGGAGGCTGCCTGACGGAAATGGTTGCGCCAGGCGATCACCGCGATGCCCAGGATCAGCAGGCCGAGCGAACCGGCAAGATAGCGATGGATCATCTCGACCCATCCCTTGAACGGATCGATCTCGGCGCCCGGGAAGCGCTCGCTGGCCCGCGCGATCTCGGCTGCGGTATCCGGCGCGGTGAGCTGGCCGTAGCACCCTGGCCAGTCGGGGCAGCCCAGACCGGAATCCGTCAACCGGGTATAGGCACCGACGACCACGACGATCAGCGTCAGCAACGGTGCGATCAGCAGGAGCTTTCTGTACATCATCCGATCCTCGAGTACTTGAGCAGGCGAGTCATGTCCTTGCGGATGCGCGTGGCATCGGCATCCGGTGGATAGCGCAGGATCAGGTTGCCGAGCGGGTCGACCAGCCAGATGTGGTCGCGCAGTTCGCCGCCGCTGGGCAACGGCAGCGCACCGAGCAGGGCCGGGTCGGGCTGGCGCACGACCCAGGTGCCGGCAAAGGGTTCATGCAGGCGCGCCGCCGGCTCCCTGCGATCATCCACCAGCCAGACGCGTTCCACCCGTTCCATCTCCTTGCCCTGCATCGTGCGCAACTGCCGCAATTGCCAGATCTTGCGCTCGCAGCGCGCATCGCAATCAGCGCCATCGGCCATCACCAGGAACCATTTTCCGCGCAGGGTGGGCGGCGTCTGTGTCGGCGAGGGGGTGCCCGGCAGTGGCGCGCCTGCAGCGGCGGCAGCCACCGGCACCGGGGCTCCCTGCACCGGCTGCGCCCCGGGCGCCGGCGCACGCAGCGGCGGAACCAGGGGTTCGAGCGCCACCGCCGGAAGGACCACCGGCTCGACCAGTTCCCCGTAGTTGCTGTACTCGCCGGGTTTCCAGAAGAACCAGAGCAGGTACGGCCCGAACGCGGGCGTTGCGCACACCAGCACCAGGATGATCAGCGGCAACTTGCGCCGCAGGCCGGTCGGAAGGCTCATCGTGTTCTCCTGTCGCCGTCGCGGCGCAGGCTCAGCAGCAGCCAGACGATGAAACCGATGCCGGCGAAGCTGAACCATTGCAGCGCGTATCCGCGATGCTTGTCGATCCCGGCATCAGGCCGGGGCCACTCGCGGGCCAGCGTATCCGCGCGCCCGAGGCCTGCACCTTCACCCTCGATCGCTGCGGACTGCAGCAGCGCTACCGGCAGCAGGTCGAGCGACCAGCGTTCACGGGCACGCGCAAGGGTCCAGTTCTGCCAGCGCGACGCGTCGTCGGTATCGGCCCGCAGTTCCATGAAGCGCTCGCTGGGCACGAAGGCCAGCCCCTGCACACGGACTTCACCCAACGGCGTATCGACATGAGGCAGCCGGTCGCGCTGCCGGGGCGCGGCGATCCAGCCCCGGTTGACCAGCAACACGCGGTCGCTGCCGGACAGGCGCAGCGGCGTCAGCACCTCGTAACCAGGCACGCCATCGCGTAACCGGTTGTCCAGGAAGACCAGCTTGCCGGCGTCGAAGCGACCGGTCGCCTCGACCGGGAACCACGCGAGCTGCGAACCATCGCCGTCGACGCCGGATTGCAGGGAAACAGGCGGCGCGCTTGCAGCGGCTTCGATGCGCTGTTGCAGGCCGGACTTGTAGGCCGCCCGGTCGAGTTGCCAGCGCGCCGCAGAAAGCGTCAGCGCCAGCACGGCGATCAGCACCACGGTGGGCACCCATTCGGGACGGAAGCGGCGCGGACCCGTCGGCTGCGCCGGCGCATCGCCCGACGTGCCGGAAACAGACGCAGTCGCGGGCGGCTGCGCAGCCGGTTCGGCTAGACTGCGTGATCCATTTCCGGGCTTTGACATGAATATCCTGATCGTCGGCTTCCTGGTGCTGATCATTGCGAGCCTGGGATCGGCACTGTTCTACATGTTCAATGACAGGGGCAGCTCTACCCGCACGGTACGCGCACTCACGGTGCGCGTCGGTCTGTCGGTGTTGCTGTTCGTGTTGTTGATGCTCGCGCATTTCACCGGAGTGATCACGCTTCGCGGCTCTGCCCTGTGAACTTTCTGCGGTGAAATGTCGCCCGCGCGGCAGGTGCGAGCCCGGGCAGGACGAAACCGCAGACGATCATCGACACGACGCAGGATGCGGTGCGTCACCCGCAGCCTCGGCCGCAGCGTCACCGGCGGCCACGCGCCCCCGTGTCTGCGACCATATCTGCCACGATCGTCAACGTGGCACCGACCCGTTGCCGCAGGTACGACGGCCGGGGGCCCGGCGAGGGTTCCGTCAGGGCTGCATCCCGTCGGGACGCAGCCTTGCTTCTGCAACCAGGCTACAGCGCGTAGACGACCACGAACAACAGCAGCCAGACGACGTCCACGAAGTGCCAGTACCAGGCCACGCCCTCGAAGCCGAAATGATTCTCGGGCGTGAAATGACCTTTCGAGCAACGCAGGGTGATCACGATCAGCATGATGGTGCCGATCGTCACGTGGAACCCGTGGAAGCCGGTCAACATGAAGAAGGTCGCGCCGTACGCGCCCATGTCGAGCTGCAGGTTCAGGTCGCGCCATGCGTGGACGTATTCGTAACCCTGCACGAACAGGAATACCGTGCCCAGCGCGATGGTTGCGATCATCCAGCGCATCAGCGCCGGCCGGTTGTTGGCGATCAGCGCCCAGTGGGCCAGCGTGATCGTCACGCCCGAGAGCAGCAGGAGCATGGTGTTGATCGCGGGCAGGCCGAACGCCGAGATCGTCTCGAACGACTCGCGGATGCCCGGGCCGGCCAGCGGCCAGCCGGCGGTGAACTCGGGCCACAGCAGCCGGTTGTCCAGGCTGCCCAGGTCGGGCACCGAAATCACGCGCATGTAGAACAGCACGCCGAAGAACGCGGCGAAGAACATCACCTCGGAGAAGATGAACCAGCCCATCGACCAGCGGAAGGAGACGTCGACCCGCTTGCTGTACAGACCGCCTTCGCTTTCCCGGATGACCTCGCCGAACCAGCCGAACAGCATGTAGAACAGGATGCACAGGCCACCGATCAGCATGAACTTGCCCCAGCTGACGTCGTTCATCCAGAGCGTCGTACCGAGCGCCATGAAGAACAGCGCGAACGACCCGAAGATCGGCCAGGTCGAGGGCTGCGGAACGAAATAGTGGGGTGCGGTGCTGCTGTGCGCGGTGGCCGACTGGCTCATGGACAACTCCGTTGGACCTTGGCGGTCTCTACTGGATCTTCGATTGCGGTGCCGCCACCGTCGCCGGGGCGGTTGCCGTGGCGAGCGAACGTTCCGCCTGCGCACGGCCGGCCACCTCGAAGAAGGTGAACGACAGGGTGATTGTATTCACATCGGTGGGAAGGGTCGGATCGACGACGAAGGCGATCGGCATCTGCCGCGTCTCGCCGGCCGCCAGTTCCTGCTTCTCGAAGCAGAAGCACTCGATCTTGCGGAAGAACTGCCCCGCGAGCATCGGGCCGTAGCTCGGGATCGCCTGTCCGGTGACCGCCTGTCCGGAGACGTTGGTGACCTCGTAGATGACCGTGGCGATCTCGCCAGGATGCACCTTCACGCTGGTCTCCAGCGGCTTGAAGGTCCACGGCAGGTTGCTGCGCAGGTTCGCGTCGAACTCGACGGTGATGCTGCGGCTGGGATCGACCTGCGTGTTGGCGGGCTTGTGGTCGTCCCGCTTGACGATCCGGTTGATGCCGGTCACTTCACAGAGCTTTTCGTAGAGAGGGACGAGCGCGAAGCCGAAGCCGAACATCATCACCGTGACCACGAGCAGCTTGCGCAGCGTGACGCGGTTGTCCGCGGCGGTCTCGTCCGCCCGCGCACCGCCGGCCGGGTCAGGCATGCCAGGTCCGCTGCCGTGTACGTCCGTCATCCCGCCATCCTCGCGACCTGGTAGATGTAGCCGACGAAGACCATCGCCGCCACCGCCGCCAGCACGAGTGCCATCCGCACCGAATTGCGGCGCTGGATGCGCTGTCGTTCGGCGGGCGGCAGGGTGTCGAGGGTCGTCATTGCGGAGTGGTGGGCGGCGGCAGCAGGATCGGCTGAAGGTTCGGCAGGCGGGCGTCGGTCTTCACCGGCGCTCAGCGCACCACCGGCGGGGTCTCGAAGGTGTGGTACGGCGCGGGCGAAGGCACGGTCCACTCGAGGCCCTGCGCGCCTTCCCAGGGCTTGGCGGCTGCCTTCTCGCCACCGCGGATGCACGACACCACGATGTACAGGAACAGCAGCTGGGTGATGCCGAAGCCGAACGCGCCGATCGTCGAGATCATGTTGAAGTCGGCGAACTGCAGCGCGTAGTCAGGCACCCGGCGCGGCATCCCGGCCAGGCCGAGGAAGTGCTGCACGAAGAAGGTGATGTTGAAGAAGATCACCGACAGCCAGAAGTGTGCCTTGCCCAGCGTCTCGTTGTACATGTGGCCGGTCCACTTCGGCAGCCAGTAGTACACGCCGGCGAACAGTGCGAACAGCGAACCCGCGACCAGCACGTAATGGAAGTGCGCAACGACGAAGTAGGTGTCGTGCAGCTGGATGTCGATCGGGGTGATCGCCAGGATCAGGCCGGTGAAGCCGCCCATGGTGAACACGAAGATGAAGCCGCAGGCGAACAGCATCGGGGTCTCGAAGGTCATCGAACCCTTCCACATCGTCGCCACCCAGTTGAACACCTTCACGCCGGTCGGCACCGCGATCAGCATCGTCGCGTACATGAAGAACAGCTGCGCGGTCGCGGGCATGCCGACCGTGAACATGTGGTGCGCCCAGACGATGAAGGAAAGGATGGCGATCGACGAGGTCGCGTACACCATGGAGGTGTAGCCGAACAGCGGCTTGCGGGCGAAGGCCGGGATGATCTCGGACACGATGCCGAATGCCGGCAGGATCATGATGTAGACCTCGGGGTGCCCGAAGAACCAGAACACGTGCTGGAACAGCACCGGGTCGCCGCCACCGGCCGCGTTGAAGAAGTGGGTGTCGAAATGACGGTCGGTCAGGATCATGGTGATCGCGCCGGCCAGCACCGGCATCACCGCGATCAGCAGGTAGGCGGTGATCAGCCAGGTCCAGCAGAACAGCGGCATCTTCATCAGCGTCATGCCGGGGGCGCGCATGTTCAGGATCGTGGTCACGATGTTGATCGAGCCCATGATCGACGAAGCGCCGAGGATGTGCAGCGCGAAGATCGCGAGGTCCATGCCGGGACCCATCTGGATCGACAGCGGCGGGTACAGCGTCCAGCCACCCGCAGCGGCGCCGCCAGGCACGAAGAACGAGATCATCAGCAGGAGGGCTGCCGGGGGCAGGAGCCAGAAGCTCCAGTTGTTCATCCGCGCGAAGGCCATGTCGGCCGCGCCGATCTGCAGCGGGATCATCCAGTTCGCGAAGCCGACGAAGGCCGGCATGATCGCGCCGAACACCATGATCACGCCATGCATGGTCGTGAGCTGATTGAACACCTCGGGCTCGACCAGCTGCAGACCCGGCTGGAACAGTTCCGTGCGCAACAGCAGCGCGAGGACGCCGCCCACCAGGAACATGGTGAAGCTGAACCACAGGTACATCGTGCCGATGTCCTTGTGGTTGGTCGTCGTGATCCAGCGCATGAGCCCGGTCGGATGACCGTGTGCGCCGTGATCATGGGCGGCCGGATGGGCGTGAGTGGCCTGCATGTTTCGTCTCCCTGGTGTACCTGGTGATGCGCCGTGTTTCGGGTATGGATGCTTGAACAGGTGTGGCAGGCGGTGGGGCCTGCCTGCGCCTAGCCGCCGCTGGCGGTGCGCGCCGGGGCCGAAGCGGCCCGCGCTGCGGTTTCAGCCGTCGAAGGCGCTGCAGCGGCCGGAGCCGCCGGCGTTGCTGCCACCGGCGCTGCGGGCGCCGCGGCAGTCGCTGCAGGCGTTGCCGCCGGCGCACCGGCGGTGCGCGTCTTCTGCCGCTCGGCGGCCCAGGCGCGGAAATCCTCCAGCGACTTGACCTCGACCACGATCGGCATGAACGCATGTTCCTTGCCGCACAGTTCGGCGCATACGCCACGGTAGACGCCGACCTTGTCGGCCTTGAACCAGGTGTCGCGGATGAAACCGGGGATCGCGTCCTGCTTCACGCCGAGCGCGGGGACCCACCACGCATGCAGCACGTCATTCGCGGTGGTGAGGATACGGACCTTCTTGCCGACCGGCACGACCAGCCGGTTGTCGACGTCGAGCAGGTAATCGGCTTCCTTCGGCTTGACGTTGGTGCGTTCTTCGTGGGTGGTGGCCAGCGCCGAGTAGAACGCGATGCCGTCGGCGACGTCCTTCAGGTCGCCCTCGCCCTTCAGGTAATCGTAGCCCCACTTCCACTGGTAGCCGGTCGCCTTGATGGTCAGGTCGGGCGCCGACGTGTCCTTCATTGCGATCACGGTCTTGGTGGCCGGCCAGGCCATCAGGATCAGGATCAGGAACGGCACCACCGTCCAGACGATCTCGACCGTCGTGTTCTCGTGGAACTGGGCCGGCTTGTGTCCTGCCGATTTGCGGTGGTAGATGATCGCGTAGAACATCGCGCTGAACACCGCCACGAAGATCACCGCGCAGAAGATCAGCACCAGCGTGTGCAGGTCGTAGATCTGCGACGCGATGTCGCTGACCGGCGGCTGCAGGTTGTACTTCGACGCTGCCTGGTATTCCGGGCCAGCCGCCTGCTGCGCAAAGGATGCAGCGGGAAGCAGCAGGCTGGCTGCGCCGGCCAGGGCGGAGGAAAGACGGGGACGGTACGGACGATTCATGAAGACTCCGGTGTGCGATGCGACCTGCAGCCGTGATGTGAAACGAAGGGAGGCAAGGAAGACGATTCGAAAGACAGGGTCAGGCGCAGGCGGCACGAGCGTGCCGGATGCGTGCGGAGAGGTAGTCGGCGGCAGCGCTGCGTTCAGCTTCCGTCATCAATTCGCCGATCGGATGCACGCGGCCATGGGACCGGAGCGCGAGCCGGCTCTTGCGAGCGATACCGGCCGGCTCGAACACGACCTGGACCCAGTGCAGGTTGAAGCGGGATTCTTCGATGCGACCACGCACCGACCGCTGCAGCAGGAGTTCGTGCCCGGTGGCGCGCACCGTCTCGAAGTCACCATCGCCGGCACGCAGCCAGCGATAGGCGAAGACGATCATGGCCACTTCGATCCCGGCGAACGGCATCACGAGCCAGGCGCCCTGGGCTGCCACGGCGAGCGCGACGGCGAGCACCGGGATGCACATCGCGACCGCGACCCAGCGGCGGGCGGCAAGCGACAGCGACCGATTCGGACGCGCAGTCAGGCTGAGGCCGACTGCTGCGTCAGGATGGTTCCGTGCTTCCGATGGCACAGTGGTGATCGACACCGACCCCACTTCCGCCTCGATCGTAGTGATTTCGAATCTCCCTGCGCGGCTGGCGACCTGTGTTGCTGCGTGTGACGCGGATGCTTCCGATACTGCGGATGCTGCCGGCGATTCCTGCAACGAGTACCGGTGTCCAGGCCGTCGGCGGACTTCCCGGACGCGCCTGCTGGCGGAGCCCACAGGCTCGGCAGGCCGCGGTGACTGCTCGCAGGCGCCTTGCCGCGGCACCTGCCATGAACGCGATGCGGACAGCATCTGATGCTTCACCGTCGCTGTCCGGACACCTCCCGGCGGGCAATACGGCCTGTGATGGGAGGCCTGCAAAGACCCTGACTGAAACACCGGTTGGAACTGCGGGCCGGGTCAAACACGGCCCTTCGACGCACCGGGGAATCTAGCACAGCAGGGCCCCTTCCTTCAACCGCGAACCGGTGTCTTACCTGCCCGTGCACGCCGCGTCGAGCAGGTCGATGCGCACCGCGGCACACGCCGATTTCCAGTCGGGGACGGGGGCATGGCCAAACCGCGCGATGCACGGCGCCGGCAGCCAGCGATCGAGGGTGTCCACCACTTCGTCGGCACGGGCGAGGTCCGGATCCACTGCATTCGAGACCCAGCCGGCCAGCACCAGCCCGCGCCGCTCGATCGCCTCGGCGGTCAGCAGCGCATGGTTGATGCAACCGAGCCGCAGTCCGACCACCATCAACACCGGAAAACCCAGGTCGAGCGCGAGCGCGGCCGTGTCGAGCCCGGGGGCAAGCGCAAGGGGCACGCGGAAACCGCCGACGCCCTCGACCAGCAGCCAGTCGACCTGTGCCTGCGCGGCCTGCGCGGCCTCGACGATCGGGCCGGTGGACAGCGCCACCCCCGCAGCGCCAGCGGCCAGGTGCGGC
>JBIITW010000172.1:0-10088 GCA_044340265.1 Burkholderiales bacterium | reverse complement strand
CCTTGATCTGGTCGGCGCTGACCACCCACGGCCCGAGCGGCGCGAAGCCGTCGGGGATCTTGCCCAGCATGAACTGGCTGGTCGCGCGCTGCAGGCCGCGTGCCGACAGGTCGTTTCCGTTGGCATAACCGAACACGTACTTCAGCGCGTCGGCCTCGCTCACGTCGCGCGCGGTCTTGCCGATCACGATCACCAGCTCGACCTCGTAGTCGAACATCTTGTCGACCTGGCTCGGCAGCTTCACCGTTGACCGATGGCCGGTCAGCGCGTTGTTGAACTTGTTGAACAGCAGCGGCACCGGCGGGATCGCGCTGCCGGTCTCGGCGGCATGCTGCCGGTAGTTGAGGCCGACGCAGATGATCTTCTCGGGGTTGGGCACGGCCGGGCCGAACTTCGCCTTCGCCTCGGCGACCAGTACCGACTTGCCGCGCGCGTCGGAAGTCGCCTTCTCGACCAGCTTCGCAAGCGGTGCGCAGTCTGCCCCTTCCATCACCTGGTGGATGGTGGTCGGTGCCTTGATCCGGAACAGCTCCGCAGCCTTCGCCACGTCCAGGATGCCCTGGCTGGTGCGCACACCGAGGGTCATGCCGTCGCGACCTGCGAGCGTGCAGAAGGTCATGCCCTTGGGGCCGAGCTTGCGCGCGGCGGGCTTCTTCACGGCAGGCTTCTTCACGGCAGTCTTCTTCGCGACGGCCTTCTTCGTACCGGTTGCTGTCTTGTTCGCCATTCGTCATTTCTCCAAGCTGGGACAGGCGCGATCGTAGCAGAGGCACGGCATGCTGCCGTGCCGCACGCGCCTCAATCGAGGCGCGTGCCAGAGACCTGGATCACCTTGGCCCAGCGCGCGATGTCGTTGCGGATCAGCTGCTCGAACTGGGCCGGCGTGTTGGGCGCCGGCTCGGCCCCCTGCTGCAACAGGCGCTCGCGCACCTCGGGTGCCTTCAGCATCCGCACCACTTCGGTGTTGAGCGCCGACACGATCTCCTTCGGCGTTCCGGCCGGGGCGAACAGGCCGAACCACGACCCGGAGTCGAAGCCAGGCAGCGCCTGCTCGGCCACCGTTGTCGTGTCGGGAAGCGCGACCGAGCGCTGCGCGGTAGTCACGGCGATCACCCGCACCTTGCCCGACTTGATCATCGGCAGCGCCGAATTCATGTTGTCGGCCATGACCTGCACCTGGCCGCCGACCAGCGCGGCGAGGCCCGGCGCCCCGCCAGAGAACGGCACATGGACCATCTTCGTTCCGCTCATCATCTGGAACAGTTCGAGGCCGAGATGGCCGGGCGTGCCGGTGCCCGCCGAGCTGTAGTTGAGCGCACCCGGCTTGCCCTTTGCATAGGCGATCAGTTCCTTCACGTCCTTCACCGGCAGCGACGGATGCACCATCAGGGCCTGCGGCACGTTCGCCACCAGGGTCACGGGGGCGAAATCCTTCAACGGCGAATATGCGAGCTTGGGGTAGAGGCTGGGCGCGATCGCATGCGAGGCATTGGTGCCCATCACCAGCGTATAGCCATCGGGGTTTGCCTTGGCGGCGATCGCCGCACCGATGGTGCCGCCGGCACCGGCCCGGTTGTCGATCACCACGGTCTGGCCCCAGACCTCGGTCAACCGCGCGCCGGTAATGCGCGCGAGGATGTCGGTCGCACCGCCCGGGGCGAACGGCACCACCATGCGGATCGCCCGGTTGGGATAACCGCTGGCTCCCGACGGTGCAGCAGCCATCGCAGGCACCGCGCCGGCAAGCAGGCCGAATGCCAGCGCGCGCAGGGTGAGCCTGCCGACGGCATCGGGAATAGGACGACGGGACTGCAGGCAATTCTTCATGCGGGGACTCCTGGGACGGCGGGTTGAACGGACACGGAGAGAAACAGGGGCGGGAACACCAGCCACTGAAGCGCCGGAGCGACGGGGCTGCCGGATTCAGCGCACCGGATCGAGCCGGAACTCCGGCCCATCGTAGTCGGCGGCGAAACTGCATTCCCCGGCTGCCAGGGCAGCCGTACATGCCGCGATCGCGGCACCATGCGCATCGCGCAGCCGCGGCGCCAGCGCGAGCCGAACCACCTCCGGGTCAGACACGCCAGCGCGCACATGCTCACCGGCAGGGAACCGCCCCGCCTGCCAGTCTTCGACCGCGCGTTCGACGCCCCAGCCGCTGTCGGCGATCGCCGAGGCGATGCATACATCGGGTTCGCGCAGCGTCCAGTCCTCGACGTTGCCGATCAGCGCAGTGCCGCGCTCACGGCAGGCATCGACCGCCCCGGAGCGGCCACCATCGAGCATCGTGAACAGCACGTCCGCGCCCGCATCGAACATCGCGCATGCCCAAGCGTGGGCGAGCGCCGGGTCGTGCTGGTGCCCGCAGAACGCGGTGAGTACCGGCATGCCGGGCGCCTCCGCCTGCACCCCGGACACGAAGGCTGCGCGGCCGAGAAGGCCCGGGCGGACCCGCTCGCCGGACAGGTGGGCCACGGTGCCGGTACGCGTGGCGCGCGCGGCGAGCACGCCCGCAAGGAAGGCCGACGCTTCCTGTCTCACTTCGTAGCTGGCGACATTGGGACCGGTCACCGCCCCCTGCGTGACGGCGAACTTCACCGACGGATGCAGCGGTGCGAGGCGGGCGACCGGCTCGTCGCCCTGTCCGCCATGCACGATGACCAGCGCCGGGCGCTGGGCCTCGACCACCGCGGCGATGGCCTCGACCCGGCTCGGCGCATCGAATGCCTGTCGCCACTGCATCTCGATCGCGATGCCGCGTGCCGCCAGCGGCGCCTGCAGGCGACCGACGGCCGCTGCGGCCGATGCATTGAAACTGCCACGCCCCGGCCAGCCGAACAGGAACACCGGGACACGATCGGCACCTGCAGCATCGACGCCCATGCCGGCACTCATTCGGAACGGATGCCGGCCGCCTTCAGCACCGGCTGCCAGGCGCCGACCTCGGCCGCGACGAAGGCTGCGAACGCAGCCGAACTCATCGGGCGGCGCACGATGCCGAGTTCGTCCAGCCGGGTCGCGATTGCCGGCAGCGCCAGCACGTCACCGACGGTACGATGAAGCGTATCGACCACCGGGGTGGGCACGCCCGCCGGCCCGGACAGGCCGAGCCAGTTCTCGGCCACCAGCGCGGGATAGCCGAGCTCTCCGACCGCCGGGATGTCCGGCGCGGCGGCGACCCGCTTCGCCGATGTCACTGCCAGTATGCGCAACGCACCTCGCTGGGCATGCGGCAGGCTCTGCGGCAGGGTATCGAAGGCGAGCGGGATCTGGTTCGCCAGCAGGTCCACCAGCATCGGCGCGGCACCCTTGTAGGGCACGTGGGTCATCGCCACCTTGAACTGCCGCTGGAACAGTTCACCCACGATATGCCCGACCGAGCCGGCGCCGCTCGAGCCATAGTTGAGCTGCCGCCCGCCACGCGCCGCGGCGACCAGTTCGGCGACCGACTTCACCTGCAGCGCGTTGGACACGGCGATCACGTTGGGCACTGCACCGATGGAGGCGATGTGCGAGAAACCCTTCACCGGATCGTAGCGCACCGACGGGAAGATGAACGGCGACACCGAGAACGGCGCCGTGTTCGACAGCACGAGCGTATGGCCATCGGGCTGGGACTGCGCGACGATCGTCGCACCCAGCGTGCCGCCGGCGCCCGGCCGGTTGTCGACGACCACCGTCTGTCCGACGCGCTCGGCCATCTGGCTCGAAAGCAGCCGTGCGACAATGTCGCTCGAGCCGCCGGGCGGAAAGGTGACCACGATTCGCACCGGGCGGGCGGGCCATGGCGCTGCAGCCTGCGCCTGCTGCGCCACCTGCGTACCGACGGCGATAACGGTGGCGAAGCACCAGGGCAGCCACGATCCGGACACGCGGCCAGGGAAGATCGATCGATGTACAGACTGTTGCATGAAACCACCTCACGTTTATGGGTGATCTGGTTCGCACTGGCTGCATTCGCACTGGCTGGCCCTGCCCTGGCCCAGGGACAGGGCCAGCCGAAGCTTCCCACGGTTGCGCTGACGATCGGCAAGCATGTACTCGCGGCGGAAGTCGCCGCCACCCCCGAGACGCGCGAACGCGGGCTGATGTTCCGCTACGACATGAAGGACGACGAGGCGATGCTGTTCGTCTTTCCCTCCGCGCAGCGGCAATCCTTCTGGATGAAGAATACCCCGCTCCCGCTGTCGATCGCTTTCATCGATGCGAGGGGCGTCATCCTGAACATCCGCGACATGATGCCGTTCACCACCGATGGCCATCCCTCCGAGGGCGAAGCCCTCTACGCCCTCGAAGTCAATCGTGGATGGTTCGCGCAACGCGGCATCAAGGCCGGTGACCGGGTGCTGGGCCTCGACAAGGCCGGAAAGGGCCGCTAGCTCACGTTGATGCCGGCCGAGACACTCGACAGCGCTCAGCTGGCCGTGAAGCGCAGCTTGCGCTGCTCGATGCCGAACCGGTCGCACAACCAGTCGAGCATCAGTTCCTGTCCGATCGTCGGGTTGTCGTGCTGGCAGTGTTCGGCACCGGTCTCGTCGGCCGTGACCAGGCGCAACGTGGCATCGATGCCTTTCGACTTCGCATAGTCGTACACGGTACGGGCGTTCTCGACCCCCAGCACATCGTGCCCGCCATGGATCACGAGGTAGGGGCAGCGCATCGAATCGAGCACGCCTTCCAGCACGAACTCGCGCACGTACTCGGTCGCCTCGGCCATCGACTTCGTGCCGGTGATCCATTTCATGTGGCCGGCCAGTCCATGGTCTTCGCCGCGCTCGCCGAAGCGCTGGTGCACGCTCCAGATCGCGTTGTGCGAAATCGCCGCGGCGAGCCGGGGCTCCTTCGCGCCCGCCCGCGCCGCATAGTAGCCGCCCAGGCTGGACCCGCTCACCGCGATGCGCGCCGGGTCGATGTCACTGCGGGCACACAGCCAGTCGATGCACTTGCCGACCGGCACCTCGTAGTCATGCCGGGTGCGCAATCCATGGCGGCGCAGCGCTCCACCCTGCCCCGGACCGTCGACCAGCAGCACCGACATGCCACGCTGCAGCGCTCCGTGGCCGGTCATGAACCACAGCTCGTCCTTGAACGAGTCGATGCCGCCGAAGGAGATCAGCACCGGCTGCTTCTCGGCCCCGTGGGGTGAGCGGATGAAATAGGCCGGCAGCGGCTTGCCCGGCTCGTACGGTATGTCGACCACTTCGCCCGGGGGATCGAGGTGGCGCAGGAACTGGTGCGAGCAGCGCTCGCCCTCGGTGAACGTCTGCAGCCGGCGCGGATCATCGCCTTCGAGCCAGAACTCGGCCTGGCGATAGTAGTTGGCCGCGCGCAGCCAGCAGTTCATTGCGGTGCGTACATGCCCGTTCGCGGCGGCCTCGTCACCGCGCGCATGGTTGCGCTTCGCAGTGACGGTCCACTCGGCGAACCAGCTCTCGGGGTCCAGTGGCGTGATGCGGCTCGCCGTCTGGAAACATTCGCTGACCGCACCGCCACCCTCCTGGGTCTCGCCCAGCCCGCGCCGGAACTGGTAGGAAAACCAGAAATCCTCCGGCCACTGGTGCCAGCCGAATGGTTCGTAATGCGGACCTGCCTTCATGCCTGCTGCGCTCATCGGAAGCCTTTCACAAGACGGCGAAACGAAGGCGCAAGCGTAGCACCGCGGCAGGCGCAGCGTGATGGACGTGAATCACGCTGCGACCCGTTCAGGCGGCGGCCAGGCTCCCCGCTTCCACGGCCACCAGCGCCTTGGCCTGGTTCATGTCGGAGGTGTAGCCGGTCGCATAGAGGCAGCAGGCGAGCTGGTTGATCAGCGGCATCGGCAACGGCACCTTGCCGGCCAGCGCGCCACGGATCCACTGCGCCGTCACCGTCGGATCGGCCGAACGCGGTACGCTGCCCAGCGATCGCGTCGACTCCGCCTCGGCCTCGAACAATACGCTGCACATGCCGCCGTCGTAGAGCTCGATACGCGGGCGCCGGTGCGGATTGGCGAACGGCTCGCCGCCCATGCCCTCCAGCAGCATCGCCACTTCCCCGGAGGCGAGGAAGTACTGCTGCAGCTTGGACAGGTATCCGGGCTGGCTGGCGCCGATCACCCGCAAGCAGCCATCCGGAAACGGCGCCAGGAGCTTGGCCATCAGGTGCGCGACGCTGTGCACGCCCAGCCTTGCCTGCAGGGACATCAGGGCCGCGAGCCCGGGCGACAGCGCGCCGCCTGGCATGAACGCGATGCCGCGCGTGGCCAGCTCCTCCTGCGCCTGCTCGGTACCGACGCTCGGCATGATGCCGAGCTCGCGCAGCACGTAGGCGGCCGATGCACTGCCTTCGCGGTTGAGCGTGCCATGGATGAGCACCGGCACATGGAATCGCTGCAGCAGGAGTGCGAGCAGCGGCAGCAGGTTCGGTTCATCGTTCGATCCACCGTAGCTGGGCAGCACCACCGGAAGCACCGACTCGTGCACCCGGTCCATCCGGGCCACGCGATTCGCCAGCGCACGGCCGAAGCCGAGCAGCTCGGTGGCCGACTCTCCTTTCTGGTGCAGCATGGACAGCAGGGCACCGAGCTCGAGCTCCGGCACGCCACCGTCCAGCATCGCGGAGAACAGTGCCTCCGCCTCCCACTCGGCCATGTCGCGCGGAAGGTCCGCCTCGCCGGCCATCTGCTTCAGGATCTCGCTGTAGTTCATGTCGACCACTTCATCAGGGATTGCGAAAGGGGCAAGTCGCGGCGCGGGTGGGTTGCTCAGGCGCACGTTCGTCGAAGCTGCATGGCCGCACGCCGTTTCGCAACGAGCGTTCCCAGGTGCACGAACTGCAGCAATCAGCTTGCCTGTCCTCCTTCCCACCGCTACCGGTGCAGCCAGTACCACTGCTGCAGACAAGGCTTGCAAGCGCCATGCCAACGCCCTGCCTCCACGGGGACCGGACGATCAGCGGTCTTCCGCAGCCCGCTGCATCCCGTTGCATCCGGTTCGCGCGCAGCAGGCGGCGTCCCGCCCGAGCCGGTGCACGCGCGAGCGGAAGCCGTCAGCACGCCCGATCGAGGTGCGCCTTCCGGATCGCGCGCCCTCCGGTGGCGCAGGGCAACCTCGGGCACTCGAGGCAACCGGCCCGCGCCACCATGTTGCGGCGCCTGCTGCGGACTGCACGCCGCCCCCCGGCGTGCACCAGCCTCAGAAGCGCTCGGGACTGTAAGGTGCCGGATCGATGTTCGGTGGGCGTCCCGCGAACAGGTCCGCCAGCAGCCGGCCGGTCGGCGCTCCGCCGCACAGGCCGGTATGGCCATGGCCGAACGCGAGATACGCATTGCTGAACCGCCTGGACTGACCGATCACCGGTAGCGAATCGGGCGTGCAGGGACGGTGGCCCATCCAGGTGCGCATGTCATCCAGGCGTGCGCCGGGATACATGCGCCTGGTGTGGCGTACCAGCGCATCGATGCGCGCCTGCGTCGGTGGCGCCGCCAGTCCCGCGATCTCGACCGTGCCGGCATTGCGCAGGCCATCGGCCATCGGCGTCACGAAGAACTTGTACTCGCCCGACATGACCGGCGTGCGCGGAGAGATGCCGGAGTCGGGAAAGTGCACGTGGTAACCACGCTGCGACTCGAGCGGAATGCGGGTGCCCAGCATCGCGGCCAGGTGGGCGGAGAACACCCCCGCGGCGAGCACCACCCGGTCGACCGCAAGCGGGCCGCCGGTGGTCGACAGCGCGCGCACGGTTCCCCCGGACAGGTCGAAGCCGGTGACGTCGCGCTGCAGGTAGTGTCCACCGGCCGCGATGAAGTGGTTGAACAGCCGCTGCGTGAGCCACAGGGGATTCGCGACATATCCCTGCTCCGGCAGCAGCACACCGCGCACGTAGATCGGCGCGAGATCGGGATCGTGCTCGCGGATCTGCGCCGCATCGATGTCGACCACCTTCACGCCGCGCGCACGACGCAGTTGCCATGCGAGCGCATCGGCGCGGAACGCCGCCTCGGTCTCGTAGACCGCGATGTAGCCGGACTGGTTGATGAGGTCGGTGCAGCCGGCCGCCTGTGTCAGCGTGCGATACGCGTCGAAGGTCTGGCCGAGCAGCGGCCGCAGTCCGTCTGCGATCTGCTCGACCCGATCACGCCGGCTGGCGCGGATGAACCGCCACAGCCAGGGTGCGGCCTGCGGCAGGTATCCCCACTTCACCGACAACGGCGCCGCGGGATCGGTCAGCCACTGCGGGACCTTCTTCAGGATGCCCGGCATGCCGACCGGAACCACCGATCCCGGGCTGAGGATCCCGGCGTTGCCCATGGACGTGAACTCGCCTGGCGGCCCGCGATCGACCAGGGTGACCGAATGACCGTCGCGCTGCAGGTAGCTGGCGACAGCCACGCCGACGATGCCCGCACCGATCACGGTGATGCCGGGCGCACCCGATTGCTTGCTCAAGGACGGCCTCCGTTGGCAACCGCCGGACCACCATCGACACCGCCGTGCATGTCGGTACCGCAGTTCCAGCAACAGTCGAAGTTCGACGGGTTGTCCTCGCCACAGCCGGCGCAGCGCACGCTGCCGCGCGCGGCCGGGCGAGCGGCATGCGCGGCCACGATGGTTTCCGCGCGCGCGAGATCGCGCTCATCGGCGATCCACACCTCCGGCCAGGTGTCGCCGAAAGGCAGGTCGCCCATCGCCCCGATCGCATTGGCATTCAGCAGGTGGGTGCGGATGCGCGCGTCGTCCAGCGAATCGGCGAGCAGGCGCGCATCGACCAGATCACTGGCGGAATAGACGCGCTTCATGCCACCGCCGGCATCGATGCGCCGCGCGGCATCACGCCGCTGCGGCCGCGGTCGCGACCCTTGCCGCGGCGGTCCCGGGAGCGGCCGCCTCCGCTGCAGGCGCCTGCAACCCGAACGCCCCTGCGATCAGCTCGTAGGAACGACGCCGGGTGGCGTAGTCGCCGGTGATGGTGAGGATCATCAGTTCGTCTGCGGAGAACTCGTCGGCCAGCGCGAGCATCTCGTCATGCAGTCGCTGCGGCGAACCGATCAGCGTACGCGCACGATTGCGCGCCACCACCGCCCGCTCGGGAGCGCTGTAGGCATAGGCGTCGACCTCGGCCTGCGAAGGCACCGGCAGGTTGATGCCCTGCTCCATGCGCAGTCGGCGCAGGTCGATCGCGCCGGCCAGCCGGTCGGCTTCCGCATCGGTCGGCGCGCATACGGCGAACACCGTGAGCAGCGCGTTCGGGCGCGGCTCGCGCGGCGACGGTCGATAGCGCTCGCGATAGGCGTTCATCACCGCCTGCCCGCCATGCGCACTGATGAAATGCGCGAAAGAGAAGCGCAGGCCCAGGTGCGCGGCCAGCGCGCCACTGTAGTCGGACGACCCGAGCAGCCAGACCTCCGGCGACCCCTCGCCTGCCGGCTGCGCGGTGACCCGTGCGAACGGGTGGTCGACAGGCAGCGAGCGGTCGAGGAATCCGACGAGGTCGACCACCTGCTGCGGGAACTCTTCCGCGGTCGGGTAGCGCCCGCCGCCGACCGCGATCGCGGTACGCTGGTCACTGCCCGGCGCACGCCCGATGCCGAGGTCGATCCGTCCCGGGAAAAGCGCCTCGAGCATGCGGAACTGTTCGGCCACCTTCAGCGCGCTGTAGTACGGCAGCAGCACGCCACCGGTACCGACGCGAATCGTGGAAGTCGCCGCAGCCACCCGTCCGACCAGGATCTCGGGACAGGGATCGGCCAGTGCCTGCGTCGAGTGGTGTTCGGCCAGCCAGTAGCGCGAATAGCCGAGCGACTCGGCCACGCGGGCGAGGGCAACGGTTTCGGCGATCGCCTGCGCCGGGGTATGGCCGCTGATGATCGGCGACTGGTCGAGCACGGAGAGTTTCATTTGTGCATTGTAATGCCGCGGCTGCGCGGTGGCGGTCGCGCAACCAAGTCCAGCCCGGGGGCGCCCGCCCGGATGCGTCGGCGCGGTCGTCTCAGCCCCGCGCGAGCGCCTTCAGCAACCGCTTGCGATCGTCCGGGGCCTCCGGCGCTCACGGACGACCAAGGTACAGGTAAAGCGAGCTGTTGCCATCGCGCGCATGGCCCCACGCGAAAT
>JBIITW010000020.1:0-34200 GCA_044340265.1 Burkholderiales bacterium | reverse complement strand
GCTTCGCCCGGTGCGGACAGCTTCTCGTGCAGCGTATGGATCGCGGTCTGGAGGGTGGAGGTCACCAGCGGTTGGGTCGGACGCACGCGCAACCCGGGGCCTGACGCAAAGATCTGCCGCCAGGATTCGCGTACCGCTTCGATCCCGATCAGTCGTGGGCCACCGGGATGCACGCACACGATGTCGTCCTCCTCGACCCAGACCGCCATCATTGCCGCAAGGTCGGCAGCATCGAAGGCCCGGTAGAACGCGATCTCGCATTCCTGGGAGCTGGCGTAGATCAGGGTGGTCATGGCCGGGCAGGCGGCAGTGCGGACGGGGTGGCCATGCCCCGGATGGTGGCGAGCACGCGTTCCGGTGTCAGCTGCCGCATGCAGTTGAAGTGCCCCAGCGGGCACTCGCGCGCAAAGCAGGGGCTGCACGCCAGGCCGAGGCTTTCGACCACCGCGTTCGTCGACAACGGCGGGGTGAAGCGCGGACTGCTCGATCCGTACAGTGCGACCATCGGGCGATCGAGCGCCGCTGCGACATGCATCAACCCGGAATCATTGCTGACCACCAGCGCGGCGAGCGACATCAGGTCGATCGCTTCGGCCAGGCTCGTTCGCCCCGCGAGGTCCACTGGGGCAGGGCGGGCGCGCGCCTGCGTCATGGAGCGGATCTCCGCGGTGATCGGCTGGTCTTTCGAAGAGCCGAACAGCCAGACCTGGAAGCCATCGGCGACCAGTCGGTCGACGAGACTGGCGAACTGACTCGGCGGCCAGCGTTTCGCAGGGCCGTACTCGGCCCCGGGACACAGCGCGGCGATCGGCCGGACGGTATCCAGACCGAGCCGCTGCAACGTCGCCTGGCGCGCGTCCGCGTCGATCTCGAGCACTGGTTGCGGCAGCGCGGGCAGGCGCTGTCCGGCCGGGAGCGCCAGCGCAGCGAAACGCTCGGCCATGGTCGGCAGGGCGCTTTCGTCCAGCGTCCGGGCCTCGGTGAGCAGCCAGTGCCGCCATTCGCCGACATACCCGATCCGCTCGCCGATGCCGGCGAACCAGGGCACCAGCGCCGACTTGAACGAGTTGGGCAGCACCCATGCCCTGGCATAACCCTCGGCGGCCACCTGGCGCGCGATCGCGCGGCGGGCGCCGAGACCGAGCTGTCCGTGGCGGAAGGGAGCCTCGATCACCTTGCGCACGCCAGGCAGGCGAGCCGCGAGCCCGGCCGTCCAGGGCGGCGCCAGCACGTCCACCTGCAGCGACGGGTTCGCGTGCTGGATCAGGGCCAGCATGGGCTGCGCAAGGATGGTGTCGCCGACCCACGCCGGGGCGACCACCAGTGCACGGTCGCTCATGCGCGGGCCCGACTGCGCACGCGCCCGCTCAATGCCCGTTCGAGGCCGGGCCGCCTTTCAGGCGGTAGCGGGTGCCGCAGTACGGGCACAGCTCTTCGCCGCTGGCGGCGATCGGCAGGAACACGCGCGGATGCGCATTCCAGAGCAGCATCGACGGCATCGGGCAATGCAACGGCAGGTCCGTGGCCGTCACTTCGATCAGCCGTGCCCGATTGGCCGTGCCGGTTTCACTGGCGGGATCGGAGCGGTTCGACATCGTCTAAGCCTGGAAGTGGAGGGGACTGGGCGCCGTCACACCGGCGCCATCACACCGGGGTCAGCCACTCGAGCCGGTGTGGCACGCGGCCGTGCACGCAATCGAAGTAGCGCGACTGGATCTTCTCGGTGATCGGGCCGCGCGCGCCGCTGCCGATGCGCCGGTTGTCGAGTTCCCGTATCGGCGTGACTTCGGCGGCGGTACCGGTGAAGAACGCTTCATCCGCGATGTAGACATCGTCACGGGTCAGCCGCTTGGAGATCACCGGGATGCCCATTTCCCCTGCGATCTGGATCACCGCATCGCGGGTGATGCCGATCAGCGCAGAAGTGAGCTCCGGCTCGTACAGCTTGCCGTTCTTCACGATGAACACGTTCTCGCCCGATCCCTCGGCGACGAAACCGTCGACGTCCAGCAGCATCGCCTCGTCGTAGCCGTCGGCGGTGGCTTCCAGGTTGGCGAGGATCGAATTGGCGTAGGTCGCGGCGAACTTGGCCCGCGCCATGGTCACGTTCACATGGTGCCTCGCGAACGAAGAAGTCTTCACCCGGATGCCCTTCTCGAGGCCCTCGGGCCCGAGGTATGCGCCCCAGGGCCATGCGGCGATCGCCACGTGCACGCTGGCGCCCTTGGGCGATACGCCCATCTTCTCCGACCCGTAGAAGGCGATCGGGCGCACATAGCAGGACTCGAGCTTGTTCTCGCGCACGACCTGGCAGCAGGCCTCGGCCATCTGGTCGCGGCTGTATGGCAGCTGCATCTGGTAGATGTGCGCCGAGTTCGACATCCGCTCCATATGCTCGGCGAGTCGGAAGATCGCGGTGCCCTTGTCCGTCTTGTAGGCGCGGATGCCCTCGAATACGGCCAGCCCGTAATGCAGCGAATGCGTCAGCACGTGGATGTTCGCCTCGCGCCAGGGCACCATCTTGCCATCGAACCAGATCAATCCATCGCGGTCGGACATCGACATTGCCATTCCTCAAGTTTCTTTGAATATGTTTCGATTGTAGCGGAACTGCCAGTGGCCCTGCTTGACCCCCGCACAGGTTGATGCAACCATCTTCGACCGTGCCGTTTCGAGGGAGCATGCGTGAAAGGCCTGGGTGACCTGTTGCAGCGTGCGGGCGACGCGGTCATCTCCGAGACCGACAGCGAAGAGCTGAAGCTCCAGAAGACCCTGTCGATCCTTGCCTGCGGGCTGATGATCTTCGCCGCCGGCCTGTGGATGGTGATCTACACCGCCCTGGGCATCCGCTTCGAGATCCTGGTGCCGCTCGGCTTCCAGGTCCTGTCAGCGGGGACGCTGGTCTATTACCTGCGCTCCGGAAACTTCGTCGCGTTCCGTTTCGCGCAGGTGACGCTCTACCTGTTCGTGCCGTTCGTGATGCAGTGGGGCATGGGCAACTTCGTCACCGCCTCCGCGGTGATGCTCTGGGCGCTGCTCGCGCCGATCGGCGTGATGGTGCTCCACGGGCCGCGCGAATCGATCCCCTGGTTCATCGCCTACCTGGTGCTGACCGCAGTGTCCGGATTCTTCGACTACTTCATCTCCGACGGCAGCGACTACGGCCTGCCGCTGGACACCATCGCCGTGTTCTTCGTCCTCAACTTCGCGGCGATATCGACCATCGTCTACCTGCTGATCAGCCACTTCGTGCGCGAGCGGCAGCGACTGTCCAACGAACTGCAGCTGTCCCACAACCGGCTTGCCGATGCGCAGGAGAAATCCGAGCGCCTCCTGCTCAACGTGCTGCCCGCCAGGGTGGCCGAGCGCCTGAAGCGGCAGGATACGGTGGCCGACGGCTACGCCGACGTGACCGTGATGTTCGCCGACATCGTCGACTTCACCGGCCTGTCCGAAGAACTGGCGCCGGGTGACGTGATCTACCTGCTCAACGAACTGTTCACCGGGTTCGACGAGATCGCGGCCTGCCACGGCATCGAGAAGATCAAGACGATCGGTGATGCCTACATGGCCGCCGGCGGCATGAATGCGGACATGCCCGACTACACGGCCGCCCTGGGCGAGATGGCGCTGCAGATGCAGCAGTTCATGCAGGGGCGGCATTCCCCGAACGGAGCGCCGCTCGGGCTGCACATCGGAATCGCCACCGGGCCCGCGGGTGCCGGCGTGATCGGCCGCACGAAGTTCGTCTACGATCTGTGGGGCAATACCGTCAACGTCGCCAGCCGGCTCGCGTCCAGTGCCGAATCGGGCCAGGTGTCCGTCGACGAGGTCACCTACAAGCGCCTGCGCGGCCGCTACCGTTTCGAAGGGCCGATGTTCGTCTCCGCCAAGGGCAAGGGCCCGATCACCTCCTACTTCCTCACGGGCAGGCTCGATCCGCCCGAGCGCGTCGTGGCCTGAGGCTGCACGACCACGCGATCCAGCCTGCCTTCGCCAAGGATCCCTCCGGACATGATCGACGCTGCGCACCCCCGAGATTCAGGCACTGCCCCCCCTGCCAGCCAACAGCTGGATCCGTTGGACGCCACGTGCACGGCCGCCTTCAGGACCGCCGGCCGGGGTGAACGCATCCGTCATTCCGTGCGCCCCTGCGCGCTCGGGCACCTGCTGGTTGCGGCCACCATGCGCGGTGTCTGCAGGGTCGAACTGGACGACCGGCCGGATGTCCTGGAAGCATCGGTGCGAAGCCGGTTCGCTGCTGCGGAATTCGTCGCGCCGGATGCGACCTTCACAGGCTGGATGGATCTCGTGCTCGCGGCGGCCGCCTCGCCGGGCACTGCACACGCGGTTCCGCTGGACCTGCGCGGCACCGCTTTCCAGCATGTCGTGTGGAGGGCGCTGTGCGCGATACCGCCAGGTAGCACTGCCAGCTATCGTGGGGTCGCCGAAAACATCGGCCGCCCGGGTGCCGCGCGGGCCGTCGCCGGTGCTTGCGCGGCCAATCCGGTCGCGCTGCTGGTGCCATGCCACCGCGTGGTGCGCGAGGATGGAGGGCTGGGCGGGTTCCGCTGGGGCCTGGCGCGCAAGCGGCAACTGCTGGAATCCGAGCGCGGCTGATTCTCGCCACTGCCGCGTCGGTTCAGCGTTCGCCGAGCACCGCCTGCCAGAGCGCGTCGATCGAAGCGGCATGGATGGCGAGTCCGTCGATCGGCGCATGCGCCGGATCGTGGCCGGCAAGCTGCATTGCGTGCTGGGTGCGTCGCAGCATCCGGTAGGCGACCTTGGCGGCCGAGGCGAGCGCGGGGTCAAGCAGCTGGCTGTGTGCTGCGACCTCGAGCAGCGCGATGTTGCCGACATTGCCGGTGAGTGCCGGCACCTGTGCGGCGTGCGCCAGCACCAGGAACTGTACGATGAACTCCAGGTCGACCAGCCCGCCGATGCCCTGCTTGATGTCGAAGGTGCCTGGATCGTGGCCCACCCGCCGTGCGTCTCGCATGCGCCGGCGCATGTCACGGATCTCGACGCGCAGACGGGCGACGTCGCGCGGCTGGCGCAGGATCTCGATGCGCAGCCGCTCGAAGCGCGCGCCCATCGCCGGATCGCCCGCGACGAACCGCGCCCGCGTCAGCGCCTGGTGCTCCCAGACCCAGGCCTTCTCTCGCTGGTACTGTTCAAAGGCCGTGATCGAAGGGGCGAGCAGGCCGGCCTCGCCATCCGGGCGCAGGCGAAGGTCGGTCGGATAGAGCACGCCGGCTGAGGTCATCGAGGTCAACCAGGAATTGAGCCGCAACGCGAGCCTTGCCTGGCGCTCGGGTGCCACCGGGTCGTCATCCACGCCGGTCTCCACGCCGGTCTCGACGTCGACCGCCGGGCGCGGGGTGTCGTCGTATACGAAGGCAATGTCGAGGTCGCTGCCGTAACCCATCTCCTTGCCGCCCAGCTTGCCGTAGCCGATGATGCCGAAGCGCGACGCCGGCGTTGCCGGCCGCCCCTCGTTCAGGTGCCGCCAGCAGCGGTCGAGCGCCTCGGCGAGCACGACGTCGGCCAGTTCGCTCAACCGGTCGGACACCACCTCGAGCTCCAGGTCGCCGGCCAGGTCCTGGGCCACGATGCGGAATACCTGCGCGTGCTTGAAGTGGCGCAGGATGTCCAGCTGGCGCTCGACATTGCCGGTGGTCGAGTCGAGGTGTGCGCGCAGGTCTTCGATGAGCCGCGGCCATGCCGGCGGCGAATGCAGGGTGCGCGGGTCGATCAGTTCGTCGAGCAGGATCGGGTGCTGGGCAAGATAGCCGCTCGCCCACGGGCTCGCGGCGGCGAGTTCGCCCAGGCGGTGCAGCACCGGCGGGTACTCGATCAGCAGCGCGAGATAGGACTCCCTGCGCCCGATGCTGACCATGATGTCGAGCAGCCGAGCGATCGCGGCGTCAGGGTCGGCCAGCGCTGCGGCCACCTCGAGTACTCGCGGCATCAGTTGTGCGAGCCGGCTCTGGCCGCTCGATGCCATGCGTTTCACCCGGGCGCTGCCGCGCAGTTCGCGCAGCCGCTCGGCGAGTCTCTCGGGTTCGCGATAGCCCATCGCGCCCAGCGTGGCGGCTGCCTCTGCGGGCGCCACGTCATCCTGCCAGAGCGGGGACAACGGGTGGTCCGATTCGCTGCCGGGGGAGATCGCACACACCTGCTCGAAGATCACGGCCACCGATTCGCGCAGCGCATCGAGCGATTCGGAGAACACCGACCAGTCGGGGAATCCCATGGACACGGCGATGCGCTGTCTGTCCTCGTCGGACTCCGGCAGGGCATGCGTCTGCGCGTCGTCAAGGTACTGCAGGCGGTGCTCCAGCCGGCGCAGCACGTCGTAGCCCTGCGCCAGCCGCTCGACTACCGGTGCCTCGAGGATGGAGCGTCCGCGCAGCGCGTCGAGCACGTCCAGTGTCGGTCTCGAGCGCAGCGCGAGGTCGCGTCCGCCGCGGATCAGCTGGAACACCTGCGCGACGAACTCGATCTGCCGGATGCCGCCGGCGCCAAGCTTGATGTTGCCCAGCATGTCCCGGCGCCGGACCTCGCGCCGGATCTGGTCGGACAGTTCCCGCATCGAGGCGATCGCGCTGAAATCCAGGTGGCGGCGAAACACGAACGGCTGCACCGTTCCGGTCAGCGCGGCTTCATATCCGGGGGCTCCGCCGGCGGGGCCGGGCACCGGCGTGCGCGCAACGATACGTCCCTTGATCCAGGCGTAGCGTTCCCATTCGCGTCCCTGTGCGATGAAGTATTCCTCGAGCATCGCCAGGCTGCAGGCGAGGGGGCCGCTGTCTCCATAGGGCCGAAGCCGCATGTCCACCCGGAACACGAAGCCGTCACCGGTCGATTCGTTGAGCAGGGCGATGATCCGCCGGCCGCAGCGCACGAAGTATTCATGGTTGCTGATCGGCCTTGCTCCGTTCGTCTCCCCCTCCTCGGGGTAGACGAAGACAAGGTCGATGTCCGAGGAGACATTCAGTTCCGCGCCGCCCAGCTTGCCCATGCCGATCACCAGCAGCGGCTGCAGCCGGCCTGACTCCTCGCCCACCGGATCCCCGTGGGTCGGTTGCAGTTGCCGTGTCGCTTCGCCGCAGGCGGCGGCGATGGTCTCCTCTGCCAGTGCGGTCATCGTGGCGGTGACCTCGGACAGGTCTGCCCGCCCTGCGAGGTCGCGGCCGGCCAGCGCCAGCAGGCAGTCGCGGCGCAGGATGCGCATGCGCGTCGCAAGGTCGCCGGAGCCCTGGTTGCCCGCCTGCGGCACGGGCTGCAGGGCAGCACGCATCCGCTCCCGGGTAAACGGCGCGGCTGCGAGCGCGTTGAATGCATCACGGTCGGTCAGACCAGCGGCTGCCAGTCGCGACACGAAGCGGCTGTGGGCCGTGGCGATGGCGAAAGGGTCTGCCGGCAGGGCGGCGGGCGGGGCGGCGGGCATGGTCAGCGCGTCAAGCGTGGCAGGCGGGCGCTGGCCACGCGGCCTGCCACCATCCGTGCCGTCCTGGACCCGTCAGGGGGGATGGTCGTACCGATGGCAGTACACTTCAAGCGAATATCATTGAGCACGAGTGAACCTGTCTGATTCCGGGAAGGCGGGTTGCGAGTCCATCACCGGTTCCGCACAGTCTAGCGCAACGCCATTGAACGATCCCAGTCCACCACCTGCATCGCCGATGGGGCGCCTGTCGCGTCTGCAACTGTCGCGCCTGCTGGGCAGGATGTCGCTGCTTGCCTATCGACTGTCGATCGCCCTGGTGCTGGTCGCCGGTTTCGGTATTGCCGCGGTGATGCTGTCGCTGCGCTACTACGTGCTGCCCAACATCGACCAGCACCGGGAGCGCATCGCCGCGCTGATCAGCGAGGCCAGTGGACAGCGGGTCACCATCGGCGCCATCGCGGCCGACTGGAACGGACTGCGCCCGCACCTGTCGATGTTGCAGGTGGTGGTCCATGACGGGGAGGGCCGCCCCGCGCTCGAACTGCAGCGCGTGGAGACGACCCTGTCCTGGCGTTCGATGGTCGTCGGTGGTGCACGCACCCGGATGCTGGAGATCATCGGGCCCAGCCTGACCATCCGCCGCGAGGCTGACGGGACGCTGGCCGTGGCAGGCCTGTCCATGGCCGGCGGTGGCGATGGTGGGTTCGGCCGCTGGGTGCTCGACCAGCGAGCCATCGTGATCCGCGACGCTTCGCTGGTCTGGATCGACGAGGCACGGGGGGCGCCTGAACTGTGGCTGAATCGCGTGCAGTTCCGCCTCGAATCGAGCGGGCGCAGGCATCGCCTGGGCATGACGGCCGTGCCGCCCGACGGACTGGCCGCGCCGATCGACCTGCGCGCCGAATGGCGGGGCAACGATCTCTCGCGTATCGCCGAGTGGGAAGGTCGGATCTTCGTCGAGCTTCGTGACACCAGTCTCTCGGGCTGGGAAGCCTGGGTCGACCTGCCGGGCGGAGTGGAAAGTGGCACCGGTGCGGTACGCCTCTGGGCCGAGATGCAGGCCGGGCGGCTGGTATCGCTGGTGAGCGACATGGAACTGGCGGCGGTGCGCGCCCGGCTGGCCCCCCAGTTGTCCGACCTTGCATTCGACGAATTGCGCGGGCGACTGGCCTGGCGGCAGTTGCCCGACGGCTTCGAACTGGCGGTGACGCAGTTGGTGCTGGCGCAGGCCGGGCGCCCGGCCACGCCGCCGACGGTGGCCCGGTTGCGCTGGCACGATCCGTCTGCACGGCCAGCCACGGGCAGCCGGCAGGGGCTCATCGGCGCCCGGCCGGCGCGCAACGAACTGACGGCCAGCACGCTGGAGATCGCTCCGTGGGCCGCGCTTGCCACCCAGCTGCCGCTGGATGCGCAGGCGCATGAACTGCTGTCGGCCCTGTCGCCCGCCGGCCGCCTGTCCGATGTGTCGATCGCCTGGGAGGGGCCGGTGCAGTCGCCGGCGAGCTGGCAGGTGAAGGCGCGTTTCGACGGACTGTCGGTCGCCGCGCATGGCGCATGGCCCGGACTGGCGGGCGTCAGTGGTTCCATCGACGGCAGCGAACGCGCCGGCATGCTGCGGCTGGCATCCGAGGGGCTGCGCTTCACGATGCCGACCCAGTTCACGAAGACCCTCGCTTTCGACACGTTCAGCGGCCAGATCGGCTGGAGCGGCCAGGGGCCCAGGCTGTCCTTGCAGCTTGGCGGGCTGTCGTTCGCCAATGCCGACCTCGCCGGTACGCTGTCGGGGGAGTATCGCCCGTTCGATTCGAAGTACGGCCATGCGGACCTCAATGGCGCGCTCAGCCGGGCGCAGGCCAGGACGGTGGCGGGCTACATGCCGCTTCGGGTAAGCCAGGACACCCGCACCTGGCTTGCAGCAGCGCTGATCGCCGGTCGCTCGTCCGATGTGCGGCTGCGCCTCAAGGGCGACCTTGCCGAGTTCCCGTTCAGCGATCCGGTGCGCCATCGTGGCTCGCAGTTCCTGGTGACCGTCAAGGCGCAGGGCGTGGAACTCGAATATGCGCCCGGCTGGCCGAGGATCACCGACATCGACGGCGACCTGGTGTTCCGTGGGGAGCGCCTGGAGATCCTTCCGAAGAGCGGCACGCTCGCGGGGGTGAAGCTGCAGCGGGTGCGGGCGATCGTGCCCGACCTGTTCCACACCGACGAAATCCTCGAAGTCACCGGCGAGGCCGAATCCGCGACCGCGGATTTCCTGCGTTTCATCGCGCAGAGCCCGGTGGACGCCCTGCTGGATGGAGCCACGCGAGACATGGAGGCCCAGGGTCGTGGCCGGCTCGCGATCAAGCTGGTGCTGCCGCTGCGGCACATGGTCGATTCGACGGTGGCCGGCAGCTATCAGTTCATCAGCAACCGGCTGATGGTCGACCGTGATGCCCCGGTGCTCGATGCAGTGAACGGCCGTCTGGACTTCACCGAGACGGGCATCCGGGTGAACGGCGCGTCTGCGCAGGTGTTCGGTGGGCCGGCCGCTATCAATGTCGCCTCGCAGCGCGACGGCACGGTCCGGGTTTCGGTGTCGGGTCGTGCTTCCGCCGACACGCTGCGGCGCGACCTGCCCGACGCCCTGGGGCAGGCGCTGCGCGGCGGCACTGACTGGCGCGCGACGGTCAACTACCGCCGCAAGGTGGGCGACCTCGTGGTCGAGTCCACGCTTGCCGGCCTTGCCATCGAACTGCCGCCGCCGCTCGGCAAGGCGGCAGCCGACCTGATGCCGTTGCGCGTCGAGCAGGTGAGCGGCGTCGAGCGCGACCGGATCGCGATCACCCTGGGCAACGTGCTTTCGGCACAGGTGCTGCGCCGGTTCGAGGAAGGCCAGGCCACGATCGAGCGGGCCACGATCATGGTCGGCGGCGGGCAGGCGCTGGTACCGGAGCGGCGCGGGATTGCCGTCAGCGGCACGCTGAAGCAGGTCAATGTCGATGCCTGGCGGCCGCTGCTCGCGGGGCTGGCAGGCACCGGCAAGGGCGCGATGGCGTCACCCAGCCTGGACCTGCGCATCGCCCAGGTGGACGTCATCGGGCGCTCGTTCACCGACGTGGTGGTGAAGACCACTGCGTTGCCGGGTGGCTGGGACGGTTCGATCTCGTCGAAGGAGGTTTCGGGCGACCTGTCATGGCGTTCCCAGGGCAAGGGCAGGCTGGTTGCCCGGCTGAGCCGGATCAACCTGCCGCCGGCGCAGGCCACGCAGGCCGTGCTGCAGCAGGCGAAGGTCGACGATGCCGAGCTGCCCGCGCTCGACGTGACGGTCGACAGTTTCCTGCTTGCCGACCGGGCGCTGGGCCGGCTGCAACTGGTGGCGAGGCCCGAGGGCAGGGACTGGCGCATCGATCGCCTGCGCATCGTGAACCCGGATGCCACCTTCCAGATGGACGGCTTGTGGCAGAGCTGGATGGTCCAGCCGCGCACCCAGGTCAACGTACGGCTCGACATCGCCGATGGCGGCAAGCTGCTCGCCCGCCTCGGCTACGCCGAAGGCGTACGCGGCGCCGCCGGGCGCATCGAGGGGCCGCTGTCCTGGGCGGGCAGCCCGCAGGACCTTGATGTCGCCACCCTGGGCGGCGTGCTGACCGTGGACATCTCGAAAGGCCAGTTCCTGACGCTGGAGCCCGGCGTGGGCCGGCTGCTCGGGGTATTCAACCTGCAGAGCCTGCCGCGCCGCATCGCGCTGGATTTTCGCGATGTGTTCAGCGAGGGTTTCTCGTTCGACGAGGTTGCCGGTTCGATGCGAATAACCGGCGGCGCCGGCCGGCTCGAAGGTTTCCGCATCCAGGGCCCGTCGGCACGGGTATTGATGACCGGCGAAGTGAACCTGGCCCGGGAGACGCAGAACCTGCAGGTCCGCGTCACGCCGGTTCTCGGAGACAGCCTTGCGCTGGCCGGCGCCATCCTCGGCGGGCCGGTCGCCGGACTGGCGAGTTTCCTGGTGCAGCGCGTGCTGAAGGATCCGCTCGCCCAGCTTGCCACCTTCGACTATGCCGTGACCGGCACCTGGGCCGAGCCGACCGTTGCCCGGGTGCCGCGTCCCGACCCGGGCAACGCCCCGGCATCTTCCGTGCCGCCGCCGGGATGAGCCTTTCTCGAGTGCGGATCGCGCTGCTGTGCGCGTTCATCGCGGCAATGCCTGTCAGCGAGCCGTTGTCCGCTGCAGACATGCCGGCGTCGTCGCCGGCCGGTGCCGGCGCAGCTGCGTGGCTGGTCGGCGATGAACTCTGGGACCGCCCGCGCAGCGCGGAGGCGATCCGCACCCTGCCGGCGGTGCGCGGCGCGGTCGGCGCGCTGTTCGCGACAGCGGGCGCGTCACTGGTGATTCGTCACGGGCGCGGGCAAAATGACGCATCGCGCGCCGAGGAATTGCGCCACTGGCTGGTGGCACTTGCCGTCGAGCCCGGGCGGATCATGCTGGTTCCCGCCACCGGCACCGCGCTCGAAGGGCTGCCGCGGGGTACGCTGGTGCTGGAACTGGCGCGCTGAATTCCAGAACCGTCATTTCCCGGAAGGGTCTCCATGCTGTCGCCGCAGATCGAACCGCCGCCCCATCCGCCTGAAACTGCGCGTGTGCCTGAGCGGCAGGTGCCGTCCGGGCCGTTTCGCGTGGCCGCGGTACAGACCGTGTCCGGCCCGGAGGTGGAGCGCAACCTCGCCGATTGCGCTGCGCTGGTTGCCGAAGCCGCCGCTGCCGGCGCTCGACTTGTCGGCCTGCCGGAATACTTCGGCATCATCGGCATGCGCGACCGCGACAAGGTGGCCGTCCGGGAAACCCCCGGGGACGGCCCGATCCAGAACTTCCTCGCCGAGACCGCCCGCCGGCACGGGGTATGGCTGGTGGGCGGGTCGGTACCGCTCGCCTGTGACGATCCGGACAAGGTCTGGAACGCCTGCCTGGTATACGACGACGGGGGCAACGTCGTCGCGCGCTACGACAAGATCCACCTGTTCGGCTTCGACAATGGCCGCGAGAAGTATTCCGAGGAGCGCACGATCCGGCATGGCTCGCAGGTGGTGACGGTCGATTCGCCGTTCGGGCGCATCGGATTGTCGATCTGCTACGACCTGCGATTCCCGGAACTCTACCGGGCATTCGGCGATGTCGGCCTGATCTTCGTCCCTTCCGCATTCACCGAGACCACCGGCGACGCCCACTGGGAGCCGCTGCTGCGCGCGCGGGCCATCGAGAACCTGGCCTTCGTGGTTGCCCCGGCCCAGGGCGGCGTGCACCCGAACGGCCGTGAGACGCACGGCCATTCGATGGTGATCGACCCCTGGGGGCGTATCCTCGCGCAGCAGGCGAAGGGCCCCGGCGTGGTGCTGGCTGACATCGACCCGGCCCGGATGCGCGAAGCGCGCAGCATGCTTCCGGCACTGACGCACCGTACCCTGCGGGCGGTGTGACACCCGGCCGCCGCGCATCACGCCTGCCTCCATCTTCTGCCTTCCGCTTCCCGCCCCCATCTGGATCCGATGAACGCTCATTCTCCTGCAAGTACCGCTGCTTCCGACCGCTCCGACCGCTCCACCGGGGCGCCTGCCTCCGGCTCGACACCGACGGCCTCGTTCACCGCACCGATGCCCCCCCGCGGGCTGGCCGATCAGCTGATGACCACCGCCGACCAGTGCCTGCTGGCGCCGTATGCGCTCGACACCGGTGCCCTGGGCAAGGTGTTCGGCAGCATCCTCAGCCATCAGGTCGACTACGCCGACCTCTACTTCCAGTACACCCGCTCCGAGGGCTGGAGCCTGGAAGAGGGCATGGTCAAGTCGGGCAGCTTCTCGATCGAGCAGGGCGTGGGCGTGCGCGCGGTGACCGGCGAGAAGACCGCGTTCGCCTATTCCGACGACATCAGCCTGCCGGCCCTCGAGGCGGCCGCCACGGCGACCCGCGCGATCGCCCGGGCTGGACAGCAGGGGACGGTGCCGATGGCGCGCACCGGCGCGGCGCGCGAGCTCTATGCGCCAAAGGATCCGTTGCTCAGCCTCGACGAGGCGCGCAAGGTGGACCTGCTCGAGCGGATCGAACGCGCGGCGCGGGCGCGCGACCCGCGGGTGATCCAGGTCATGGCCTCGCTTGCCGGCCAGTACGAGGTGGTGATGATCGCGCGCCATGACGGCCTGCAGAGCGCCGACGTGCGCCCGCTGGTGCGCATGTCGGTGCAGGTCATCGTCGAGCAGGACGGCCGGCGCGAGCAAGGCAGTTCCGGCGGCGGCGGACGTTTCGACTATGCCTACTTCACCGACGAGGTGATCGGCCGCTATGCGAACGAGGCGGTCGACACAGCACTGCTGAATCTCGACGCGCGACCCGCCCCGGCGGGCTCGATGACCGTCGTTCTCGGTCCGGGCTGGCCCGGCGTGCTGCTGCACGAGGCGATCGGTCACGGGCTGGAAGGCGACTTCAACCGCAAGGGCACCTCGGCCTTCACCGGCCGCATCGGCGAACGCGTGGCGGCACCTGGGGTGACCGTCGTCGACGACGGCACGCTGTTCGAGCGGCGCGGCTCGCTCAACGTCGATGACGAGGGCAACCCGACCCAGCGCACGGTGCTGATCGAGAACGGCGTGCTGCAGGGCTACATCCAGGATTCCCTGAACGCACGCCTGATGAACATGCCGGTCACCGGCAACGGCCGGCGCGAGTCGTTCGCGCACCTGCCGATGCCGCGCATGACCAATACCTACATGCTCAACGGCGACAAGGATCCGGAAGAGATCATCCGCTCGGTGAAGCGCGGGCTCTATGCCGTGAACTTCGGCGGCGGCCAGGTCGACATCGTCAGCGGCAAGTTCGTGTTCTCCGCCTCCGAGGCCTGGCTGGTCGAAGACGGTAAGCTGGTGCACCCGGTGAAAGGCGCGACGCTGATCGGCAATGGACCGGATGCACTGACCCGGGTCAGCATGATCGGCAACGACATGAAGCTCGATTCGGGCGTCGGGTCGTGCGGCAAGGAAGGGCAGAGCGTCCCGGTCGGCGTGGGACAGCCGACGCTGCGCATCGACGGGCTGACGGTGGGCGGCACGGCTTGAATCGACGGCAGGTGATGGCCGTGCACGCATGCCGCTGAAATGAGCATCGAACTGTCACTGCAGGTCTGGGCCGCCGTCTTCATGGTGGTGGCGGCGGCCGGACTGCTGCAGGGTGCGATCGGCTTCGGTTTCCCGGTGGTCGCCACGCCGGTGCTGGCGATGCTGATGGACATCCGCACCGCGATCGTGGTCACCGTGGTGCCGAACATCATCACCGGAGTGGTGGCCATCGCACGCGGCGGCAACTGGCGGGGCAGCCTGGGCCAGCACTGGCCGGTCGCCTTCTGGACGCTGCCCGGCGCGCTGATCGGCACCAAGATCCTCATCTTCGCGCCGCAGGACTGGCTGAAGCTGTTCCTGGCCGTGGCACTGTTCGTGTACCTGCGGCAGGAGGCGCTGAACCGGGTCGACTGGTCCACGGTGCGCAACCATCCGCGGCGCGCCGGCGCCGTGGCGGGTTTCCTGGGCGGCTTCCTGTCCGGATCGGTGAACGTCGCGCTGCCGCCGTTGCTGATCTACTTCTCGGCGCTCGGCCTGTCGACGCTGGTGATGACCCAGGTGATGAACCTGTGCTTCGTGTCCGCGCGGCTGGTGCAGACCGCCGGGCTCGCGCTGGCCGGCCAGATCGACCGCACCGCGATCCTGGTGTCCATCCCGCTGACGGCGGTCGCGCTGCTCACCATGTGGTTCGGCTGGCGCATCCAGGACCGGATCGATGCGAAGACCTACAAGAAGCTGCTGAAGGTCTTCCTGTGGGCGATGGCGATCGGTCTTGCGGTGCAGAGCAGCTGGCGGCTGCTGGCCGCCTGAGGGCGCCGCGAAGGCGTCCTCAGGCCGGTGCGGCGCCGTCGATCAGCTCCAGCAGGCGCACCGGTGACACGGGTGCCTCCGCCAGGTGCACGCCCCAGGGCGACAGCGCATCCTCGATCGCCGACACGATCGCCGGCGCGACCGGGATGGTGCCGGCTTCACCGATGCCCTTCACGCCGATCGGGTTGGTCGGGGAGGGGGACTCGATGAAAACCACCTCGATGTTCGGGATCTCGGTCGCCGTCGGCAGCAGGTAGTCGGCGAAGGTGCCGGTCACCGGCTGCGCTTCATCGTCGTAGCCCATCTTCTCGAACAGCGCATTGCCGATGCCGTGCACGATGCCGCCGTGGATCTGTCCCTCGGCCATCATCGGGTTCACCAGCCGTCCGCTGTCGTGCACCGCCACGTAGCGCAGGATGCGCACGGCACCGGTACCGGGGTCGACTTCGACCTCGCACACATGGCAGGCATTCGCATGGGCCTGGCTGTTGGTCTGGAACAGGCCGGTCGCCTCGAGGCCGGGCGTGATGCCCGGCGGCAGCGAATAGCCCGGCGCGCCCTTGAGCTTGCGCGCGATGTCGCCGAGGGTGACGAAGCGGGCAGGCGCGGCGACGACTTCCACCCGGCCGTCGCGCAGGCGCAGCGCGTCCATCGGCACGCCGAGCAGCTGCTCGCCCACCTTCAGCGCCTTGTTGCGTACCTCGACTGCGGCGAGGTGCACCGAAGAGCCGGCCATCACCGTCTGCCGGCTGGCGAATCCGCCCATGCCGAGCGACACGCGGCCGGTGTCGCCGCAGGTGACGTTGATCATGTCCAGCGGTACGTTCAGCTGCTCGGCGGCGATCTGGGCCAGCGCGGTGGCAAGCCCCTGGCCCATCGCGAGCGCCCCGGTGTAGAGATCGATGCGTCCCTGCGGGGAGACCCGGATCACCGCCGACTCGAACGGTCCGCGCGAGGTCGCCTTGACCGCGTTGGCCAGTCCCAGCCCGAGATGTCGTCCGCGCGCACGGGCATCGCGCTGGCGCGCCGGGAAGCCTGCGTAGTCGATGCGCGCCAGCGCCTCGGCCTGGGTCCGTGCGTAGTCGCCGCCGTCGACGATGGAACGCACGCCGGCGCGATTGGTCAGCCCCTTGTCGTAGGGCATCTTCTCGGTCGGGATCAGGTTGCGCGAACGCACCTCGGCGCGGTCGATGGCCAGCTCGCGCGCGACACGGTCGAGCAGGCGCTCCATCACGAATGCGGCCTGTGGATAGCCGGCGCCGCGCACCGGGATCACCGGCGTCTTGTTGGTCTGGCAGATGATCACGTCCATCCGGTACGCCGGCACGCGATAGGGGCCGGTGACCGAGGTCGCCGCGTTGTAGGGCAGGTTGATGCCCTGCGGCGTGTAGGCGCCCTGGTCATGGAGCAGCCGGCCGCGCACGCCGAGGATCGTGCCGCGGACATCGACGGCGATGTCGACATCCCAGTACTGGTCGCGCTCGTGGATCGCGCTGATGAAATGCTCCGCACGATCCTCGACCCACTTGACCGGCCGGCCCAGGCAGCGGGCAGCCGCGGGGATCGCGACCTCTTCCGGATAGGTCAGGTACTTGCAGCCGAAGCCGCCGCCGACGTCCGGTGCGATCACGCGCACGTTGTGCTGGTCCATGCCGAGCATCGCCGAGATCGAGTGCATCACCTCGTGCGCCATCTGGGTGGAGGTCCAGACGGTGATCGCGTCCTCGACCGGGTCGTAGCGCGCGAGCACGCCGCGGCCCTCCATCGGATGCGCGGCACCGCGATGCACGAACAGCGATTCGGTGAAGACATGCGCCGCGCCGGCGAAGGCGGGATCGACCTCGCCGAAGCCGACCTGCAGCTGCTCGGCGATGTTCGACTGCGCATCGCTGCGCACCACCGGTGCATGTTCGGCGAGCGCCTGGTGGCAGTCGTGCACCACCGGCAGCGGCTCGAAATCGACCTCGATCAGCGCCAGTGCATCCTCGGCGATGGCGCGCGACTGCGCGACGACTATCACCATCGCTTCGCCGACGAAGGCGACCTCGGTGCAGGAGAGCACCCAGGGCGTGATGTCCTTCTGCAGCGTCGCCGACGGAAAGCCGAGCGGCATGCGCAGGCTGGTCAGTTCGCGCGCGATGGTCTGTGCGTCGAACACCGCGACCACGCCGGGCAGCGCACGTGCGGCGGAAAGGTCGATGCTCCGCACACGGGCATGTGCATGCGGGCTGCGCAGGAAGGCGGCATGCAGCGGGTCCGGCATCCGGATGTCGTCGAGGTAGCGGCCCTCGCCACGCAGCAGGGCTGGATCCTCGATGCGTGGCGCACGGGTACCGAACATCGGCCGTGCCGCGAGGCCATCGGCGGGCAAGGCCGTGGCGGGTTCGACCACCTGCGCCGCCGGAAAGATCGTGTCCATGCTCAAGCCCCTCGCGTCTGCTTCGAGGCCGCCTGCAGTGCCGCCGCCACGATGTTCTGGTAGCCGGTGCAGCGGCACAGGTGTCCCGACAGCACGAGGCGCACGGCCGTTTCGTCCGGGGCCGGATCGTCACGCAGCAGTTCGGTGAGTGACATGAGGATGCCCGGGGTGCAGTAGCCGCACTGCAGTGCGTGCCGATCGCGGAAGGCCTGCTGCAGCGGGCCGAGCCCGGCCTTGCCCTCCGAATCGCCGGCGAGCGATTCGACCGTCTCGACGCTGCAGCCATCGGCCTGCACGGCCAGCATCAGGCAGCCACGGGCAGACACGCCATCGACCAGCACCGTGCAGGCGCCGCAGACGCCATGCTCGCAGCCGACATGCGTGCCGGTCAGTTGCAGGTCCTGGCGCAGGAAGTCGGCCAGGTTCTGGCGTTCCGCAACGGTGCAGGTGCGGGTCTCGCCGTTGATACGCAGCGTGATCTCGCGCACGGCCTGGTCGATGCTCATGGTCTGGTTCCATCATTTTCCGCGCCAGGCGCGGATGCGCGCCCGAGGGCGATCGGTATGGCCCTCGAGCACAGGGTTCGTGCCAGTCGTTGCCGGTACCACGCGGGCACCTGCGGGTCACCGAGGGCATCGACCTCGCCGCAGCAGCGTGCCGCTGCTTCGATGTCGGCCGGTCCGACCGGGCTGCCCAGCAGCACGGCCTCGGCCAGCGGCACTCGCACCGCGGTCGCGGCGACGCCACCGAGCGTGATCGACACCCGGGTCGCCGTGCCGTCACGACCGAGTTCGATCAGGACGGCGACCGCGACGATCGCGTAGTCGCCATGGCGCCGGGCGAATTCGATGAATGCCCAGCCATGCGCGGGTGCCCAGGGCGTGATGCGGATTTCAGTGAGGATCTCGCCGTCTTCCAGGGCCGGGGTCATCAGGTCCAGCGCGAACGACTGCATCGGCAGTTCGCGCCGGCCCCCGGGACCGGCGATGGCCAGGGTTGCGTCCATCGCCAGCGCGACCATCGGCTGCTCGGCCGACGGGTCGAGGTGGCACAGGCTGCCGCCGATGGTGCCGCGGTTGCGGGTCTGGCGATGGCCGACCCACTGGATCGCCTCGGCGAGCAGCGGCAGGCGCGACTGCACGATCGGCGAGAACTCGATCTCCCGCTGGCGGGTCATCGCACCGATCACCACGTCGCCGGCCGTCTCGCGGATGCCTGCGAGCCCCTCCACGCGGTTGAGGTCGATCACATGCTCGGGCGCCAGCAACCTGAAGTTGAGCATGGGCATCAGCGACTGCCCGCCGGCGAGCAGTCGGGGCGAGGGCAGGCGCGCGACCATCGACAGGGCTTCGTCGAGCGTGCGCGGTGCATGGTAACGGAACGGCGGAGCCTTCATTGCTTGCGGTCTACTCCGGCTTGATGTTCGCAGCCGCCGCGATGCGCCGGTTGCGATCGATGTCGGCCGCGAGCAGCTTGCGCGTCTCGACCGCCGAGCGGAAGAAAGGCTCGAGGCCGGCGCCGGCCATCCGCTTCTGCAGTTCGGGATCCTGCAGGGCGACCCGGACGTCCTCTTCGACCTTGGCCACGATGCGGTCGGGCGTCGCCAGCGGTGCGAGGAAGCCGTAGTAGTTGTCCACCGAAAAGCCCTTCAGTTCCGGGATCCCGGAGTCGCGGAAGGTCGGCACGTCGGGTGCGAGCGGCGAGCGCACCTGGCTGGTCAGCGCGATCGCGCGCAGCTTGCCCTGCTGCACGAAGGGCAATGCGGTCGCCAGGGTCACGGCCGCGATGTCGAGCTGGTTGCCCATCAGCATCGCGACCGCGTTGGCACAGCTGGTCGGGATGTGCAGGGCCTGGGTCTTCGTCTCGAACTTGTAGGCCTCCATCGCGAAATGGTGCGTGCTGGCGAGCCCGCAGCTTGCATAGTCGAGCTTGCCCGGCTGGGCGCGCAGCAGGTTGGTGAACTCCAGCAGCGTGGTCGCCTTGACGCGCGGGTTCACCACCAGGGCCACCGGTGCGGCGGTGGCGATCGCCACCGGCTTGAAGTCGCGCACCAGGTCGAACGGAAGCTTCGACAGCAGTGCGGCATTCATCGTGTGCGTGGTGGCCACGACCAGCAGCGTATGGCCGTCGGGCGTGGCGCGGAACACCATCTCGGCACCGATGCTGCCGCCCGCGCCCGGCCGGTTCTCGACCACCACGGTCTGTTTCCAGGTCTCGGCCAGCCGTGCACCGACGATCCTTCCGGAAAGATCGGCACCACCGCCGGGCGAGAAGGTGGCGACCAGGCGCACCGGACGCGCAGGCCAGGCCGGGGTCGACGGGGCGGAGGCGCTGCTCTGGGCCACCGCCGGGAGCGGTGCGGCAAGCGCGGCGACCAGGCCGAGGCCGAGTGCCGCGGCTGCCGCCGGTGCGGCGCTCAGCCGCGGCGGGGTGACGGAAAGGGTGGCTGCGGGGTGGGTCCGGCGAAAGCGGGGAAATGTCATGGTTGATCGCCTTTCATGAAGGAATTCTGTGGAGGTGCAATCCGCGTGCCACCTTTCCTGCGGCGGAGTCTACGGCTCGAAGCGCATCGACAGGTCCAGCGCCCGCACGTCCTTGGTGAGATTGCCGACCGAGATCCGGTCGACACCCGTGCCGGCGATGGCCTGCACGGTGTCCAGCGTGATGCCGCCGGAGGCCTCCAGCCGAGCCCGGCCGGCCGTGAATGCGACTGCCGCCGCCATCCGCTCGACCGAGAAGTTGTCGAGCAGGATCAGCGGTGCGCCGGCGGCCAGGGCCTCTGCCAGCTGCGCCTCGGTCTCGACCTCGACCTGCAGCGGCATGCCGGGAGCCACGCGCGCGGCGGCCTGCACTGCGGCGGTGATGCCGCCTGCGGCCGCGATATGGTTTTCCTTGACCAGCACCATGTCGTACAGCCCCATCCGGTGGTTCGCGCCGCCGCCGGTGACCACGGCGTACTTCTGCGCGAAGCGCAGGCCGGGCAGGGTCTTGCGTGTATCGAGGATGCGCGCGCGGGCACTGCCGATCGCGTCGACATAGGCCCGGGTGCGCGTGGCCACGCCGGACAGCAGCTGCAGGAAATTGAGGGCCGCACGCTCGGCGGTCAGCAGCGATCGGGCAGCGCCCGATACCCGGCACAGCGCCTGCCCGGCGTCGATCCGGTCGCCTTCTGCAACGAGCCACTCCACCGTCGCGGCCGGATCGACCCGGTGAAACACGGCATCGAACCAGGGCCTGCCGCAGAGCACGGCCGGCTCGCGCGCGATCACCCGGGCACGCAGTGTCGCATCTGCATCGATCAGGGCGGCGGTCAGGTCACCGCTGCCGACATCCTCGTCCAGCGCCCGCTGCGCGTCCTGGTCGGCATGGCGGGCGATCAGTTCAGGCGGAAAACTCATGCAGCCTCATGGGTGGTCATCCAACTTCTTGCATCCTCGTGCGTTCAGGCGTGTCTTCATGCGGCTTCGTGGGTCGCCGTCAGCGGCGCATTCTAGCGAATTGCCCTTATGATCGCCCGGGGATCGGCTTCAGTGGGCGCCGCGCCGGTCGATATACGTTGCACCACCAGGCAAGCACGGGGACCTCAATGTCTGACATCACGCATGTCGTGTCGTGGGGACTGGGCACCATCGCCGGTTTCGCAGTGCTCGCAGCGCTGGCCTTCGTGCTGCTGCGCGACATAACCCAGCAGCGCCACACGATCCTGCGCAACTATCCGGTGATCGGGCACCTGCGCTACTTCTTCGAGAACCTGGGCGAGTACTTCCGCCAGTACTTCTTCGCGGGCGATCGGGACGAGATGCCGTTCAACCGTGCGACGCGCGGCTGGGTGTATCGGCTGGCGAAGGACGAAGGGGGCGTGATCGGCTTCGGATCGACCTACGACCTCCGCCAGCCCGGTTCGATCCTGTTCGTCAATGCGCCGTTCCCGGTGCTTGAGACCGACCAGCTGCCGACGCCGCCGCTGACCATCGGCGAGGGCAACTGCCGCTATCCGCTGCTCGGTCGGTCGGTGGTGAATGTCAGCGGGATGAGCTTCGGCGCCATTTCCGCGCCGGCCGTGCGCGCACTGTCGCGCGGCGCCAAGGACGCCGGATGCTGGATGGACACCGGGGAGGGGGGGCTGTCGCCGTACCACCTCGAGGGGGGCTGCGACATCATCATGCAGATCGGCACCGCCAAGTACGGCGTGCGCCGGATGGATGGTGGCCTCGACCGCGATCGGCTGCGCGAACTGGGGCACACGGTCGGTGCATTCGAGATCAAGCTTTCGCAGGGCGCCAAGCCGGGCAAGGGCGGCGTACTGCCGGCAATGAAGGTGACCGAGGAGATCGCGCGCATCCGCGGCATCCCGGCTCATGAAGATTCGATCAGCCCGAACCGTCATCTCGACATCGCCGACATCGATCAGCTGCTCGACCAGGTGATGATGATCCGTGAACTCACCGGCCGACCCTGCGGTGTGAAGACGGCGGTCGGAGGCTGGGCCTTCATCAACGAGCTGTGCGAGGCCGTGCTGCGCCGTGGACTCGACTCGGCTCCGGACTTCCTGGTGATCGACGGCGGCGAGGGTGGCAGTGGCGCTGCGCCGCAGGTGCTGGCGGATCACATGGCGCTGCCGATCACCGAGGCGTTGCCGCGCGTGGTCGACGCCCTGATCGAAGCCGGGCTGCGCGACCGGGTGCGAGTGGTCGCCTCCGGCAAGCTGGTGACTTCGGCCAAGGCGGCGTGGGCGCTGTGCGCCGGCGCCGACTTCGTCAACACTGCGCGCGGCTTCATGCTGGCGCTGGGCTGCATCCAGGCCTTGCGCTGCCATACCAACACGTGCCCGACCGGCGTGACGACCCACAATCGCAGGCTGCAGCGGGGGCTGGTCGTCGAGGAGAAACACCTTCGTGTCGCGCACTATGCGCAGAACATGGCGAAGGAGATCGACATGATCGCCCACTCCTGCGGCGTGCGCCATGCGCGTGAACTGCGGCGCGAGCATGTGCGCATCGTGCAGGATGCAAACCGCAGCATCGCCCTCAACATGCTCTATCCGTATCCGCAGCCCGGTACTGGCGTGCGGGCAGTGCTGCGCGCCTGACGCCTGACGTCTTGCGCCTCGCGCTGCGGCGCAGGCCCGCTTCGTGCGCGCTCAGGCGCGGGTGACGAGCATGACCAGGCCGATCAGCGAGGCGACGAGGATCGCCGCACCGATCAGGCCACCGATGATCACCTGTACCGGCGTGATGGAACTGGCATCGGTGTCGAGGTCGCGTGCCTTGCGGATGCCCAGGAAGCTGCCGAACACCGCGCGGGCGACGGCCAGCGGGCCCGCTCGCCTCGGCGGCGGTGCCTCGTCCGGAGTCGGCTGTTGAGGATCATTCACCATGCACGCAGGATAACAGACGGTCGCCACGCGTTCGTGAAGCAGGACCACCTTGAAAGCGGCGCCTGAAGCCCCATTCTTGTCCCTGTACGCAACACGGAGGAGCAGATCGCCATGCGTTTCGACAAATTCACCACCCGCTTCCAGGAAGCGTTCTCGGATGCGCAGAGCCTCGCGGTCGGCGCAGACGGGCAGTTCATCGAATCCCAGCACCTGCTGCTGGCCCTGCTCGACCAGCAGGACGGTGGCACCGCTGCCTTGCTCGGCAAGGCTGGCGCCAACGTCTCGGGCCTGAAGGAGGCGCTGCGTATCGCCATCGCCCGCTTGCCGAAGGTCGAGGGGCACGGGGGCGAGGTCCAGGTGGGTCGCGACCTGTCGGCCCTGCTCAACCTGACCGAGCGCGAAGCGCAGAAGCGTGGCGACCAGTTCATCGCCTCGGAACTGTTCCTGCTCGCGGCGACCGGCGAAAAGGGCGAGACCGGGCGCCTGCTCAAGCAGTACGGGGTGGTGCGCGGCCAGCTCGAACAGGCGATCAGCCAGGTGCGTGGCGGCGAGGGCGTGTCATCGCCGGAGGCAGAGGGGAGCCGCGAGGCGTTGAAGAAATACACCGTCGACCTGACGGACCGTGCCCGTGCCGGCAAGCTCGACCCGGTGATCGGACGCGACGACGAGATCCGGCGCGCGATCCAGGTGCTGCAGCGGCGCACCAAGAACAACCCGGTGCTGATCGGCGAGCCCGGCGTCGGCAAGACCGCGATCGTCGAGGGTCTCGCGCAGCGCATCGTCAATGGCGAGGTGCCCGATTCGCTGCGCAACAAGCGGGTGCTGTCACTCGACATGGCTTCGCTGCTGGCCGGCGCCAAGTACCGCGGGGAGTTCGAGGAGCGGCTGAAGACGGTGCTCAAGGAGATCGCCCAGGACGAGGGGCGGACCATCGTCTTCATCGACGAACTGCACACGATGGTCGGCGCGGGCAAGGCCGAAGGTGCGATCGACGCGGGCAACATGCTCAAGCCGGCGCTGGCCCGCGGCGAACTGCATTGCATCGGTGCGACGACCCTCGACGAGTACCGCAAGTATGTCGAGAAGGACGCAGCACTGGAGCGTCGCTTCCAGAAGGTGCTGGTGGACGAACCGAGCGTGGAGTCGACGATCGCGATCCTGCGCGGCCTGCAGGAGAAGTACGAGATCCACCACGGCGTGGACATCACCGACCCGGCGATCGTCGCCGCGGCCGAACTGTCCCACCGATACATCACCGATCGATTCCTGCCGGACAAGGCGATCGACCTGATCGACGAGGCGGCGGCACGCATCAAGATGGAGATCGACTCCAAGCCTGAATCCATGGACCGCCTCGATCGTCGGCTGATCCAGCTCAAGATCGAGCGCGAGGCGGTGCGCAAGGAGAAGGACGAAGCGTCGCAGAAGCGCTTCGGCCTGATCGAGGACGAGATCGCGCGCCTGGACCGCGAGTATGCCGACCTCGACGAGGTGTGGAAGGCCGAGAAGGCGCAGGTACAGGGCTCGCAGCACGTGAAGGAAGAGATCGATCGCCTGCGTGCCGAGCTGAACGACCTGCAGCGGCAGGGCAAGTTCGACAAGGTGGCGGAGATCCAGTACGGCAAGCTGCCGGCGCTCGAGGCACAGCTCAAGGCAGCGGTCGAGGGCGAAGTGCATCGCGTCGGCAAGCCGCGCCTGCTGCGCACCCAGGTCGGCGCCGAGGAGATCGCCGAGGTCGTGTCCCGGGCCACCGGGATCCCGGTGTCGAAGATGATGCAGGGCGAGCGCGAGAAGCTGCTGCAGATGGAGGGCGCGCTGCACCGCCGGGTGGTCGGGCAGGACGAGGCGGTGCGGCTGGTCTCCGATGCGATCCGCCGCTCCCGCTCAGGACTGGCAGACCCGAAGCGGCCCTATGGGTCGTTCCTGTTCCTTGGCCCGACGGGGGTGGGCAAGACCGAGCTGTGCAAGGCGCTCGCCGAGTTCCTGTTCGACTCCGAGGATCACCTGATCCGGATCGACATGTCGGAGTTCATGGAAAAGCATTCGGTGTCGCGCCTGATCGGCGCGCCCCCCGGCTATGTCGGCTATGAGGAAGGGGGCCATCTCACCGAGGCGGTGCGGCGCAAGCCGTACAGCGTGATCCTGCTCGACGAGGTCGAGAAGGCGCATCCGGACGTGTTCAACGTGCTGCTGCAGGTGCTCGACGACGGACGCATGACCGACGGCCAGGGGCGCACGGTCGACTTCAAGAACACGGTGATCGTGATGACCTCCAACCTCGGGTCGCAGATGATCCAGCAGATGTCGGGCAGCGACTACGGCGTGGTCAAGGTGGCGGTGATGGCCGAGGTGAAGACGCATTTCCGGCCGGAGTTCGTCAACCGCATCGACGAGATCGTGGTCTTCCATGCGCTCGACGAGGCGAACATCGCCAACATCGCGCGCATCCAGCTGAAGCTGCTGGAGCAGCGGCTGGCGGCCATGGAGATGGTGCTCGAGGTGAGCGAGGCGGCCATCAGCGAGGTTGCCAAGGCGGGCTTCGATCCGGTGTTCGGTGCGCGGCCGTTGAAGCGCGCGATCCAGGGAGAGATCGAGAACAGGCTTGCGCGCGAACTGCTCGAAGGCCGGTTCGGCCCGAAGGACACGGTGAAGGTGGACGTGAAGAACGGGATGTTCGTGTTCGCGAAGGGTTGATGCCGGGTGATGCCGGGTGGCGACGGGCTCAGGTCTCGTTGCCCACCAGGGCATGCCTGATCGCGTAGCGCACCAGCCCGGCCACGTCGTGCACCTGCAGGCGTTTTCCGATCTGGTAGCGATGGGCGTCGACGGTCTTCGTGCTCAGGCCCAGGTCGCGCGCGATGGTCTTCGTGCTTCGGCCCTGGGCGACCAGGCGCAGGACTTCGAGCTGGCGGCGGGTCAGTGCATGGTGTGGCAGGGAAGGGTCCCGGTGCTGAAGGTGGTCTACCAGCGCCGAGGATGCCCCCGGACTCAGGTAGCGCTGGCCGGCAGCCCCCGCGCGCACCGCGCTGTCCAGGGCCGGAGTGCCGTCGGAACGCAGCAGATAGCCGAGCGCGCCGGCATCGAATGCTGCCTTGATCGAGTCCGCGGTCGCTGCGGTGTCGAGGCGGATGCATGCCGGGGGGCGCGCGGCAGCAGCAAGCAGGCGGATCGTTCCAAGCGCGGCGCCCGCATCGTTGCTGCCGACGATCACCACCGAGGCGGCCCTGGCTGCCGTCTCGTCCAGCCGCGCGCCGTCGGCCACCACCCGGAAGCCCAGCTCGTGCTCGAGCAGCGCGCGCAGGCCTGCGCGCGACAGGGCATGCTCGTCGAGCAGGATCACGGAGTCCATCATCGGCTGGAGTAGCGCACCTTCACGCATCGATGCTGCACCCGAACGGGAAGGCTTGTAAAGCGTCCGCCCGGCCTTCCCGCGTCAGACCGCGACCGAGCGGGCGTCGGGCATCGCCGGACCGACCGTCCAGGCAATGCGCCGATACACATCGCCGCCCGTATCGCGCACGATCACGCGGATGCCGTCGGCATGCAGTGCCTGCAGTGCCCAGGCGGCGTTGTCGTCACCCACATGCGTGTGCCTGAACACCTGCGGAAACATGTTGCCGCCGCCGAAGACGAAGGCTTCGCACAGGCCGGGCGTGATCCCGTAACCGCGCAGCAGGGTGTACATGCGGCCGAGGGCGACATCGGCGAAGGCGCTGTTCTGGCGCTCGCCGGCCGGCGCCGGCCGTCCGTGCACGATGTGGCACATGGCGCCGATGGTGCGCCGCGGGTCGGTCAGCACGATCGCCACGCAGGAGCCGAGCAGCGTTTCCAGGCGGTCGCCGCGCTGGCCGACGGCGACATCGCCCGGGTTCAGGATCTGGATCGTGCCTGCGCTCGCGCTCGGGCAGGGCGCCACGGTGGTGGTGGCCGCATGGCCGTTCATGCCGTCTTCCGGAAGGCGCCGGGCGCCAGGGTCTGCAGTGGCGTGCGGCAGGGTACGCGTCCTTCGGCCGTCCCGATGAAGAACAGGCCCCCCGGGCGCAATTCGTCCAGCACGCGGTCGACCACCTCGACCTTGGTCTGCGCATCGAAGTAGATCAGCACGTTGCGCAGGAACACCACGTCGAACGGGCCCAGCTTCTCGATCGGGCGGCACAGGTTCAGCCGTCCGAAGCTCACATGCCCGCGCAGCTCGGCCGAGACCTGGACCATTCCCTCGGAGGCACCCTCGCCGCGAAGGCAATGCCGACGCATCCGTTGCGGCGCGACGTTGCGCAGCCGATCCTCAGGGTAGATCCCTTCGATCGCACTGCGCAGCACGCGGTCGCTGATATCCGTGCCGAGTATCGACCACTCGGCCCCGATGCGGCCCTGGGCCTGCATGTCGGCGAGCAGCATAGCCGTGCTGTAGGCCTCGTCGCCGAACGAAGATGCGGCGCTCCAGATCGAGACCGATGAAGGCCGGGCCGCTGCCAGCTCGCGTTCCAGCAGGTCGAAGTGCGCCGGCTCACGAAAGAAGTAGGTCTCGTTGGTGGTGAGCAGGTCGACCGCCATCTGGAACTCGCCGCCGTCACCCGGGCGGGAGATCAGATCCACGTAGGTGTCGTAGTCGGGCAGGCCGAGCCGCTGGATGCGTGGTCCGAGCCGCGATGACACCAGCGGCTTCTTCGATTCGTTGAACGACAGGCCGATTGCGGCGTGCATCAGCTCAGTGATGCGGCGGAAGGTGTCGTCACTCAGTGCTTGCATGTGCGCTCTGGAAGTGCGGTGGAACCGAGGGCGACGGGTGCCGGCTGACAGGTCGGATCAATAGGGCCGGAAGTTGGCGTTGCCCCCGCCGCCGGCAGCAGCTCGCCCGGCGGACGCGGCCTCCGGGCGGCGGCGCCCGTCCTCGCGCGCCGGTGCCGTGGGACGGGTCGCCCGGCCAGCCCTGCCGTCGATGACGAAGAAGGAGACCGACTCCTGCAACTGCGAGGCCTGTCCCGACAGCTCCTCCGAGGTGGCAGCCAGTTCTTCCGACGCCGAGGCATTCTGCTGGGTCGCCTTGCTCAACTGCGACATGGCACCGCTGATCAGCGTCACGGAATGGCTCTGCTCGGACGAGGCGGCCGTGATTTCCTGGACCAGCTCCGAGGTCTTCTGGATCGAGGGAACGATCTCGTCGAGCAGCTTGCCTGCACGCTCGGCGGTCGACACGCTGTGGCTGGCGAGGTCGCCGATCTCCTTCGCCGCCTCCTGGCTGCGCTCGGCGAGCTTGCGCACCTCGGCGGCCACCACTGCGAAGCCCTTGCCATGGCCGCCCGCGCGGGCCGCCTCGATCGCCGCGTTCAGCGCAAGCAGGTTCGTCTGGTAGGCGATGTCGTCGATGATGCCGATCTTGGCGGCGATCTGCTTCATCGCAGCCACCGTCTGGGTGACCGCGGCACCGCCTTCGCCGGCTTCCTTGCTTGCCTGGGTCGCCATGCCATCGGTGACCTTTGCATTGTCGGTGTTCTGGTTGATCGACGCCGACATCGCGTCGACCGATTCCGTGGTCTGCTCGACCGACGAGGCCTGTTCGCTCGCCGACTGCGCCAGCGATTGCGCGGTCGCGCTGACCTGGTTCGCGGCTCCGGTCAAGGCATCAGCCGCGGCCGTCACCTCGCCCAGCACCCGCGTCAGCTGCTCCGCGGTGCGATTGCCGCAGTCCTTGACCTTGGCGAACAGGCCCTGATAGTCGCGCTCGATGCGATACGAAAGGTTGCCCTCGGAGAAGCCCTCGAGCAGTGCTGCGACCTCGTTGAGGCCTTGTTCACTAGTGCCGAGCAACTGGTTGACGCCGACGGCGAGCGACTTGAAGAAGCCGTCCTTGCCATCGAGCGCGAGGCGACTGCTGAAGTCCCCGGCGCTGGCCGCCTGCACCACGCGGTCGATCTCCTGTTCGGTGGCGACCTCCGCCGTGCGGTCGCCCCATTCCACCACGGTGCCGGCCCGCTTGCCTGTGCCGTCGAAGATCGGTGTGGCGATCAGCGCGAAGATGCGTCCGCCGACGCTGATCTGCGTGCGGTGTGTCGTGCGCATTGCGGCGAGCATGCCCTTCTGGTGGGCCGGATTGCGGTGGAAGATGTCCATGTTCGAGCCGAGTACCTTGCGCGTCTCGAAGCCGGGTAGCGCCTTGCGCAGGTCGGCCTCGGCCGCGAGCAGCATGTCCTCCACGGATTTGTTCATGAACACGATCTGGTTGTCCGCATCCGCGATCATCACGCTGTTGGTCACGGCTTCCAGCGCCCCCTTGATCCGGGTGGTCTGCCCCGCTTCCACGGTTGCCGCCGCGCGCCCCGCGACCAGGCTGGTCATCGCCTCGGCGATCGGTGTCAGTTCTCCGGTCAGCGGTCCATGGGCCGGCGCAGCGCCGGCATTGATCGCCTGCATGCCGCTCGCAGTGTCTGCCAGCTCGCGTCGCAGCGCCGCGACGAGCGTCGCGCCCCAGGCGGCAGAGCCGAGGCTGGCCGCGAACAGCAGCGCCACGAACGGCGCGCTCGCTGCGCCCGCGGCGCACAGGGCAGCGCCGATGGAGACTGGAATCAGCGTGAACGCGATCGCGGCATGCAGGCGATCGCCATGGTTTTTCAGGATGGGCATTTGGATTCCTTCAGTGGAGCGCGAAGTCTTCGAGTCAGGCACGGACGGTTGAAGGTCCGGGCGCAAGCCGTTGCATGCAGGGTCCGAGGGTGGGGGACGCCTGTGTCTGAGGCAGTGACACGGTGTGCCTCGCTGATCGGCAGGCCGGGATGTTCCGGCCCGCCTGGACAACGTAACGGCCGTCGCGAGGGCGGTGCGCAGTCGGTGTCTTGCTTAGCGTGTATAAGTATTAATACTTATACACGGGGTGTCCTGCCCCGACGCGTTTCCGATCGTTCCATCGCCAGTGCAGTGGAGCCGGTATATTCCGGTCGCGGTGCTTGCACCGCCTGGCGAACAGAAAAGGAAGGTCCTGCAGCGATGGATTGGATTGCGCGCCGCATCGTCGGCGACTGGCGCTTCGAGCGTCCGGACACGCTGCGCATGTTGGCGGTCGGCCTCGCATGAGCGCGGGTATCCGCGCCGATGCGCCAGCGACGGTGGCGGTCACCGGCGCCGCCAGCCAGGTCGGGTTCTTCCTGTTGCCACGGCTGGTGGCCGCCGGCATGCAGGTTGTTGCGGTCTCGCGTCGGCCCCAGGCCGAAGCCGCCGCCGACTTCGGACGTGCATGGCCGCGACAGGACGCCGTTCGCTGGGTCCGTGCCGATCTTGAGCGCACGACGGACGACGGCTGGGCAGAGGGATGTGCGGCCTGGATCCATCTCGGACCGCTGTCGCTGGTCCCGGCTGTGCTCGACCGGGCTGCCGCACCTTCAGTGCGGCGGATGGTCGCGTTCGGTTCCACCAGCCGGTTCACCAAGGCGCGTTCGACACATCCGCGCGAGCAGCGCATCGTCGCCGACCTGGCTGCCGGGGAAGCCGCGATGGCGAGCAGCTGTGCCCTGCGCGACATCGGCTGGACGCTGTTCCGGCCGACGCTGATTTATGGCGCTGGCCTTGACCGCAATGTCATGGTGATTGCCGGCGCGATCCGACGATTCGGCTTCTTTCCCCTGGTCGGAAGCGGCCTTGGACTGCGCCAGCCGGTGCATGCGGACGACCTCGCGGCCGCCTGCGTGTCGGCGCTGGGCAGCCCGGCCAGCGTCGACCGGGCCTACGATCTGTCGGGGGGCGAAGTGCTGGCCTACCGGGACATGGTCATGCGCATTTCCGATGCATCGGGTCGCAGGCCCCGGCTGTTGCCGGTGCCGGTTCACGTGGTCGGTTTGGCCCTGTGGTGCCTGTCGCGACTGCCCCGATACCGCGACTTCAACATCGAGATGGCGCGCAGGATGGCCGAGGACATGGTGTTCCCTCACGACTCTGCTGCACGCGACCTAGACTACCGGCCGCGCAGGTTCCAGCCGGTGATAGAACGTCCTGAATGAGGTTTCGGCACAAGTAATTCGCCGTGCTGGTCGATAGGGATCGCGAGGGAGGGTGGCCGTCGACGGCAGGCCATTCCATTCCGAAGCAGGGCGGGACCGCAGGGTCGCGTCCAGAGCCCACGGGCACCACCACGAGACGGCCGAGCGGCCGAACAGCAGCCATGACGCGCACATTCGACAGTTCGGCCAGTCGGTTCCTGGCAGGAATCGCACTTGTCCAGATGCTGGCCACGGGATCGCCCGTGGCGGCCCAACCCGTTGCAGGTATCGCCGACCTGAGCATCGAAGACCTGCTCAAGCTGCCGGTGACCTCGGTCTCGAGGCGCGAGCAGGCGCTCAGCGACGCACCCGCGGCGGTGTTCGTGGTCAATGCCGACGACATTCGCCGCTCGGGTGCGACCAGCATTCCAGAGGCGCTCAGGCTGGCGCCGGGCGTGCAGGTTGCACAAAGCCGCAGCGGAGGCTGGGCGGTGACGGCGCGTGGATCCAACGGACGATATGCCAACAAGCTGCTGGTGCTGATGGACGGCCGGGTGATCTATTCACCGCTGTTTTCCGGGGTGTGGTGGGAAGCGCAGGGCGCGGCCATCCAGGACATCGATCGCATCGAGGTCATCCGTGGGCCGCAGGCGGCGCTGTGGGGAGCGAACGCGGTGAACGGGGTGATCAACATCATCACCCGTGACGCGCGCGACACCCGAGGCACGCAGGCCTCGGTGACCCTCGGGTCCACGGTCCGTGGCGGACTGTCGCTGCGCCACGGGGGCAGCCTGTCGGAGCAGACCCACTACCGGTTGTTCGCGAACGGGCTCGACCGGGCGGCGACCGTCGACCTGTCCGGCAATGCGTTGCCGGACACATCCACCAGTGGCCATGTCGGCTTCCGCGTCGATTCGCGCCCGAACGCTCTGGACCGGATCACGCTGATCGGAAACATGCAGCGCGCGCGCAACGACGACGTGTGGAACGTGCCCGGATTCCTGCCCCCCTACAACCAGCCGCTGACGTTCAGGCAGATCAATGAAGGGATGAACCTCACCGGACGCTTCGACCGCGTGAAGGAGGACGGATCGTCCTGGATGGTGCAGGCCTATGTCGATGCGACCAGCCTGCAGGGCTACCTTGGCGAGCGGCGACACACCGCCGACATCGAGTTCCAGCACCGCTTCCGGTGGGGTGGCGCCAATGACACACCGTGTGGGGTGGAAACTATCGCACGTCGCATGACGATATCCGCCCCAACGCGGTCCTGAACACGACGCTGACGGCGAGTCATTTCTCGCTGGCGAGCCTGTTCCTGCAGAATGAAACCGCCCTGATGGAGGAGCGCATACGGCTGACCCTGGGCGGACGGCTCGAATACAACACCTACACCGGGGTCGAACTGCAGCCGACGGCGCGGGTGGCCTGGACGCCCGCGCCGGGGCAGACGCTCTGGAGCAGTGCTTCGCGCGCGACGCGCACGCCGTCCCGCATCGAGCGCGATTTCATGGTGGCCCGTCCGACCGAGCCGCCGCTCACCGCCGCCAACCCTGCGCCGCTGCCGGTGCTCACCCAGCTGCGTGCCGGTTCCCGGCTTCGCTCGGAGGTGGTCGATGCGCTGGAGGTCGGCTACCGCGCACAGGTGCTGCCGCAGGCCTCCGTCGATGTCGCGGCCTTTGCCAACCGCTACCGCAGCCTGCGCGGGGCTGCGCCGGGCGAGATCTCGCTGGTCTTTCCCTATCTTCTGCAGCAGGTGCAGATCGACAACCGGCTGGATGCGTATACGCGCGGCATCGAGCTTTCCGTCGACTGGCGTCCGCTGCCGTGGTGGCGCCTGCAGCCGACGTATACCTGGATGACCATGTCGTTGCCGGTGGCGACCGATCCGGTCGGCGCGCTGGTCGTCGCGGTCACCCGCGACACGTCGCCTGAACAGCAGTTCTCGCTGCGTTCATCGATGGACCTTTCCGCAGGACGGCAGTTCGATCTGTGGCTGCGCTATGTCGATCGTGTCGGCCTGGGCAACATCCCGGCCTACTGGTCGCTCGACGCGCGCTATGCCGTCCGGCTCACGCGCAAGGTGGAGGTCTCGGTGGTCGGGCAGAACCTGTTCGATCGTCGCCGGCCGGAGTTCCTCAGCGACTTCGTGGATTCGCCAGTGGCACAGATTCCACGCGGCGGTTACGTCCGCCTGAACATGCAGTTCTGAGCGAATCGGACGGATCTTGCGGCTCTGCTTCTTCCTTGTGCGATTGTTCGTGGTGGGTGCCGCCTTCACCGGCGCCAACGCGGCGCAGCCGGTCGCGGAGCACCAGATCAAGGCCGCCTTCGTGTTCAACATCGCCCGCTTCGCTGAATGGCCGGCTGAGGCGTTCGCCTCGAAGGATGCGCCGCTTCGCCTGTGCCTGTCCGGGCGCGATCCCTTCGGCCCCGCATTCGATGCGCTCGAAGGGCGAATGGTGGGCGGGCGCGAGTTCCAGGTGAGGCGCAACGTGCGCGTCGACGACCTCAAGGGATGCCAGCTGCTGTATGTTGCGGAGGCCGACGAGCGCCGGGTCGCGATGGCCGTGCGCGCCGCTGGCAGTACCGTGCTGACCATCGGTGACAGCGACGCGTTCGCCGAAGCGGGCGGCATGGTGAACCTGCTGCTGCTCGACAGCCGCATGCAGTTCGACGTCAACGTCGCGGCGGTCAACCGCAGCAGCGTTCGCCTGAGTTCGCAGCTGCTCAAGCTCGCCCGCAGCACGACCGGTCCGCGGGGACGCGCGCCATGAAGCTGCTGCGCAACCTTCCGATCCGGCGCAAGCTGATGGTGATCGTGGTCAGCGCAACCGCGGCTGCACTGCTGTTCACCTTTGCGCTGGTGCTGCTCTCCGATGTGTTGCGCTATCGTGCCGAGGCGACCGCCACGCTCGCCAGCCATGCCGAGATCATCGGGGCGAACACGGCTGCCGCGCTGGTGTTCGGTGACCGCCGCGCGGCCGAAGCCACGCTCGAGGGCCTGCGCACCCAACCCAACGTGCTCGGCGCCATCGTTCATGATGCGGCGGGAACCGTGTTCGCGACCCATGGCCGGCCGCATTCCGGCGGC
>JBIITW010000380.1:0-2510 GCA_044340265.1 Burkholderiales bacterium | reverse complement strand
GCTGGTGTATGCCTCGTCGGTCAGCGCCTTCGTCACCCAGACGCTGGTCGGTGGCGGGCAGCAGATGTTCATGCCGTTCTACATCTACCAGCAGGCGATCCAGGCCAACAACTATCCGTTCGCGGCGGCGATCGCGATGATCCTGCTCGCCAGCGTGCTGGCGATCGTGGTGATGGTCAACCTGCTGGCGCGCCGGATGCGCGGGGTGGCCCATGGCTGAAGGCGCCTACGAGTCGCTGAAGACGGCGCCGCCGATGCGCGGCGAGTCGATCGGTTCGCGCGCCGAGCGCGGTTCGTTCAACGCGGTGATCGGCATGCTGTCGGCGATCGCGATCCTGCTGCTGATCGCGCCGACGCTGATCGTGCTCATCGTGTCGTTCACCAGCGGGCAGTCGCTGCGCTTCCCGCCGCCGGGCTGGTCGCTGCGCTGGTACGAGGCGCTGTTCAACGACTCGCCGGACCTGTGGCGGGCGGCGACGCTGTCGCTGCAGGTGGCCGGCATCGCGACCGCGATCTCCACCGTGCTGGCGGTGACCGCCGCGCTGGCGATCGCACGTGAACCCCGGCTGTGGGCGCGGTTCCTCGACTCGGTGTTCATGTCGCCGCTGATGCTGCCCACGCTCGCGCTGGGCCTCGGGCTGCTGGTCTGGTTCAACGTGTTCGGTACCGGCGTGTCGATGGTGACCCTGGTCATCGGGCACACCGCGATCACCACGCCCTACATCCTGCGTACCACCTGCGCCAGCCTGAGCCAGCTCGACCCGGTCCTGCTGGAGAGTGCCAGGAGCCTCGGCGCCGGACCCTGGTTCGCGTTCCGCACGGTGACCCTGCCGCTGATCCTGCCCGGCATCGCAGCCGGCGCCTTCATCGCGTTCATGATGTCGTTCGACAATGTCGCGATCTCGCTGTTCCTGTCCGATGCGCGCAGCGAGGTGCTGCCGATCCGGCTGTGGAACATCATCGAGTCGAACCTCGACGTGCGGGCCGCAGCCGTGTCCGGCGTGCTGATCGCAGTGACCACGGTACTGGTGATCATGATGGAGCGCTTTGTGGGGGTCAGCCGCCATGTCCGCTAGTCGATCGCCGCTCCTGCTGCGCGGCGCGCGTGCGCTGCTCGGCGAATCGTTCGACCTGTCCGACCCGCTCGATGTCGCGATCGACGGCGGGCGCATCGCCGCGATCGGCCCGGCAGGCAGCCTGCCGGCTCAGGCGTCGACGATCCTGCTCGAACGCCGGCTGCTCGCGCCGGGCATGGTCAACGGGCATTTCCATTCGCACGAGCATTTCCAGCGCGGACGGCACGAGAACCTGCCGCTCGAGCTGTGGATGCACAACGTGCGTCCGGTGCGCCCGGTACCGCTCACCCCGCGCGATGCCTACCTGCGCACCATGATCGGCGCGATCGAGTGCTTGCGCAGCGGTGCCACCACCGTGGTCGACGACCTCACGCTCGGTGCGGCGATCGACCGCCCGCTGCTCGATGCCGTGTTCCAGGCCTACGAGGATGCCGGCGTGCGGGCACTGGTCGGCTTCGCGATGATGGACCGGGCGGTGATCGACAACTTCCCGCATGTCGAGGCGTGCGCCGATGCGGCCACGCTGGCGCGGCTGCGTGCACTGCCGCGGCCGTCGCCGGAGGCGTTCCACGGGCTGGTGCGGGAACTGGCGCGGACCCGGCATCCGCAGTCGAACCGGGTCGGCGTGCTGGTCTCCTGCTCGGCACCCCAGCGCTGCACTGAGGATTTCCTGCGTGCCTCGCGCCGGCTTGCCGACGACCTCGACCTGCCGGTGATCACCCATGTGCAGGAAACCCGCATGCAGGTGGTGACCGGGCAGGCCTTCTACGGCCGCACGATGGTCGAGCACCTGCATGCGCTGGGCTTCCTCAGGGAGAAGACCACGCTGATCCATGGCGTCTGGCTGAATCCGCGCGAGATCGAACTGCTTGCGCGCACCGGTGCGACCGCGCAGCACAACCCGTGGAGCAACCTGATGCTCGGCTCCGGGGTCGCGCCGGTGCGTGAGCTGCTGCGTGCCGGGGTCAATGTCGGCATGGGTACCGACGGCATGTCGTCCACGGTCACTGCGAACATGCTGACCTCGGTCGGTTCGGCCGCCGCCTTGTCGAAGCTGCGCGGCGATGATGCCGACTGGCTCAGTGCCCGCGAGGCGCTGTCGATCGCCACCGCCGGCGGTGCGCGCGCCTTCGGCTTCGGCGATCGGCTGGGGCGGATCGAGGTCGGCGCGATCGCCGACCTCTGTGCATGGCGCCTGGACACCATCGCCTTCACGCCGCTCGCCGACCCGGTGCGCCAGCTGGTCTATGGAGAGCGGGGCGCCGGCCTGGACCTGGTGCTGGTCGATGGCGACCCGGTGATGCGTGACGGGAAGCTCGTGCGGGTGGACGAGGGCGCGCTGCTCGACGAGATCTCTGCCGCAGTCGAGCGGCTGGCGCCCGAGTTCGCACTCGCCGAGGCGTCGGTGACCGACATCCACCGGGTGATGCGCGC
>JBIITW010000170.1:0-10324 GCA_044340265.1 Burkholderiales bacterium | reverse complement strand
TCGAAGAACGGGTGTGTCGCGTCCGGCGCACACCAGAGTTCGACGCCCGGGTTGCCGAGCCGGGGCAGCGCTTCGGTCACCAGGTCGAGCAGCCGCAGCACCAGCCGTGCATGCAGCTCGGAGGCGCCCACCTCGCCGAGCATCGGCGCCAGCCGGGTCTTGGACTGTCCGGGTACCGGCGCGCGTGCGAACACCTGAAGCACGCGAGTCATCGTGTCGGTCCGTAGTAGCGCCGGTGCAGGTCTGCCGGCGCCGCCCCGCGCCAGTAGGCGAAACGCAGCCGCCACATCAGCAGGATCGTGCGCCAGGCGCCGTCGCGTTCCCAGCGACGGCCGGAGGTGGTGACCGTCGCGCCGAGGCAGGCAGGCCTGCCGATGCGGCGCAGGCGTACGGACAGCTCTATGTCTTCCATCAACGGCTGCTGCGGGAAGCGACCGGCCTGTTCGAACGCGAGGCGCGTGACGAACATCGACTGGTCGCCGGTGGCGATGCCGGTGATGCGCGAGCGCAGGTTCATCATCGCCGCGACCACGCGCAGCATCGGATGGCGACCCTCGATCCGCACGTCGAAGCGGCCCCAGGCACGGCTGTGCAGTGCATCCGCGATCAGGCGATCGGCCTCGGCCGGCAGCCGGGTATCGGCATGCAGGAACAGCAGCGATTCGCCGCGCGCGGCCGCCGCGCCGGCATTCATCTGCGCAGCCCGCGAGCGCGGTGCATCGATCACCGTCGCGCCGGCAGCACGGGCGCGTGCAGGCGTGCCGTCGGTGCTGCCGCCGTCGACCACGATCAGTTCCGCCCCACGTGCGAGCAGGGGTGCAAGGTCATCGATCGCTCCGGCGATGCGCGCGCCCTCGTCGAGCACCGGCATCACGATCGAAAGCACGGGTGCAGCCATCGCCTGCCGCGTTCAGCGCGCGACCACGGATATGGCGGCCAGGCCGGTCGCGACCGGGGCGGACGCCGACGGCGCCAGCGACCCGCCACAGCTCGACCCCTGCCCGGCGGTGCAGCCATAGCAATGGTTGCGCACCTCGATCGGCAGTCCGGCCAGGTTACGCCCGATCAGGTCGGACAGGTGCGCGCGCCCGCCGGCCGCGATCGTCGCCGGCAGCGGCAACCCCAGGCCGAGCATCTGGTTGAAGTCGCAGTCGTACACGTAGCCCTGCCAGTCGACGCTGACCAGCGTGCGGCACATCACCCCTTCGAGGTTCCCGGGCCGGTGCGCCGAGCGCAGCAGTTCGATGTACCCGTCGAAGGTGCCCTTCGAGATCAGCGTGCTGCCGAAGCGCTGGATCGGCATGTTGGCCAGTGCATACAGCCGGTTGAACACGATGCCGTAGCGGGTGGCCAGCTCGTCCTTGTAGGCAGCCTCGAGCGGGCCCTGCGCCGGCGGCAGCGACGGGCCGAGCGGGTTGTAGACCAGGTTGAGCACGCGGCCGCTGCCCTCGCGCCCGTAGCCCAGTGCATTGAGCCGGTGCAGCGCCTCGATGCTGCGCGCATGCACGCCCTTGCCGCGCTGCTGGTCCACGTTGTCCTCGAGGTAGCAGGGCAGCGACGCGGTGATCTCGACCGACTGCGTGGCGAGGAAGTCCGCGAGGTCTTCGTATCCCGGCTCGAGCAGGATGGTCAGGTTGCAGCGGTCGATCACCCGAACGTCGCGCTCGCGCGCGGCGCGCACCAGTTCGCGGAAGTGCGGGTTCATCTCCGGTGCCCCGCCGGTCAGGTCGAGCGTCGAGATCGCCGACGCGTCCAGGTACGCGAGGACCTGGTCGATGGTCTCGCGGGTCATCAGCTCGGTGCGGCTCGGGCTGGCGGCGACATGGCAGTGCAGGCATTGCTGGTTGCACAGGTAGCCGAGGTTGACCTGGAGCGTGTCCGGCACGCCGCGGGCCAGGGCCGGAAAGTCGACGGGTTCAAGGCGCGGCAAGGTTGGGTGCATCGTCAGGGTCCTGCAGTAGGGAGGATCAGGTGCCGGCGCTGCGCGCAGCACCGCCGCGCAGCTTGCGGATCAGGATCGGCACCAGCGCGAACAGTCCGAGCAGTGCGAAGGCGCCGAGGGTCGCCGGCGAGACCAGCTCCGCCGTCGATTCGATGCGCCCGAGCGACTGGCCGAGGTTGGCGAACACGAACACGCCGGGAAGGATGCCGATCGCGGTGGCGATGATGAAGGTGCGCACGCTCACGTTGGTGAATGCGGGTGCCAGGTTGACCAGCATGAACGGGAACAGCGGCACCAGCCGCAGGAACAGCAGGTAGTTGAAGGCGTTGTCGGTGAAGCCCTGGTTGATCCGGGCCGCGAGGCCGGGTGTCGCAGTCGGGGCGTCCAGGCCGAGCTTGCGCCGGGCGAACCCGGCGAACAGGTAGCGCGCCGCGAGGAACGCACAGGTCGCCCCTGCGGTGGCCGCGACGACGATGATCGCCGCGCCCACCCAGCGGCCGAACAGCAGCCCGACGGTCAGCGACAGCAGTACCGCGCCGGGCAGGCTGAGTGCCGTGGCCACGACATAGACCGTGAATGCGACCAGGACGGCCACGAGGTAGTGGCGCTCGGTCAGTGCGAGCAGCTGGTCGCGGTTGTCCTTGATCGTGTCCAGTGAAAGGTACTTCGGCCCGCCCAGCGCGAAGAAGGCGGCGATGCCGCCGGCGAACAGCAGCACGACGATCAGCTTGATCCAGGCGTCGCCGCGCTTCATTGCGGGCCCCGCAGTCCGAACAGCCGTCGTATCCAGCGCTTCGCGGTCGGCGTCAGCGATGCCTTGAGCCGCTGGTCGGCGACCCGGCGGTTGATCTGTGCGAACGTCGGGTAGACATGGATCACGCCGGAGATGTCGGAGGCCTTCATCTTCTTCGCCATCGCGAGCGCGTACTCCGCGATCGCCTCGCCGGCATGCGCACCGACCAGCGTGGCGCCGAGCAGCCGTCCCTTATGGTCGGTGAGGATGCGCGCGAAGCCCTCGGTCTCGCCCTCGGCGCGCGCCCGGTCGAGTTCGGCGAAGTCGAAGCGATAACTCTCGAACGACAGCCCCCCGGCCTTCGCTTCGGCCTCGGACAGGCCGACGCGCGCGATCTCCGGTTCGGTGAACGTGCACCAGGGGACCACGCGCGACTCGACCCGGGCCGGCAGGTGGAACAGCGCATTGCGCAGCACGATGCCGGCATGGTGCTCGGCGACATGGGTGAACTGCTGCCGTCCCGCGGCATCGCCGGCGACGAAGATGTCCGGATTGGTGGTGCGCAACCGGTCGTCGTTGGTGATCCGGCCCGAGACCACCTCGACGCCGGCCTCGGCCAGCCCGAGCCCCTCGGTATTCACCGCGCGGCCGGCGGCCACCAGCAGGTGCGTCGACTCGATGCTGCCGCTGCTGCCGTCGGCGCGTTCGAAGGTGGTCACGATGCGCCCGGCCGTTCCCGACACCTGGGTCGGTGTCGCGCCGAGCTCGAACACGATGCCGTCGCGTGCCAGCGAGGCCTGTACCACCGCGGCGGCGTCGGCGTCCTCGCGCATCAGCACGCGCGGCTCGCGGGCGATCACGGTGACCCGGGTGCCCAGCCGGGCGAAGGCCTGGGCCAGTTCGCAGCCGATCGGACCGGCACCGATCACCAGCAGCGAAGGTACGGCTTCATCGAGCGAGAAGACGGTTTCGTTGGTCAGGCAGGGCACGCCGTCCAGGCCCGGGATCGGCGGCAGCACCGGTCGCGAACCGGTGGCCAGCACGAACTTGCGCGCGGTGATCCGTCGCCCGGCCGTTTCGAAGGTGCGCGGGTCGATGAACCGGCCGCCCTCGAGCAGCACCTCGACACCCAGAGACCGGAACCGCTCGGGGCTGTCGTGCGGTTCGATGCCGGTGATCACCTGCTGCACCCGGCGCATGACGTCCGGGATCGAGGCCGCTGCGCCCGCTGCGACGGGCGGCAGTCCATGCAGTGAAGCCACCGCCGGCTGCCGCTGGTGGAAGACCCTGGCGCTCTTGAGCAGCGTCTTGCTCGGGACGCATCCGTAATAAAGGCAATCTCCACCCAGCCGGTGCTTCTCGACCAGCAGCACCTTCGCGCCCAGCCCTGCGCCTCCGGCTGCCACCACCAGGCCGGCTGCACCGCCGCCGATCACGCACAGATCGTATTCAGGTTTCATCATGTCTCATGTTACGGAGGACCGGCTGCGGTGGATTCAGAGCGCCCGTTTTGCATTCGAGGCGCGTATCCGGTATTCTGCGCGGCTTTTCAGCGGAATCCCGGTACGAGGGTTCCGGCCCTGAAAGTCCTATTCTTCACTTTCGAAGGCCAAGTCACCATGGTAGTCATTCGTCTTTCGCGCGGTGGTTCCAAGAATCGCCCGTTCTACAACATCGTCGTGGCCGATTCGCGTCGCCCGCGTGATGGCAAGTTCATCGAGCGCATCGGGTTCTACAACCCGAAGGCTTCCGGCAAGGAAGAAGGCCTGCGCGTTGCACTCGACCGGTTCGAGCACTGGACGTCGAACGGCGCGCAGCCGTCGGACACGGTGATCCGCCTGACGAAGAAGTTCCGTGCACTGCCGGCCGTGAGCGCTGCTGCTGCCGCACCGGCCGCAGCACCGGCCGCCTGAGTCGACTGACCGGGCAGGGTCGCACATGAGTGCGCGGCCAGCCGGCGAGGCCGCCGCGGCGCGCTGGGTAGTGATGGGGCGCATCGGCGCCCCGTTCGGCGTGCAGGGATGGGTGCGGGTGCAGACCTACTCGTCGGATCCCGACACGCTGCTGGACCATGAACGCTGGTGGATCCGCAACGCACCGCAGGTTGCCGCAGCGACCCTGCAGCGGCCGGGCGCGCGCAGGACGCCAGGCGCGAAGGCCGGCGGAACGGCACGATCATCGTCGCCGGCACTGGCCGGCAGCGAATGGCGCGAGGTCGAGGTGATCGAAGCGCAGGGACATGGCAGTGGATTGATCGCGCAGCTGGACGGGATCGACGATCGCGACCAGGCGGCGCAGGCGAACGGCATCGAGATCGGCCTTCTGCGCGATGACCTGCCGCCGCCGGAAGACGATGAGTTCTACTGGGAAGACCTGATCGGGCTGGATGCGGTCGACCCGTCCGGACGGAAGTTCGGCGTGATCAGCGGCCTGCTCGAGGCGGGCGCGCACGATGTGCTGGTGATCGATACCCCGGGCCGCACGCCTGCGGGCAAGCCGTTGCAGGTCCTGGTGCCGTTCGTCGAACGGCATGTCGGTGAAGTCGACCTCGCGAAGAAGCAGGTCGTCGTGGATTGGGAAGAACCGGTTTAGTCCGATGCTGCAACTCGATGCCATCACGCTGTTCCCGGACATGTTCGATGCCCTGACCGAATCGGGCATCACCCGGCGCGCGCGCGAGGAACGCCGGTACCAGCTGATCTGCTGGAACCCGCGTGACTTCGCCCATGACAACTACCGCACGATCGATGATCGTCCCTATGGTGGCGGTCCGGGCATGGTGATGATGGCCGCGCCCCTCGAGGCCGCGCTGGATGCGGCCCGTGACCGCCAGCGCAGCACCGGCGTGCGTCGCTCGCGGATCATCCACCTCACTCCCCAGGGCGCACCGCTCACCCATCGCAAGGTGATGGAACTGTCCGGCGAGTCCGGGCTGGTGCTGTTCGGCGGCCGGTACGAAGGCGTCGACGAGCGGGTGATCGAGCGGGTGGTCGACGATGAGATATCGATCGGCGACTTCGTCGTCTCGGGTGGCGAACTGCCGATCATGATGCTGATGGATGCGGTGATCCGGCAATTGCCCGGCAGCCTCGGCGATGCCGATTCGGCGCGCCAGGAATCGTTCGTCGACGGGCTGCTCGACTGCCCCCATTACACCCGTCCCGAAGTGCATGAAGGTGTTTCCGTGCCGGCCGTGCTGATGTCGGGCGACCATGCTGCGATCTCGCGCTGGCGCCTGAAGCAGTCGCTCGGCCGCACCTGGCAGCGGCGTCCTGACCTGATCGAGCGGCGCCGCCTCAACGAAAGCGAGACCCGGCTGCTCGACGAGTATCGTCGCGAGAATGCCGGGGCCGACGTGAAGGTCCCGCGCGAACGCACGGGGTAGCAAGACGGCAGTTCATCAACCGGCCGTGCATGTTGGCGTCACCCGATGCCTCAACCTCTGCCTGCCGCAGGAGAAAAAAATGGATCTGATCCAGCAACTCGAACAGGAAGAAATCGCCCGCCTGGGCAAGAACATCCCGTCGTTTGCCCCCGGCGACACGGTGATCGTCAGCGTGAACGTGGTCGAGGGCGACCGCAAGCGCGTGCAGGCGTACGAGGGCGTGGTGATCGCCAAGCGCAACCGCGGCCTGAACTCGTCGTTCATCGTGCGCAAGGTGTCGTCGGGCGAAGGCGTCGAGCGTACCTTCCAGACCTACTCGCCGATCATCGCCAACATCGAAGTGAAGCGCCGCGGCGACGTGCGTCGCGCCAAGCTCTACTACCTGCGTGATCGTTCCGGCAAGTCGGCGCGCATCCGCGAGAAGCTGGTCGCGCGCGTGCCGAAGGTTGCCGTTGCACCGCCGGCAGCGCCCGCTGCACCGGCCGAAGGCGGCGAGAGCGCCTGATCCCCGCGGGCGGGTGACGGCACGGCTGGATCGCGTGTCGGCGCTCGTCCGTTCCGGGTTGCCCGTGCTGGTCGTGCTGCTGGTGGCAGTCACGGCCGGCACGCCATGGACTGCGCGGTCGGCGGCCATGCCTGCAGCGGTGCCTCTGCAGGCACGGTCGGCCGTGGCGGATCCGCTTCGTGACGGGCCCGAGGCACTGGCCGCGGCGCGGCGCCTGCTGGCAGCAGGGGCGCCGGCACTCGCCCTGATGCGCATCGAACGGTCGCAGGTGCCCGGTGCGCGCTGGGCGGAGTGGGAAACGCTGCGCCTGGCTGCGCTTGGCGAACTCGGCCTGTGGCACCTGCTCGCCGCGCGTGCGGATGCGCTGCCGGTCTCCTCGCAACTGCCGGCACCCTACCTGCGCGCCGTCTGGTTGTCCGGGGCCGAGGCTGCGTTGCGGATGACCGTCCCCACGGTCGAGGAAGCGTCGCCCGCCCGCCGAGCCGAAGGGGCGGCGGCCGCGGTGTTGGCCCGCTCGCTTGCTGCCCGCGTGATCTGGTCGCCCTCCCCTGCTGTAGATGAACTGCGTCGCGCCCAGCTGGTGGTGATCGAAAGCCTGTTCGCCGGGGGTGATGCCGAGGCCGGGCATCGATCGATCCTGCGTTTCCGGCAGGACACGCCCGCGCCCGGGGTCGCTGCCAGTGCGCGTTTCGTTGCGCGGATTGCCGCAAACGGGGTACTGGCCGATGCCGTGCCTCTGCTTCCTTCGCTGCCGGAAACCCACCTGGTGCGCATCGCGGTGCAGGCGCAGCTCGGGCTGGTTCCGCCCTCGACCGCGGCTGCGCAGGCGCGGGCCGCGTTACGCGCCGGGACTGGCTCGGCTACCACCACCACCACGGCTGCCGTGGCCATCGACACCCTGCGCGACTGGCAGGCGCTGCGCACCGCTGCGCGTGCGATCGGCGACACCCTGCTCGTGGTGCAGGCATCGGAACGCCTGCTCGATGCCGATCCTTCGGCCGATGCTGCCGTGCCCGGGGCGCGTGCATTGTGGCGTGACTACCTGGCCGCTGCGCCCGCCCTGGCCAATCGCGAACAGTTGCTCGACGGCGATGTCTTCGGGTGGTCGGACGCCGCAGCCCGCCTGGCTGCCCGCGATCCGGCCGCCGCCCGCACGCTGTTCGCGTTCCTGTCCGTCAAGGCGCCGGATCCGGCCGTGCGTGCCACCGCGCGGCTGCAGTTCGCCAGCCTGCTGCGCGAGGAGGGACTCGGCCGCGCGGCGGTGCGCCTGTTCATGGACCGGGATGCGGTCGGGTCTTCGCCGCACACCGCCGATCTGCGGCGCCTGCTCGGCGACACGGCTGTCGCGCGCCGGATGTGGCTGCCGGCGGCCGAACTGTGGCGCGGCCTGGATCCCCGCCCGGGCGAGGATGTGGATGCGTGGCGGATGTCGGGTGCGGAACTGCAGGCGAGGGCTGGCCGGCTCGAAGCGGTGCCGGATGGCCTGCCCTGGGCCGCGTTGAAGCGGGCCGACCTGTCGCCGCGCGCCCATGCGCTGGCCGAGCTGCTCGCGGATGCGGGCGACGATGCCACAGCCGCCCGCATCCGCGAGGCTGCCGGCCCGGTGCCGGCAAGGCGGCCCTGACCTTCGCAGGCCCATTCATCTAACTCATATAGTTGACCCGCACAAGCCTGCGCGACTAGGATGCAGGCAACCGAAAAGGAGCAGATCGATGGCACAGGCCAGGGGTTCCCGGGGCGCAGACATGCTCGCAGCCAGCCTCGCGCGCGCCGGGGTGCGCCGCGTGTTTTCGCTGTCCGGCAACCACATCATGCCGCTCTACGATGCGCTGCTCGACGTGCGCATCCCGATCGTGCACGTGCGCCATGAAGGCGCCGCGGTGCACATGGCCGATGCGTGGGCCCGGCTCACCGGCGAAGTCGGCGTGGCCCTGCTGACCGGCGGCCCGGGACATGCCAACGGCGTGTCGGCGCTGTACACCGCCGGGGCGTCCGAGTCGCCGGTGGTGCTGCTGTCCGGCCAGGCCCCGCTGGGCCAGGTCGGGCGTGGCGCGTTCCAGGAAATGGACCAGGTCGCGATCGCCGCGCCGCTGGTGAAGCGCTCGACCTGCGCCAGTTCGCCGCAGGCAGTGGCACGCGAGTTCGCGCAGGCCGTGGCCATCGCGCGCAGCGGGCGTCCCGGGCCGGTGTACCTGTCCCTGCCTTCCGACGTGCTCGAGAACGACTGCGCGGATCCGGCATCGGCGTTGCCCGATGCGGCCGCCTTCGCTGCTTCCAGCCTGCCGCTGTCCGCGCTCGCTGCCGGCCAGGTGGTCGCCGAGATGCGTGCTGCGCTGCGCCCGCTGGTGATCACCGGCCCGTCGTCGATGACTCGGCCCGGCCGCGTGCGCGCGGCTGCACTCGAACAGGCCAGCGGCGTACCGGTGGTCGGCATGGAAAGCCCGCGCGGCATCAACGATCCCTGCCTGGGTGCCTTCTCCGAGATGCTGGCTGCCGCCGATCTCGTCGTGCTGGTCGGCAAGCCGGTCGATTTCACGCTCAAGCTCGGTGCCGCGATCCCGAAGGGCGCGCAGGTGATCGTGATCGACCCAGAGCCGGTGATGATCGAACGCGCGCAGCGTGCACTGGGCGCCCCGCGCGTGGTGATGTCGGCGGTGGCCGACGCGGCATCGGCGCTCGCCGCGCTGGCACATGCGGCAGGCGCCGCCGGTGCCGTCGAAGGCGGCTGGCGCGCGGACGTGCGTGCCGCCATCGAGTACCGACCGGCTTCATGGCCGACGATCGTCGCCGGTGCACCGGGCATGCTGCACCCGGTCGAGATGTGCCGCTCGATCCAGCCGTTGCTCGACAGCCATCCCGACGCGGTGCTGGTCGCCGACGGCGGCGAGATCGGCCAGTGGGCGCAGGCCTGCCTGAAGGCGCCCAACCGGGTGATCAACGGCGTCGCCGGTTCGATCGGCTCATCGTTGCCGTTCGCGCTGGCGGCCCGGCTGGCATTGCCCGGAGCGCCGGTGGTTGCGGTGCTCGGCGATGGCACCTTCGGCTTCCATCCGGCGGAGTTCGACACCGCCGTGCGCGAGCAGGCCCCGTTCGTCTCGGTGGTCGGCAACGACCAGTGCTGGAATGCCGAGCACCAGATCCAGCTGCGCGAGTACGGGCGCGAGCGTGCGGTCGGCTGCGAACTGCTGCCCACGCGCTACGACCAGGTCGCAGCCGCGTTCGGCGGCCATGGCGAATGCGTCACCTCGGGCGCGGACCTTCCGGGCGCCCTCGAGCGGGCGGTTACATCGGGGCGCCCGGCCTGTGTGAACGTGATGATCGAGCGCCTGCCGGCGCCGGTGTTTACCCGCAACTGATGCAGAGGAGTGCAGATGCCACGTCTCGAACCGCTGCCCATCGGCGCAGCCCCTGAACTGAAGGAAATCTTCGAACAGCAGCTCGCATCCGGCACCTACGTCGCCAACAGCCAGCTGATCATGCAGCGGCGCCCCAAGCTGGTCCTCGCCTGGCGGGCGCTGCAGAAGGCGATGTTCGATCCGGATGGCGAGGTCAGCGTCGCCTTCAAGCGGCTGCTCGCCTACGTCGTCGCCAGGACCCACGGTTGCCACTACTGAATGGCCCACAACGCTGGTGGGTCTCTCCAGCAGGGCATCGCGGCCGACAAGCTCGACCAGGTCTGGGAATACCCGACCAGCCCCCTGTTCTCCGACGCCGAGCGGGTGGCCATCGAATTCTCCATTGCTGCCGCTTCGCAGCCCA
>JBIITW010000019.1:0-34893 GCA_044340265.1 Burkholderiales bacterium | reverse complement strand
GGGATGCGGCCGTCGACGTTCAGCGGCGAATCGATCCGGTTCACCTGGTCGGCATCGACCGACACCGTGCCCTTGCGCCGCGGCAGGTAGTGGTTGGCCGGCTCGGTGCCCCACTCGGGCATCAGGGCATAGCCACCCCGCTCGCGGATCGCGACCGACACTTCCGAGTCCGGGTCATGGATGTCACCGTACAGGCGGGCACTGGTCGGGCAGGCCACCACGCAGGCGGGCTTGCGCTGCGCCTCGGGGATCGCCTGGTCGTAGATGCGATCGACGCACAGCGTGCACTTCTTCATCACCTGCTGCTTCTCGTCGATCTCGCGCGCACCGTACGGGCAGGCCCATGCACAGTACTTGCAGCCGATGCACTTGTCGTAGTCGACCAGCACGATGCCGTCTTCCTTGCGCTTGTATGAAGCGCCGGTCGGGCAGACCGGCACGCAGGGCGGGTCTTCGCAGTGCAGGCAGGACTTCGGGAAGTGGACCGTCTCGGTGCACGGGAACTCGCCGACCTCGTAGGTCTGCACCCGGTTGAAGAAGGTGCCGGTCGGATCCTTGTCGTACGGGTTCTCGTCGCTGAGGAAGCCGGCGACGCCCGAGGTGTTCCATTCCTTGCAGCTGGTCACGCAGGCGTGGCAGCCGACGCAGACGTTCAGGTCTATGACCAAAGCGAGCTGGGTCAACGCGATTCTCCCTTCTTCAGTTCACGGCTCACCGGGGACATCTCGGTGGCAAGGCCCTTGCCGGCGAAGAACGCCTGCCATCCGCGGCGGGTCGGCGCGGTACCGGGCATCGCCGGCATCGATTCGAACTGCGGGAAGCTTTCCTTCGCCTCGCCCGGATCCGCCTTGCTGATGCGCACCCTGACGTCATACCAGCCGGCCTGCCCGGTGATCGGGTCGGAGTTCGACAGGCGCGCGCCGGACGCATCGGCCGGCAGTTCTTCCGAGATCAGGTGGTTCAACAGGAAGCCTTTCTGCGACTCGTTGGCCTCGGGCCCCAGGTTCCAGGCGCCCTTCGACTTGCCGATCGCGTTCCAGGTCCACACCGTACCGGGCTCGACCGCCTCGGTGTAGCGGCACAGGCAGCGCACGCGGCCATGCATCGACTCGACCCAGATCCAGTCGTCGTCGGCGATGCCCGCCGCCTTCGCGGTGACCGGGTTGACCATCAGGTAGTTGTGCGCATGGATCTGCCGCAGCCAGGCGTTCTGCGAATCCCACGAGTGGTACATCGCCATCGGACGCTGGGTGACGGCGTTGAGCGGATAACGCTCGCGGTCGGTCGCCTGCGCCTCGAGCGGCGGGTACCAGAACGGCAGCGGATCGAAGTAGGTCTCGACCCGCTGGCGCAGCGATTCGGGTGGCCGGCGCGTGCTGGTGCCCTTGCCCTGCGCGGCGAGCCGGAACTTCTGCAGCACCTCGCAGTAGAGCTGGATCACCACCGGATCGGGATGCATGCGCAGCTTGTTCTTCACCGCCCAGTCGTTGTAGCCCTGGTTCCAGTTGCGCATGTACTGGTGTTCCGGCGGCATCGCGTAGTGGAACACGCAGTTGTTCTTCGCGTACATCTCCCACTGGTCCGGGTTCGGCTCGCCGACCAGGGCCTTGTCGCCGTTCACGCCGCGGTAGCCGGCGAGGAAGCCGACGCCGGAATCCGGCGCGGTCTGGAAGTTGATCACGAAGTCCTTGTAGTCCTTGAACTTGCGCGAACCATCGGCCGCGGTGAACGCGGGGAACTTCAGGCGCGAGGCAAGTTCCACCACCACGTCCTGGAACGGCTTGCAGTCGCCCTTCGGCGGCACCACCGGCACGCGCACCGAGTCGCAGGGGCCGTCGAACTCGGAAATCGGCCGGTCGAGCAGCGACATCGCGTCGTAGCGCTCGAGGTAGGTGGTGTCGGGCAGCACCAGGTCGGCATAGGCGCACATCTCGGACTGGAACGCGTCGCAGACGATGATGAACGGGATCTTGTACTGGCCGTCGGCATCCTTGTCGTTGAGCATCTTCCGCACTTCGGAAGTGTTCATCGACGAGTTCCAGGCCATGTTGGCCATGAACATCAGCAGCGTGTCGATGCGGTACGGGTCACCGCGCCAGGCATTGGTGATCACGTTGTGCATCATCCCGTGCACCGCCAGCGGATGCTCCCAGGAGAACGCCTTGTCGATGCGCACCGGCTTGCCGTCGGCATCGATGAACAGGTCGTCCGGCCCGGCCGGGAAACCGAGCGGTGCACCGCCCAGCGGCGTGTCGGGCTTCACCATGTCGGGCGAGTTGGGCACGCGTGCGATCACCGGCGGCGTGCCACGCGGATACGGTGCCTTGTGGCGGAAACCGCCCGGACGGTCGATGGTGCCGAGCAGCGTCATCAGGATCGACAGCGCACGGATGGTCTGGAACCCGTTCGAGTGCGCGGCCAGGCCGCGCATCGCGTGGAAGGCCACCGGGTTGCCGGTGACGCGGTCATGCTTGACGCCCCAGGAGTCGGTCCAGGCGATCGGCAGCTCGATCTTGTGGTCGCGCGCCATCACGCCCAGCTCGGTCGCCAGCCGGCGGATGGTCTCGGCCGGGATGCCGGTGATGCCTTCGGCCCATTCCGGCGTGTTCTCGACCAGGCGCTCGGCGAGCAGCTGGAACGCAGGCTTCACCGGCGTGCCGTCATGCAGCCGGAAGCTGCCGAACAGCTGCGGGTCGCTGTCGCCCGTGTGGTTGACCACCGGCTTGCCGGTATGACGGTCCCACCAGAGCTGGTTGTGCTGGCGGAACGGGTTCATGTGGGCCAGGCCCTCGCCGCCCACCGTCATGCCGTGCGAGTCGCTCGCCGGATCGATGTTCACCAGGTGGCCGGCGTTGGAATAACGCGCGACGAAGTCACGGTCGTACAACCCGAGCCGGATCAGCTCATGGCAGAGCGCGAGCATCAGCGCGCCATCGGTGCCTGGCCGGATCGGGATCCACTCGTCGGCGATCGCCGAATAGCCGGTGCGCACCGGATTGACCGAGATGAACTTGCCGCCGTCGCGCTTGAACTTCGACAACGCCATCTTCAGCGGGTTCGAATGATGGTCCTCGGCGGTGCCGATCATCACGAACAGCTTGGCCCGGTCCAGGTCGGGGCCGCCGAACTCCCAGAACGAACCGCCGATCGTGTAGATCATGCCGGCGGCCATGTTCACCGAGCAGAAGCCGCCATGGGCCGCGTAGTTCGGCGTGCCGAACTGGCGTGCGAACAGGCCGGTCAGCGCCTGCATCTGGTCGCGGCCGGTGAACAGCGCGAACTTCTTCGGGTCGGTCGCGCGGATCCTGCCCAGCCGTTCGGTCATCAGGTCGAATGCACGATCCCAGGAAATCACCTCGAACGCGGCCGCGCCCCGCTCCGACCCCGGCTTGCGCAGGAGCGGCTGGCTGAGCCTGGCCGGCGAGTACTGCTTCATGATGCCCGAGGCACCCTTGGCGCAGATGACCCCCTTGTTCAACGGGTGGTCCGGATTGCCCTCGATGTAGCGCACTTCATCGTTGCGAAGGGTCACCCGGATGCCGCACCGGCAGGCGCACATGTAGCAGGTGGTGTTCTTCGTGCGGATGGCTGCTCCCGCCTCGCCTTCGCGTTCGGCGGGACGGTCGTTCTGCAGCTTCAGCGGCGGCGGTGCGGATGTGTCCATTGTTGCGATCTCCCGGAGACTGCTGCGCCCGGCGACGGGCGGCGGATCAAACCCGTCGATGGTACCGGCAGGCCTGCCGCAGCGTGCTCAGTAACGTTTATGGGTGCATAAGCCGCGCGGCCCGCAGGTTATTCTTCACAGCAAACTGCCCCGCAGGCAGGTAAAACGTACCCATGAATGTTTCCGGACACGTCCAGTGACTTCCTCATCCCTTCCCCTTCCCGTTCTGGCAGCCCCATTCCTGCTGCTCGCCCCGGCTGCCGCGATGGCTGCCCTGTGCAGCGGTGTTTCGGTGGGCACTTCCGCCACGGACGATGTGACCTTGCTCGGCGGCGGCGCGACCCAGTGCGTGATCTCGACGGTGAATCCGCAGCAGGGTGGCGGGAACACGACCGGCTTCTCGTCTGCGTTCAGCGGTTCGGGCACCGGACCCTGGTCGCTGATCACCGGTTACGGCGGCGACGGCAACGTGCTGCCGGGCGCGCCCAACGCCCTGGGCGGCGTGACGTTCACTTCGTCGTTCACGCGCACCACGAACAAGGTGGGCGCCTGGTCGATCAACGCGTCGGCACCGGTCACGCTCGACCTCGTGTTCGCCATGCATGGCGCGAACCGCTCGGGCAGCTTCCTGTTCAACGACCTGTCGCTGCCTGGCGCCAATGCCACCGGAACCTGGGAGATCAAGTGGGTCAACAACGGCGGGCAGGTCCCCGACTACTCGAACCTGATGATCTTCGGGCGTGACGCAGCCGTCACCACCGTACCGGTGCCCGGCGCCGCTGCCCTGATGCTCGCCGGCCTCGTCGGCCTCGGCCTGGCCTGGCGCCGCCGGCGCGGCTGAGCGCAGCTGCCCGGCATCCGGCCCGAACGATCGGATGCCGCGCGCCTGCGCTGACCGGGATACCGGTCAGCGCAGAAAGTCCTTCTGCCAGCCCTTGTAGTCGGCCGCCCGGGTCACCGCATCCATCTGCTCCGCGCTGGCGATCTTCGACTTCAGGTCAGCAGGTGCGCCGCCGTTGATCAGGTGGGTATAGACCTCGGTCAGTGTCTTGACCACCGCGGCCGTCGGCTGGTGCCCCTGCAGCAGCACGCGACCGCCATTGGCGGCGAACTGTTCGCGGGTGATCGACGCCGGCGCCGAGCCGATGATCACCGGCAGCCGGGTCGCGGCATGGATCGTCGCGAGCTGCTCGAGGCTCTCGAGGCCGACCACGAACACACAGTCGACACCCGCCTCGGCATAGGCCTTGAGGCGGGCGACCGCTCCGTCGATCCCCTCGCCCCTGATCGCCGAGGTACGGCCGGCAATCACCAGCGAAGGATCACGGCGCGCGGCAAGCGCCGCCTTCATCTTGCCCACGCCTTCGGCGATCGAGATGAACGACTCGCCACCGCTGCCGAATGGCGTCGGCAGCGCGGTATCCTCGATCGACAGGCAGGACACCCCCGCATGCTCGCATTCCTCGACGGTGCGCATCACGTTCAGCGCATTGCCATAGCCATGGTCTGCATCGACGATCAGCGACAGGTCGCTTGCGCGCTGGATGCGCCGGACCTGGTCCGCGAACTCGGTCAGCGTCAGCACGATCAGGTCGGGCGCAGCCAGCGTGGTGTTCGATGCGACCGATCCGGCGAGGATGCCCAGGTCGTACCCGACGGAACGCGCAAGGCGTGCCGAAAGGCCGTCGAACACGCTGGCGGGCGACCGGCATTCGGCACCGGCGAGGATCGCGCGGAACCGCTGGCGCTGTTCGGTGGCGGTCATCATGTTCTGGGCTCCTAGGTGTTGCCGCGTTCAAGCCACTTGTTGACCTGGGGCATGTTGAATGTCTCGAGCTGGTCGATCAACCGTGCCGGCTCTTCGTCGGTGAGCACCATGCTGCGGTGCTTCGGATGCACGAAGCCCTGTGTCACGCAATGGTCGAGGAAACCGAGCAACTGGTCGTAATAGCCGGCCACGTTGAGCAGGCCGCACGGCTTCGAGTGGTAGCCCAGCTGCGACCAGGTCAGCACTTCGAAGAACTCCTCGAAGGTGCCCAGCCCGCCCGGCAGCGCGACGAATGCATCGGACAGGTCGGCCATCATCGCCTTGCGCTCGTGCATCGATTCCACCACGCGCAGCTCGGTGAGCCCCGTATGCGCCACTTCCTTCTCGACCAGCCGGCGCGGTGTCACGCCGATCACCCGCCCGCCGGCCGCCATCGCGGCGTCGCCGATGACGCCCATCAACCCGACCCGCCCGCCGCCGTACACCAGCGTGCAGTCGGCCTCGACGATCTGCCGCGCGAGCATCTCGGCTGCCGCGCGATACTCCGGAAGCACGCCCGGGTTCGACCCGCAGAACACGCACACAGCTTTCATCCCACCCTCCCCGGCATTGAATGCAGCAGTCTCCGGCCCGCCTGGCCGGTGCTCGATCGAACACAGGTGCGGGCTGCGGGATTGTCGTACAGATGGTCGCGATTCGCCACCGGGCAAGGACGGAGGCCCCCGCCCCCTGCCCCGCCCGGGACGCCGGAGCGATGCGTTGCTCGCCGAAAGTGTAAAGTTCCGCCGCATTCTGCCGTTCAGAGGCCCGTGGCGAGGATTCCCGACGGGTGATTTCCTGCATCCGCCCCGGGCGACATCAGGCCCGTGCCGGCGGCGATCCTGCTGCAGCACCGTCGACCGCCTCGCCGGCTCCCCAAACACCCCCCCAACACCCCCTGCACCGGACCCTGCCATGACCCTCGTACTCGTGATCCTGCTGGCGATCGCCCTCGTGATCGGGGTGTACTTCGTCATGATCTACAACAACCTGGTCCAGGTTAAGCACAACGTCTCCAAGGCGTGGGCGAACATCGAAGTGCTGCTGAAGCAGCGCCATGACGAGCTGCCCAAGCTGATCGAGACCTGCAAGCAGTACATGAAGTTCGAACAGGACACCCTGCAACGTGTCATCGAGGCGCGCAGCCGGGTCTACTCCGCCACCCAGTCGCAGGACATCGCAGCCCTGGGCCCGGCCGAAGGCGCCCTGCGCGTGGGGCTGGGCAACCTGTTCGCACTCGCAGAGGCGTATCCCGACCTGAAGGCCAATGCGAGCTTCCAGCAGCTGCAGAGCCGCATCAGCTCGCTGGAGGACGCGATCGCCGACCGGCGCGAGTTCTACAACGAGAGCGTGAACATCAACAACGTGCGCATCGAACAGGTGCCGGACGTGGTCGTCGCACGCATGTTCAACTTCGGCCCGTTCAAGCTGCTGGAGTTCACCGCAGAGGAAACCCGGGACGTCGACATGAAGCAGCTGTTCACCTGAAGCGGCAGCGTCGTACACGGGGTGACCATCGGTGTCACTGACTGCTCCCCTGCCGGTCAAGGCGGTTCCGCGCGGACGGCTGTCGTGGACCAACTGGACGACCTCCTTCGGCCATCTCGGGCTGCTGCTCGTCGCCGCCGAGGCCGAAAGCCGACTGGTCACCGCCATCTGCCTGCTGCTGATCGCCGCAATGAGCCTGTTTGCCTGGAGCGGAAACTACCGGCGCTGGCGGCTGATCATCGACACGCCCACTTCGCGCATCGACTTCGCCGCGCAGGGCTACGTGGAACTCGCGGGTACCGCGCAGCTGCCCGGCGGTCTGCCGCTGGTGAGCGAGCTGACCCAGCATCCCTGCTGCTGGTACTGGTTCAAGGTCGAGAAGAAGGCCTCGAACGACAAGTGGAAGCATGAGCGTGGCGGCGAGAGCCATGCGCCCTTCGTGCTGGACGACGGCAGCGGAAAGTGCCTGGTCTATCCATCGGAGGCCGAGGTGCATTCGCACCGGCGCAAGACCTGGATCGAGAACGACCGCCGGTTCACCGAGGTGACCATCCTGCCGGACGATCGGCTGTATGCGATCGGGGCCTTCTCGACGCTGCGTCCACTCGACGGCGAGGCCGCCGTGCGGGCGGAGATCGCCGCACTGATGGCGAAATGGAAGCTCGACCGGCCGGTGATGCTGGAGCGCTTCGACCTCGATCGCGATGGTGAAGTCGACCTGCAGGAGTGGGAACTCGCGCGCCGGCAGGCAAGGCGCGAAGTCGAGCGGATGCGCGTGGACCGACCCCGGCCTGCAGCCGTGCACGTCATGCGCCGGCCTCAGGACGGGCGCCTGTTCATGCTGTCCAACCTGGACCCGGAATCACTTGCGCGGCGTTACGTTCGCTGGAAGTGGTTCCACCTGTGCCTGTTCTTCACCGGCCTGGGCATCGGGTCCTGGCTGCTGCTGCACTGACGGCCGATTCATGTTGGAATGCGGGTCGATCCACGAACCGCGCCGTCGATGACGCTTTCGTTCACCGCTCCCCGGCTGGAATCGCTGACCGGTTTCTCCGCCGCCGGCTTCCACCGGTTCGCGTACGCTGACTGGGGCGACCCGGACGACACGCATGTCGTGGTGTGCGCGCACGGCCTGACGCGAAACGGCCGCGACTTCGACTGGCTCGCCCAGCGCCTCGCGCCGCATGCCCGGGTGGTCTGCCCGGATATCGTCGGGCGCGGGGCCAGTGACTGGCTGCCGGATGCCGCCCTGTACGGCTATCCCCAGTACCTCGCGGACATGAACGCGCTGATTGCCCGGATCGCCGCGCCCCATGCGCGAGCCGGTCGGCCGTTCACGCTCGACTGGGTCGGCACCTCGATGGGCGGGCTGATCGGGATGATGCTCGCCGCCGCGCCCGGCACGCCGCTGCGCCGGCTGGTGATGAATGACGTCGGTCCGGTGCTCGCGCGCGAAGGCCTGACCCGCATCGGCACCTACGCCGGCGGCGATCCCCGCTTCGATTCGACCGAGGCATTCTCCGAGTGGTACGCGGCGCTGATGCAACCCTGGGGGGCCTTCACGCCTGCACTTACAGACGATCGGCTGCAACACCTGGTCGCGCACGGCCTGCGCCGCTGCGTGGACGAGGCCGGGCGCACATCCTTCGCCCCGGCCTACGACCCGGCAATCGCAGCCGGCTTCCGCGGCAAGGTGTTCGAGCGCGATGTGTCGCTGTGGCCGGTGTGGGAGAAAGTGTCACTGCCGGTGCTGGTGCTGCGCGGGGGTGCGTCCGAGCTGCTGCGCGAGGACACCGCGCATGCGATGGTCGATGGCCAGCCGGGGCGCAGCCTGCTCACCTTCGACGGCATCGGCCATGCGCCGGCACTGGCCAGCGACGACCAGATCGAACCGGTCGCCCGGTTCCTCCTCGAAGGCTGAGGCGATGCGCCGGCAGCGCCCGCCCGCCGCGTCCTGGATCGATTCGCTGGTCGAGGACCGTGTCGCGCGCGCCCAGGCGGAAGGACAGTTCGACGACCTTCCGGGCGCAGGAAAGCCACTGGACCTGGACGACGACCGGCTGGTGCCGGAAGAACTGCGCATGGCGTACCGCATCCTCAGAAACGCGGGATTCGTGCCGCCCGAGGTACAGGCCCTGAAGGACATCGGCGAACTCGAGCGCCTGGTGCATGCGAGCGTCGACGCTGCCGCCCGGCGCCGTGCGCTGGCCAGGCTCAACCTGCTGTTCGCCCGCATGGCAGCGGCGCGAGCGGCCAGTGGCGGCAGCCTGCAGCTCGACGAGGCCTACTACCGGCAGGTGGTCGACCGCTTTCTGGCCGACAGGGACGATCAGTCGTCCAGCGGATAATCGAGCCGCGTCGGCTCCGCTTCGCTGTTGATCCAGTGCTGCAGCAGCGCGAAGGCCAGCGCGAGCAAGGTCGGCCCGATGAAGATGCCGATGAAGCCGAAGGCGAGGATGCCGCCGAGCACGCCGATGAATACCAGCAGGAACGGCAGGTCGGCACCGCGGCTGATCAGGATCGGACGCACCACGTTGTCGATGCCGCTGATCGCGAACATGCCCCAGAGACCCATGAACACCGCCCAGGGGATCTGGCCTTCCGACACCAGCCAGACCGTCGCGCCGATCCAGATCAGGGGCGGGCCGGCGGGAATCATCGACAGGAAGAACGTGGCGATCGCCAGCACCAGCGCGCCGGGCACGCCGGCGATCATGAAGCCGACCAGCGCCACCGCCGCCTGGGCGAGCGCGGTGCCGATGATGCCGAACACCACGCTGATCACCGTGTTGTGGATGATCTGCACGATGCGCTCGCCCAGTTCTCCGCCCAGCCGCAGCGCGGTCTTGCGCACCGCCCACATCAGGCTGTCGCCGTCCCGGTAGAGGAAGAAACAGATCAGTACGGCGAGCGTGAGCTGCACCAGTCCCTGGCCCAGCACCGACCCCACGCCGACCAGCACCGTACGCCCGGGCTCGATCAGGCGTTCGCCGAGCCGGCGCAGTTCATCCCGACTCTCGACCACCTGGTGCCAGTAGTCGTCCAGCCACTGGCCAACGACAGGCAGCTGCCTGACCCATGCGGGCAGCTCCGGCGCGCCGCTGCTGACCAGTCCGGACGCAAAGTCGACCAGCGCGCTGACATTCTCGGTCAGCGCCAGGGCGAGCAGCGCGACCGGCACGATCACCACCAGGGCCAGCAGCAGCGTCATCAGCAGGGAGGCGACCACCGGTCGCTCGCCGACCCGGCGCCGGATGCTCAGGAAGATCGGCCAGGTCGTTGCGCACACGACCGCCGCGAACAGAACCGACGCGACGAAGGGCGACACCACGTAGAAGCAGCCGACCACCAGTACGGCGACGCCGGCAATCTGCGCGTATCTTTCCAGCTGATTGCGTTCCAGCATGACGAGTCGGGCAACGAGTCCTGGCTTGAAGTGGGCGCGTGCGCAGCGCAGACTGGGTTTCGTGGCGAGCCGCACCTTGAAATGCGCGCGGTGACACGCCATGTCGATGAATAGCACAACCGTACGGATACTGCCCGTGTCGATGCCACCCGAGGATCTTCGAGGTTCACAATCCGGCCCCCGTGCCGTCGTCCAGGTGTTCGAAGCCCGGGCGGACGGACAGGGCGAATGGCGGCTGGACGAATCGCCCCGTGGCGGCTGGGCGGCCCGGATCAAGCAGGTCCTGCTGGTAGCCCTGTCGCTGGCGGTGGCCGCGACGCTCTGGGTGTTCGCGTTTGCGCTGATGCTGGTGCTGCTGCCACTGGTCGCGGTGGCCGGCTGGTACCTGTGGCGCCGGCTCAAGTCGATGCAGCGCGCGCACATGCAGCACATGCAGTACACGGCACAGGCGTCACGTGCGTCGCGCGAAGCACAGGCACAGCGCAGCGACGACCCGCACTGATCGACAGGCTGGAACCGAGGTCTCTCCCATGTCCAGGCTCCTCCAGGGGCAATCAATCCCGCGACGGTCGGCAGGCCGGTCGCCCGCCACGTCCCGGCGCAGCACAGGCCGGCTGCAGGGCCGCAGACCGCTGCTGGCGATGTTCGCCGCCATCCTGGTCGCGGTCACCGCCGGCTGCATGACACTGGAGGGTGGCGAACCCGGGCCGTCGGTCGACGCCCCGGGCGCGCCACGGCCCGGCACCGAGCGCGCCTACCGCATCACGAACGGCTACAACGGTGAACCACGAGCCTCTGGCGTGCGCCGGTTCGACGCCAGCGGGTCACGTTTCGAGGGCCTCACCTATGAGGAGGCCGGCACCGGCGGTTTCGGCCGCCCGATCGCGATGCTGGTCGCACAGCAGTTCGATGCGGCCGGCGACCTCGTTGCCTGGGAGCGCGCCGACGGCAGTCGCACCACCTTCGACCCGCCGCTGCGCCTGTTGCCGTTCCCGCTGGTGCCCGGGCAGACGATCCGCCAGAACGTGCTGGCTCGCGTCGACGGCGAGCCCCGCCCGCGCCGCGTGATCATGGTCGCCCGCGTCGGCGGCTGGGAAACGGTGACCGTGCCGGCCGGCCGTTACCGCGCGCTGCGGATCACCCGCGACCTCTGGCTCGGTGACTTCGAATTCCACCGCACCGAGACCCGGCGCATCGAGATCGACTGGTATTCGCCAGACACCAGTGCCGTGGTCCGTTCCAGTGAGGACAGCGCGCACCAGGACCTGATGATGGGCCGTGGCCGGTTCGGCGAAGCGGTGACCCGGCGCGGCGACTGGCTGGTCCGCGAGCTGCAGCCTCCGATCGACGGGGCCCCGACGATCAGCCGCGCGACGTCCAGGAGTCCTTGAGCGTCACCGCGCGGTTGAACACCGGCGCGCCCGGCTTCGTGTCGCGCAGGTCGGCAACGAAATACCCGTGGCGCTCGAACTGGAAGCGCTGCTCGGCTGCGGCGCTCGCCAGCCCCGGCTCGCATTGCGCGGTGATCACCGTCTTCGAGTCCGGATTGAGGTCGAGCTTGTAGTCGCGGTCTCCGGCACCGGGGTGCGGGACGGCGAAGAGCCGGTCGTAGAGCCGCACTTCGGCCGCCAGCGCATGGTCGACCGACACCCAGTGTATGTTGCCCTTCACCTTGCGTGAATCGGCCCCGGGCGTGCCGCTCTTCGTCTCCGGCAGGTACTCGCAGTGCACGGCGGTCACGGTGCCGTCAGCGGCCTTGTCGGCGCCGGTACAGCGCACGACATAGCCGTAGCGCAAGCGGACCTCGGCACCCACCGACAGGCGGAAGTAACCCTTCGGCGGATCTTCCGCGAAGTCGTCGCGCTCGATCCACAGCTCGCGCGTGAGCGGGAATTCGCGGCGCCCGAGTTCAGGGTGATGCGGGTGCACGGGCGCGGTGCACAGTTCGATGCGACCGGCGGGAAAGTTGTCGATCACCAGTTTCAGCGGAGACAGCACGGCAATCGCCCGCGGCGCCTTCGGTTCCAGGTCGTCGCGGATCGCCTGCTCGAGCACGCCCATGTCGATCCAGGATTCGGCCTTCGACACGCCGATGCGTTCACAGAACAGCTGCATGCCTTCCGGCGTATAGCCTCGTCGCCGCACGCCGACCAGCGTCGGCAGGCGTGGATCGTCCCAGCCGTCGACGCACCCGCTCTCGACCAGGTCGATCAGCCGGCGCTTGGACAGAACCGCATAGGTCAGGTTGAGCCGCGCGAACTCGTACTGGTACGGTCGGTACGGGACCGGCAGGTTCTCGACGCACCAGTCGTAGAGCGGACGATGGTCCTCGAACTCGAGCGTGCAGATGGAATGCGTGATGTGTTCGATCGCGTCCGACAGCGCATGGGTGTAGTCGTACAGCGGATAGATGCACCATGCATCACCGGTTCGATGGTGCGTCTGGTGCCGGATGCGGTAGATCAGGGGATCGCGCAGGTTGATGTTCGGCGAGCGCATGTCGAGTTTCAGGCGAAGCACATGCGCGCCATCGGGAAACTCGCCCGCCTTCATGCGCCGCAGCAGGTCGAGGTTCTCGGCCGGCGTTCGGGTCCGGTGCGGGCTGTCGCGGCCCGGTTCGGTCAGCGTGCCGCGATAGGCGCGTATGTCCTCCGCCGACAGGCTGTCGACATAGGCGTTGCCGCGGGTCACCAGCAGTTCCGCGTAATCGTAGAGTTGCTGGAAATAGTCCGAGGCGAAGTGCAGGTGGTCGCCCCAGTCGAACCCCATCCAGCGCACCGAAGACATGATCGATTCGACGTACTCGGTTTCCTCCTTCGCCGGGTTGGTGTCGTCGAACCGCATGTGGCAGCGGCCACCGAAGTCACGGGCAACGCCAAAGTTCAGGCAGATGGATTTCGCGTGGCCGATGTGCAGGTAGCCGTTGGGCTCCGGCGGGAAGCGCGTGGTCACCTGGCCACCATGGCGCCCGCTGCGCTGGTCATCCTCGATGATGCTGCGGATGAAATTCGATGGTGCGGACGCGGGGGCGGCGGGACTCGACGGCTTCGGGGGCTTCGACATTGGCGATTCAGCGATTGCGGTGCATGCATTCTATCGGAACCGGTCCGGCGCCACCGCGCTGCACTTGCGCCGCAGCATCGAAACCTTGCCGCAGCGCCGAACTCCGGGCGCCAGCGGCTGTCCAACTGAAAAGCGCCTCCGGACCCGGTTTCAGGCACGCCCGATGCGAAAAAAGCGCGATCGGACGAACCGTCGTCCGACCCGCGAACCGCGGAAGCTGCTGCCCGCTCGCAGCAGACGAACCATGGAGGACAGATGCAAAGCTACCCCACCGACAGCCCCGAAGCGATGGCCCAGCTGCTTACCGCGCTGATGGCGGCCGATGAACGCATCGATGATGCCGAGGTCGAAGCCCTCGGCATCATCGATGCCTACGCCCGTATCGGCATCACCCCGCCCGCGTTCGCCGATGTGCTGCGCGACTACTTCACCGACATGGACGCCACCGCACCCGACCGGGTCGAGCGCATCGGCGCAAGCATCATCGACAGCCGGGCACGCCTGGCGCTGTGGGAGATGATGGTCGGACTGGCCGGCGCCGACGAGGACGTCAACGCTGCCGAGGCGGCATTCCTGGAGCGCATCTCCGCGCTGTGGTGGAACGGCGTGCTGCCGCCACGACTGGCCGTGCCGGGTGCCCGATCACCCGCCGCGTTGCAGGCCTCGGTGTCGGCGCAGCCGGTCATGCATTCGGTCGAGTCATCGGCCGTGTCACCGGCCGTGTCACCGGCCGTGCACTCGCGCGAACCCGGCTTCTCCCGGCACGGTTCGACCGCGGCGGGCTGAAGCCCGGCGCAATCGGCGGGCAACAGACGAAAAAAAGCCGGGCATGCCCGGCTTTTTCCTTGCTTCGGTGAAGTGATCAGACGGCCTGGATGTTCGCGGCCTGCTGACCCTTCTTGCCCGGCACGACGTCGAAGGAGACGCGCTGTCCATCCTTCAGGGTCTTGAAGCCCGGCATGTTGATCGCGCTGAAATGCGCGAACAGATCTTCACCGCCACCGTCCGGGGTGATGAAGCCGAAGCCCTTCGACTCGTTGAACCACTTGACTACGCCCGTTGCCATAACTTGATTCCTTGAGAGCTATTTAAAAAGCGGGTAACCCGCAACCGCTGTTCACATCCCAAGGCACAACAGCCACCAACCAGCTGCAGGAGGCGGGTCCGGATACCGGACGACACCCGCTGAAGACGCAGAGATCGGATTGCAGACTTCGGACTTAGAGAGGAACAACAGTCTGCGATATACCGGGTAATTTCGGATTCGTCAACCGGTTTGCATTCGCCACGCCGCCGCCGCCTCAGAAACCGTCTCCCCGGCGCCGCGTGGAACGCCAGCCGACGACGATCGAAAGCACGATCAGGCCGAGGAACCAGAGCAGCGTCCAGCCGGGTATGGTCAGGCCAAGGAAGCGCCAGCCGGCCTCCGCGCACTCGCCGGAGCCGCGCAGCACCAGCGCGAACACCTGCGACATCGGGAACTGTTCGAGCATGAACTCGAGGCCGGGACCGCACTCGGGCACACGGTCCCTGGGCAGGCTCTGCAGCCACACATGACGTCCGGCCACCGCGGCACCGGCTACCCCGACCAGCGCAGCGAGCACGGCGTACAGGCGCAGGGCGATGCCTCGCGGGGCATGCACGGCAGCGACCAGGAACACCACGCCCATCCCGATCAGCGCGACGCGCTGCAGGATGCACAGCGGGCATGGCTCCTCGTTCTGCACGTACTGGAGATAGAGCGCGAAACCGATCAGGCAGAAGCAGGCGAATGCCGCAGTGCCGAATGCACGTCGCGGCGACAGCCAGCGGTCGGCCCAGCCCGAGCCGGACGTGGCGAAGATCGCCCGCCCCCCACGGTCATCCCAGTCGTTGCGTCCGTGCCTGCCGTTCATCGTTCTCGCTCAGACGTAGGCGATCGACCGGCCACAGCCGACGATCGCGATCCACAGAAACAGCGAAGCGGCTGCATGCAGCTTCGCGCCCGCCGGTACGGCCGGAACAGCCGGAACGGGCACGAGGCTCCCTGGCTGCCCCGGCGTGTCTCCCTGCTCCCAACTGGCCCATGCCCGGCCCGGGCCCAGATGGAAGGCTGCCGCATTGCCGACAACCAGCGCCAGCAGGCCGATCTTGATCACGAAGGCCGGATTGCCGACCAGCGCCGGCGCATCGACCAGGAACATCAGCACGCCGCTGGGCACGACGAGCAACGCCGCCACCACCGACCACGGCAGCAGGTGCAGGCCCAGGGCCCGGATCGACACCGGCGCCTGCGCGCGCGTGGAGGTCAGGCCGAGCACCCTCAGGTCGAACAGGATCGCGCCACCGGCGAGCACGATGAAGCCGAATATGTGCACCCCCTGCACCAGCGGGTAAAGCCATGTCGATGCGCGCAGCAGTTCGATCATGCCGCATGCCTGCGCCCTTCGTGGCTCACCGCAGTTCGACCGGCTGGCCACCCTGCAGCGTGATCCGCTCGGCCCGCATCTCCTGCGCATCCTTGCGGTGCGGATAACCCACCACGGTCGCGGTGACGCCTGCCTTCAGCGATGCCCGCGGCAGGCCGCGCGATTCCATCCGCGACGGCGGCGCAAGGATCACCCGCCAGACACGGTCGCCCGCCTTCAGGCGGACGAAACCGTGCGGGTTGTCGTAGCCGGATTCGAGGATGGCGCCGGTGACGGTGAGCGTGTTGCCGGCGTCGTACTCGCTCCAGCCGTGGTGCGCAGATGCGCCCGCCGCCATCATCAGCAAGGCGCTGCCGGCTGCGAGCAGCGTCGTGCGTCGCGCCGCGCGTCGCCGGTCCGGGCGCTGCCGGGTGAGGGTCGGATTCACTGGGGTGGGCTCCTTCATGGGATCAGCAGGGTCGATCCGGTGGTGCGCCGCGCTTCCAGGTCACGATGTGCCTGGGCGGCATCGGCCAGCGGATAGCGCTGCTGGATCTCGATCTTGACCTTGCCGGTCAGTACTGCGTCGAACAGGTCGGCGGCACTGGCCAGCAGGTCTTCCCGGGTGGCGGTGTAGCTCATCAGCGTGGGCCGGGTGAAGAACAGCGAGCCGCGCGATGCCAGGTCGCCGGTATTGACCGGCGGGATCGGTCCGGACGCATTGCCGAAGCTGACCATCATGCCGAGCGGTTGCAGGCAGTCGAGCGAAGCAGGCCAGGTGTCCTTGCCGACCGAATCGTAGACCACGGGGACGCCGCGTCCGCCGGTGATCTCCTTCACCCGCTCGACGAAGTTCTCGCGCGAGTAGACGATGACATGGTCGCAGCCATGCGCCTTCGCGAGCTTCGCCTTCTCGTCCGACCCTACCGTGCCGATCACGGTGGCGCCCAGCGCTTTCGCCCACTGGCAGGCGATCAGGCCGACGCCGCCGGCTGCCGCGTGCCACAGGATCGTCTGGCCGGGCTTGACCGGGTAGGTCCGCTTCAGCAGGTACTGGGCGGTCATGCCCTGCAGCATCATCGCGGCGGCCTGCTCGAACGCGATGCCGTCCGGCAGCTTCACCAGCTTCGCCGCGGGCATCACCCGCGCCTGGGCATAGGCGCCGTTGGGCGTACCGGCATAGGCCACCCGATCGCCCGGCACGAGGTCGGTCACGCCCGCGCCGACGGCTTCCACGACCCCGGCGCCTTCCATCCCGAGCCCGCCGGGCAGCGACTGCGGATACAACCCGGTCCGGAAATAGACGTCGATGTAGTTCAGCCCGACGGCGTGGTGGCGCACCGTCGCCTCGCCCGGCCCGGGGGCGGGCAACGGCACGTCTTCCCAGCACATCACTTCCGGCCCGCCGTTGGCGTGGATCCGTACGGCCTTCGTCGTTGCGCTGCCCATCCGAGCCTCCAAAGTCGTTCAATGCGCGGGCTGCCACCCACGGTCTTCCGGATGATAAGCGATGCGCAGCCGCTTTCCGCCCGCGGCGCCGCGGCCCTGGCGGTGTATAGTCCGCCCGCGGTGGCCTTGCCGGACATGCCGGCGTGCCGGCATCGGCGCCACCCTCCCGGCCTATCCGACACCCATGAGCGAACCCTACCGGGCGCGGCTGCTGGCGCGCCTCGAAGAACTGGCAACCGAGCACGGCGATCTCGAGCGCGTGCTCGAGGCTGCGCTCGTCGAAGTCCAGGTCGACGAGATCCGCGTGCGTCGGCTGAAGAAGCGCAAGCTGCTGCTGAAGGACCAGATTGCGCTGCTGCGGCGCGAACTCGATCCCGACGTCAGCGCCTGAAGCGGGGGCGCGATGGCTGCCCTGATACCGGTCGCGCCCGGCATCGACCTCGACCCGGCCAGCGTCGAGGTCAGGTTCGTACGCGCATCCGGGCCGGGCGGGCAGAACGTCAACAAGGTCTCCACCGCCGTCGAGCTCAGCTGCGACCTGGCGCGATCGGGACTGCCGGCAGAGGTGATCACGCGCGCCGTCATGCTTGCCGGCAGCCGGGCCACGCTGGACCTGCGCATCCTGATCAGCGCGCAGCGTTTCCGTACCCAGCAGATGAACCGCGACGACGCGATGGCACGGCTGCTCGAACTGCTCGCCCGCGCCTGCATACGTCCGAAGCGGCGCATCGCCACCCGGCCGACCGCGGGTTCCCGGGAGCGCCGGCTGAACGACAAGAAAGCCCAGGGTTCCATCAAGCGTAATCGCTCCGGCGGCCGTGGCGGCCTCGACGATTGAACAATAACGGGGTCTGACCCCAATAACGGGGTCTGACCCTGGGGACTGACCCTGGGGACTGACCCCGATCAGGATTCGGGGTCGGGCGGGGGCTTGATGCCGAGCGCGGGGCGCGCGGCCGGGGGCTGCGGCAGCGCCGACGGGGTGAGACTGATCTCGCGCAGGCCGGTCTTCGGTGCTTCGAGCGCACCGGCCGCTGGATCGGCATGCACCGTGTACAGCTGCGGCACCTGGCGGTTGACATGCAGCTGGAAGATGTCGGGACGGTTGTAGTGACCTGCGAAATCGTGGCGCAGCTTCATGTTGATGCCGGCCTCGAGGTTGCAGTCTGCGTACAGGATGCCCTCCTCCGGCCCCATCGGGCCGGCGACGATCCGGCTGTAGGGGGAGACGATCAGGCTGCCGCCGCAGCAGTCGGCACTGCGCAGGAACTTCTCGCCCTCGGGCCCGACCTCGAGCTTGCGGATGGTGTCTTCATCGACGGTGCCGCAGGCCGAGATCACCCACGCCTTGCTCATCTGCGCGAACGCCTGCGAGTCGATCGCCACCCGGTTGCGCAGCGGATCGCCGCTGGTCGGGAAGTGGTTCGGCCAGCTCATCACGTGGATGCGGGTGTGCTCCGCGGTCAGGGCAAAGATGGCGAGCGGGTTCGAGTTCTCGCCGCAGATCAGTCCGCTCACCGGACCGAACTGCGTCTGCACCGCGCCGAAGGTGTCGCCGAAACCGCCGGTATGCACCAGCCGCTCGCCCACGGTCGGCATGATCTTCTGGTGCTTGCCGAGCAGCGTACCGTCGGGCCCGAACCAGACCTGGGTGTTGAACAGGGTACCGAGCGTCTTGGGCAGCTTCTCGCAGACGCCGATGACCACGTAGGCACGTGCATCGGCCGCCGCGGCGGCCAGTGCCGCGATCTCCGGCCCGGGTATCTCGACGGCGTTCTTGAACAGCTCGACCGCGAACCGGTTGGCCAGCGTGCCGGTCGCCGGATGGTGGTGGTACCAGATCGGATGCGCCGGGATGAAGCTCTCGGGGAACGCGATCAGCTGCGCGCCGTTAGCGCCAGCCTCGCGGATCAGGCGACAGGCCTTCTCGGTCGAACCTTCGCGGTCGAGGAACACCGATGCGGCCTGGACCGCGGCCACCTTGACGACGGGATACTGGTCACCCATGCAACGACTCCTGTGGAAAAACGGCGAGAAGGGTCATGCCGGCGCGGTGCCGGCCTCGGCAGCCGGTTCGACCGCCGCCGCCTGGCGCCATACGGACACGCCACGGGACGCCTTGTCGATCGCATCGAGCCGGGCCTCGTGCGCGGCGGCTTCGTGCGCATCGGCGGCGAGCACCGGCAGCACCAGCGTCGACAGCACGGCATCGCTGCCGGCGGCGAGCCGGTCCGCAGGCACGGTGTCGATCACCAGCCGGTCCTGTCCGCGGGTCATCGCGAGGTAGACCTGCGCCAGCAGCCGGGTGTCGATCAGCGCACCATGGCGCACCCGCCCGCTGCGGTCGATCGAGTACGCTTCGCACAGGGCATCGAGGTTGTTGCGCTTGCCGGGCCGCAGTTCGCGCGCCAGAAGCAGGCTGTCGATCACCGGCCCGCAGTGCCGGGTCATCGGTTCAAGGCCGGCCAGCGCCAGTTCAGCGTTGAGGAACTCGATGTCGAACGCAGCGTTGTGGATGATCAGCTCGGCCCCGTCGATGAACTCGATCAGGTCGCGGGCGATCTCGGGAAAGCGCGGCTTGTCGGCCAGGAACTCGGTGGTCAGGCCATGCACCTCGAGCGCGCCCGGCTCGCTGTCGCGGTCGGCGTTCACATAGCGATGGAAGTACACGCCACTGAGCTGGCGGTTGACGATCTCGACTGCGGCAACCTCGATCACCCGGTTGCCGAGCTTGACGTCCAGGCCGGTGGTCTCGGTGTCCAGGGCCACCTGGCGGATGGTACGCATGACTGACCCCCGCTCAGTTGCCGGAGGACGCGGTCACGCCGCGATTGGCCAGTGCATCGGCACGTTCGTTGCCGGGATGGCCGGCATGCCCGCGCACCCACAGCCATTCGATCTCGTGCCGCGCCGCGGCTTCGTCGAGCGCCTTCCACAGGTCGACGTTCTTCACCGGTGCACCGGCCGCCGTGCGCCAGTTCTTGCGTTTCCAGCCATGGATCCAGGTGCTGATGCCCTGCTGCACGTACTGCGAGTCAGTGTGGACACGCACCCGAGAGCGGCGGGTCAGTGCCTCCAGCGCGCGGATCACGGCCAGCAGTTCCATCCGGTTGTTGGTCGTGTGCGGCTCTCCGCCGAACAGTTCCTTTTCGTGGCTGCCGCGGCGCAGCAGCGCCCCCCACCCGCCGGCACCCGGATTGCCCTTGCAGGCACCGTCCGTGTAGATGTCGATCGGCTGGTCGTTGTCGACCGGGCCGTCGTCCTGGGATGCCGGCGAGGCCGGTGCCGTCGTCTGCGTGGGCGTCTGCATGGTTCTCAGGCTTTCGATGTCTGTTCGGAATCGCTACATGCCTCGCGTGCGGCGACGGCGTCCGGCTGGCGGACGCGCCGCGGCACGACCGCCAGCGCAGGCTTCATTCGCCGCCGTTCGGACCAGCGCGGCTGGATCACCCGCATGCCGACCACGCGCTTGACCGCCTGCAGGAAATAGACGCCACCGGCGAACGGCCACCATCGGTTGCCGGCGGCTTCCATGAAGCCGCAGCGGCGCAGCCACTTCTGTTGCATGCAGGGCGGCGCATAGCAGGCCATGCGGCCGGCGGTCACTTCGAACCCGAGCAGCGTCAACCAGTCCTTCAGCTGCAGCAGGCTGATGTACTCGCCCTGCCACGGGAACTCGCCACCGCCACCGGACAGCGTGCGCCGGATGCCCCACAGGCTCCACGGGTTCAGGCCGGCGATCAGCAGGTGACCGTCGGGCATCAGCACGCGATCGACCTCGCGCAGGATCTGATGGGGATGCAGGCTGAATTCGAGCACGTGCGGCAGCACGACGAGATCGACCACGTTCGCGGCGATCGGCAGCGCAGTGTAGTCGGTAAGCAGTCCGGCCGGCGCGATCGGGGCCGCGCGCGTGCGCAGCGTCATCCGGCTGGCGCGCAGCAGGTCGACCTGCGGCAGGCCGACCTGCACCGCGTTGTAGCCGAACAGGTCGACCACCGCCGCGTCGAAGAAGCGCTGCTCCTGTTCGACCAGGTAGCTTCCCAGCGGCGTGGCGAGCCAGTCAGCATTCGGCGCACCCGGTGCAGCCGGCTCTGCGTTTAACATCTCCACCTGCGTCTCCATCCGTTCGACACGAACCGCCATCCACAACCCGGAGCCTTGCCATGACCGCCTCGTCCGCCGCGCGCACACCCGTTCCGGAAGTCCTGCCGGACGGAGTCACGATCGAGCCGATCGATGCGTTCAAGGATAACTACATTTGGTGCATCCGCGCCGGTGGCCGTGCGGTGGTTGTCGATCCCGGCGAGTCGGCGCCGGTGCTCGCGGCGCTGCAGCGTGGCGGGCTGTCGCTCGGCGGCATCCTGCTGACGCACCACCATGCCGACCATATCGGCGGCGTGGCGGCGCTGGTGCAGGCGCTCGGCCAGGTACCGGTCTGGGGCCCTGCCGATCCGCGCATCACCGAAGCCACCGTGCACGTGGGCGACGGCGACCGCGTGGTCCTCGACGGGCTCGGTGCCGACGGCCTGGCGTTCGACGTGATCGAAGTGCCCGGACACACGTCGAGCCACATCGCGTTCCATGGCCACGGCCTGCTGTTTTCCGGCGACACCCTGTTTTCCGTCGGCTGCGGGCGCATGTTCGAAGGCACGCCTCCGCAGATGTGGGCATCGCTCGACCGGCTCGCGGCCCTGCCCGCCAGCACACGGGTGTTCTGCGGGCACGAGTACACCGCGGCGAACATCGCATTCGCACGCGCGGTCGAACCCGGCAACGCCGCGATCGACGCCTGGGCCACGGAAGTGGAGCGACTGCGCGCGGCCGGCAGGCCTTCGCTGCCATCGCGGATCGAGACCGAACGCGCCACCAACCCGTTCCTGCGCTGTGCCCAGCCCGAAGTCGCGCGCAGCGCGGCCGCGCATGCCGGAAGGGCACTGGAAAACCCGGTGGAGGTGTTCGCGGAACTGCGCGCCTGGAAGAACGCGTTCTGAGCCTCCGCTGGCCGTCGACAGCGCTTCACAGACGGACGCGTCTTGTCAACATCCTCATGCAAATCAGACAGATAGATTACCGCTGCGGTCCGGTTCCGCTTGACGCCTCCGCGCGCGGCGTCTAAGCTGGGTGTTTCATTTTCATGTCCGGCCGTGTGCGATATTGCACCCTGAAGCGGAAAGCCCCGAATACGCGATGAGCTGACATCGCGACACGGCGGCCCTGCGCCATCGCGCCGCCGGATGGTACCGAGCGATGGCTGCAACCGAATTCCCGATCCTGTCGCATGCCCACCGGCCCTCTCCCCGCAGCGGCGTGCGTCCCATCTGTACCTTCGGCGGCCTCGTGGCGGCGCTGACCCTGGCCTTCTCGACCGCGTGCGGCGCCGAGGAACCCGTCGAACCCTCGACCGGACGCGTCGAACTCATCCAGCCGGCGGCCCTCGGTGAAGCACCCGACCTGTCCGCGCTGGGCAACAGTACCGAAGGTGGCGGCGCCGGACTCGCACCGGCGCACGTCAGCGACATCAGCCTGGTGCCGGCCGCCGACCTCACACAGCCGCCTGCCAGCCTCTGGACACGCCTTCGCAACGGCTTCGGCATGCCCGATCTGGTGCACCCGGCCGTACGCCAGGAAGAAGATTTCTACGCCAACCGGCCCGAGCACCTGCGCCGGGTCGTCGAGCGCAGCCGGCGCTACCTGTTCCATATCGTCGAGGTGGTCGAACGCCGCGGCATGCCGGCCGAGCTTGCACTGCTGCCGATCATCGAGAGCGCATTCAACCCGGTCGCGGTGTCCTCGGCCCGCGCCGCCGGCATGTGGCAGTTCATCCCGTCGACCGGCCTCAACTTCGGCCTTCGCCAGAACGCCTGGCTGGACGGACGGCGCGACATCCTGCTGTCGACCGAAGCCGCGCTCGACTACCTGCAGAAGCTGTACGACATGTTCGGCAGCTGGGATCTCGCACTGGCCGCATACAACTGCGGCGAAGGCTGCGTCCAGCGCGCGATCGCACGCAATGCACTGCGCGGGGAACGGGTCGATTTCTCCAGCCTCCAGTTGCCGGCCGAGACACGTGCCTACGTACCGAAGCTGCAGGCGGTGAAGAACATCATCGCCAATCCCCAGCAGTTCAACATGACCCTGGCCGAGGTACCGAACGAGCGGTTCTTCGGCACCGTGCAGCTCGACCAGCACATGGACGTGAAGGTCGCGGCAAAACTCGCAGGCATGACCGTCGACGAATTCGTGGCGCTGAACCCCGCCCACAACCGGTCGGTGATCAACGTCAACAAGCTGCCGACCCTGCTGTTGCCGCTCGACCGGATGAACCAGTTCGCCGCCGGGCTGCGCGACCTGGGCGACCGCGCCCTGGCCTCGATCCGGATCTACACCCCGCGCGCCGGCGAACCGTTCGAACAGATCGCCAAGCGCCACGGCGTGACCGTGGCCGCGCTGCGGCGGGCCAACGAGATCTCGCCGAAGGCACGGGCTGCCGCGGGCGACATCGACCTGCTGATTCCGAGCGGTGCAGCCGCACAATACGAAGAGCCGGTCGCGCGGGCGGGTTCACGCGCGGTCGCGCGGGCTGCGGCGCAGGGGCAGCGCAGGCCGGCGGCCGCCGCACCGGTGGCGGGCAACCGCCAGCGGACCGGTCCGGTCGCCGCGTCGCTGCGGCAGCCCGGCGCATCTTCCGCCCGCAAGGCGACGGAGCCCCGACGCACGGCCACCGCTGCCCCGCGCAAGGCGACCCCGCCGAACCGCCCCACCCGGCCCACCGTGGTCGCCGCAGGCAAGGGCGCGCAGCGCTGAGCTGAAGCGCCGCTGCTGCCACGCGCCTGGGACGCCTGTGCCGGGCGCGCCGTTCAGCGTCCGGCTTCCGCCGGCGCATGCAGGTGGCAGGCGACCGACTGGCCCCCGGCCAGCGCGACCGGCTCCGGATATCGCTGTGCACACACCGGCATCGCCTGCGGACAGCGCTGGCGGAAGTGGCAGCCCGCCGGCGGATCGACCGGCGAAGGCGGATCACCGGCCACCGGCGATCCAGCGGGCCGCTGGCCGCGATCCAGGCGTGGTACGGCGGCGAGCAGCGCCTGTGTATACGGATGGGCCGGTGCCCCCAGCACGGCACGCACCGGGCCGCGCTCGACGATGCGCCCGAGGTACATCACGGCGATGTCGTCGGCGACCACCTCGACCACGCCGAGGTTGTGGGTGATGAACAGGTAGGAAAGCTGCATCTGCTGCTGCAGGGTGCGCAGCAGGTTGAGGATCTGCGCCTGCACCGACACATCGAGGGCGCTGGTCGGTTCGTCACACACCACCAGTTGCGGTTCGACCGACAGCGCGCGCGCGATCGCCACCCGCTGCCGCTGCCCCCCGGAAAACTGATGCGGGAAACGGGAACGCGCTTCAGCCGGCAGGCCGACCTGGTCGAGCAGCCGCAGGATGCGCTGCGTGCGCTCGGTCGCGCTCCACTCCGGCCGCAGCGAACGCATGCCCTCGTCCAGTGCATCGCCGATCCGGATGCGCGGATTGAGCGAGGCATACGGATCCTGGAACACGATCTGCATCCGGGCGCGCAAGGGGCGCAGTCGGCCACGCCCGAGCGCGCGCAGATCCTGGCCGTCGAAGCACAGCGTGCCTCCGGTCGGCTCGACCAGTCGCAGCAGTGCCTTGCCCACCGTGGTCTTGCCGCAGCCCGATTCGCCGACCAGCGCCAGCGTGCGGCCCGGCACGAGGTCGAGCGATATGCCATCGACCGCGCGCACCGCGCCGCGCGCGCTGCGCAGCAACCCGCCGCGCAGCGGAAAGTGGACCTGCAGGTCGCGCGCCACCAGCAGGGGCGGTGCCGACGTACCGTGCACCTGCGGGTCATCAGCGAGGTCCACCGGGCGGGCGAGGGACGCCGGCGGCGGCAGGTCCGAGAGCGTGGCTCGAGGCAGTGCATGCCGGTCCACGGCGCTCGCCACCGGCGAGGCACCCGGGGCGACCCCGGATGGGTAGAGGTGGCAGCGCACCTGCCGCCCATCCGGCAGCTGCACCAGCGGCGGCGGCGCCACCCGGCAGCGCTCGAACGCGTCGTCGCAGCGTTCGGCGAAACGACACCCGGCGAACCCGCCATCGAGTGCAGGCACGCTGCCGTGGATCACCGCCAGCGGGGCATCCCGGCTGCCCCGCTCGGGCAGCGAATCGAACAGCTTGCGCGAGTACGGATGCGCAGGACCGGCGAGGAACACATCGACCGGGGCAACCTCGACGATCTCGCCGGCGTACATCACGGCGACACGCTGCGCCGTCTCGGCGACCACGCCCAGGTCGTGGGTGATCAGCAGCATCGCCATGCCTCGGCTGCGCTGCAGCCCGCGCAGGACGTCGAGCACCTGCGCCTGGATCGTCACGTCGAGCGCCGTGGTCGGCTCGTCGCCGATCAGCAGGTCGGGATCGCAGGCCAGCGCGAGCGCGATCATCACCCGCTGCCGCATGCCGCCCGACAGCTGGAACGGATACTCGTCCATCCGGCGCGCGGCATCGGGGATGCCCACCACCTGCAGCAGTTCCAGCGCGCGCGCGCGCGTCGCCCCGGCCGCTGTGCGACGGTGGCGGTGCAAGGCCTCTTCGACCTGGGCGCCGATGCGCATCACCGGATTGAGCGACAGCATCGGCTCCTGGAAGATCATGCCGATGCGTGCGCCGCGTACCTCGCGCATCGCCTTCTCCGGCAGGTCGAGCAGGTCGCTGCCTTCCAGCCGCACCGTGCCCGCCACCACCTCCGCCGCGTCGGGCAGCAGCCGCGTGACCGACAGCGCCGTCATCGACTTGCCGCAACCCGACTCACCGAGCAGGGCGAGCGTCTCGCCACGCTCCAGCACCAGGCCGACCGCATCCACCGCACGCACCACCGCCTCGCCACCGTCGATCCAGGTGCGCAGCCCGTCGATCTGCAGCAGCGGCACGCGGCTGTCCTGTGCTGCGGTCGTGCCCTCGATCGTCGACTGTCCGCCGTTCATGCGCCCTCCCCCTGCCTGCCGCCGGTGCGCGCCGGACCGATCCGGAAACCCGCGCGTCGTATCGTGGAGCGCGGGTCGAAGGCATCGCGCACCGCATCGGCGAACAGGTTGGCCGCGAGCACCAGCGCGAGCATGAACCCGAACGCCGCGGCCAGCGACCACCAGACCATGGGCTCGCGCGCCATCTCGAGGCGCGCGTCGTTGATCATCGTGCCGAAGCTGATCATGCTGGGATCGACGCCGACACCGACGTAAGACAGCACGGCCTCGGCCAGCACCAGACCCGAGAAGCCCATCACCGCCGAGATGAGCACGATATGCAGCATGTTGGGCGCGAGATGGCGCACGATGATCCGCCAGTGCGACACGCCGAATGCATGGGCCGCCTGCACGTACTCGAGTTCGCGCAGCTTCAGCGCCTCGCCGCGCAGCAGCCGGCACAGGCCGGTCCAGTTGGCGAGGCCGAGGATCACGCAGAGCATCAGCAGCCGGAAGTCGGCGCGCTGCGCGGAGGTCTCGAACAGGCCCGGCCGCGTCTCCATGTAGACCTGGATCAGCAGCACGCCCGCGGCGATCAGCAGCACCGAGGGGATCGACTCGATCGTCGTATAGACATACTGGATCAGGTCGTCCACCCATCCCTTGAAGTAGCCGGCGGCGATGCCGAGCAGCACCGCGAACGGCATCAGCACGAGCGTCGTCAGCGTGCCGATGACCAGGCTGGTGCGGATGCTCTTCAAGGACAGATAGAGCACGCTCTGCCCGATCTTCGAGGTGCCCAGGACATGATAGTGGGCGGACAACAGCACCACCGGTGCCACGAGCACGAGCAGCACCGATACGGTAAGCAGGAAGGCGCGCCAGTGGATGCCCGCGCGTGCGCTGCCACGCACCTCGCCCGTGCCGGCGTCGGTGCCAGTAGCCGTGCCCGTGCCCGTACCCGTACCCCCACGCCACACGCTGGCCAGGGTGTCGCGCCAGCCGGCACGGCGCGACCGTGCGATCGCTGCCACCCAGCCGGCGCAGAACACGGCCGCCGCCAGCAGCCCGACCAGCATGCCGCCCCCGGTGCGCAATGCGACATCGGCGATCCGGCCGGCCTCCGGGTCGGACAGATGGGCACCCCCGTGGCGCAGGCGCGGGAACTCCCGTACCTGGCTGCCATCGGGCCGCTGCAGCGTCTCTTTCTGGAAGGCCACTGCCGCCAGCGGTGCCGAGTAGGTTCGCTCTCGCCGTTCGCGCAGTGGTGCCACCAGCAGGTCGAGCACGCTCAGCACATCGACCGAATAGGCGACCTTGCCGCCTTCACCCGGCTTGTCCAGTGCCGGCCGGAAGTGCAGCGAATCGAGCAGTCCGATGCCGACGAACACCGCGAGCACCACGGCAGATCCCATCCCGATGCCGTCAGAGGCCACCCGCCCCCAGCCCTGGCGCAGGGTCTCGCTGCGCCAGCAGGTCCAGGCGAACACGCACAGTGCAGCGACCAGCAGGAACACCAGCGCGTCGGTCCACAGCAGCACCGGCATGAATCGGCTGCCGCTCATGTGAAGCGCACCCGCGGGTCCACCCAGGCATAGGACAGGTCGGTCAGCACCAGGCCCGCGATGTACAGCACCGAACCCAGGAACACCATCGCGCGAACCACCGCGAAGTCCTGCGCGTTGATCGCGTCGATCGTGTAGCTGCCCAGGCCCGGGATGCCGAAGAAGGATTCGAACAGGAGGCTGCCGAGGAACAGCGACGGGATGACCACCACCACGCCGGTGAGGATCGGGATCATCGCGTTGCGCAGCACGTGGCCGAACAGCACGCGCATCTCGGACAGGCCCTTGGCGCGCGCGGTACGCACATACTCGCGCCCCATCTCGTCGAGGAAGATCGTGCGGTACCAGCGGGTGCTCGCGCCCAGTCCGGCGACGATGCCGATCACCACCGGCAGCAGCAGGAACGGAACCATCGCGGCTCCGTCGGCGAAGCCGGAGATCGGCGCGAGGCGCCACGCCTTGCTGACCAGGTACTGGCCGCCGATGATGTAGAACATCGCCGACACCGACATCAGCACGACGCAGGCGACCACCCCGGCAAGGTCGAGCGCCGTCTGTCGGAAGAACACCAGCAGCAGCGCGGCGCAGACGTAGGCAAACAGGCCGAGCACGAACACCGGCAAGGCGATCGCCAGGCTCGGTCCCATGCGCTCGCGGATCTCGCGCCCGATGTCGCGGCCATCGTCGGAGAAGCCGAAATCGAACACGAACAGGCGCACCGACTTGTCGAAGAAGATGGTGTCGGTGAAACGCGCACCACCCTGCGCCGATGCGTTCACGAACAGCGGCTTGTCATAGCCGCGCGCGCGTTTCCAGTCGTCGATCGCCTCCGGCGTGACGCGCTTGACGCCCAGTTGCATGCGCGCCATGTCGTCAGGCGTATTGACCATGAAGAACAGGGCGAAGGTGAGCAGGTTGACCCCGATCAGGATCGGGATCGCATAGAGGAGCCGGCGCAGCAGGTAGGCGGTCATCGGGCATCCCCTGCACGGTCCGGGCCGTCCATGCGACCGAGCCGGCGCTCGCGGCGCCGGTAGCCGGCCCATGCAGGCAGCACCAGTGCCACCAGGGCGAGGCCGGCCACGCCGATCGGCCACACCACCGGATCGTTCCAGGCTGCCTGCGCGGACGCGCGGGACGCGCCATCGACGCGGTGGAACTTCAGTTCGTTCTGCGCCATCGAGTTGGGCTTGCTGTTGAGCAGCCAGCCGTGGCGCAGCGTGTAGTCGACCGGGTGCAGGCCCCACACCCAGGGTGCGTCATGGCGCAGGATCTCGACCATGCGGTCGATCACCTGCTGGCGCGCCGGGCCATCGTCCATGCCCTTCATCTGCTCGAACAGCCGGTCGTACTCGGGATTCGAATAGTTCGCCGAGTTGTTGCCGTCACGGCCGGCCTTGCCCTCGGGGCCATACAGCAGGAACAGGAAGTTCTCCGGATCGGGATAGTCGGCGTTCCAGCCCAGGAAGAACATCTGCACGTTGCCCTGGCGGAGCTTGTCCTGGAAACGGTTCCAGTCGGTCAGCCGCGGCACCAGCTGGATGTCGATCTTCTGCAGCTGGCGCACATACCACTCGATGCGCGAGCGCGCGCCGGGACCGCCTGCGGTGGTGTCCAGGTAGAGGACCAGCGGCTGCCCGGTCTTCGCGTCCCGGCCGTCGGGATAGCCGGCCTGCGCGAGCAGGCGCTTCGCCTCGGAGAGCGGCTTGCGCCTCGGCTCGCCGTCGACCCAGTCGTACATGTAGCGGTTGAGCCCGGCCTCGCCGTCCCGGAAGCCGATGATGCCCGGGGCGATCGGCCCCTGCGCGGCGATCGCCCGCCCATTTCGGAAGATCGAGATGAACTCTTCCTGGTCGATCGCGAGCGAGATCGCATGGCGCAGCTTGCGCGCCCGTTCGCGTTCGGCCGGATCGGCCTTGCCGCCGGAGCCGACCACCGGATCGTTCCAGTTGAATCCGGCGTAGAACACCGACGTGGCGACCGACGTCTGCAGGCGTATGCCGCGCGCCGCCATCTCCTCGCTGATGCCGATGTCACCGGTTTCGTTCATCTGCACGGCCTGGTCGAAGGCGTCCGAACTGATGCCGGAGCTGTCGAACCAGCCCTGCAGGAACTTGTTCCAGTACGGGATCTGCTCCTTCTCGAGCGTGAAGACGATGCGCGGGGCCAATGGCAGCGGCCGGCCCGCATCGTCGAGCAGGCCGGCCTCGCGATCACCCGGTGCGCCCTCCGACGGATAGACTTCGCCGGCGAAATGAGGGTTGCGGGTGAGCACCATGCGCCGGTTGGGATCGTGCTCCGACAGCATGTACGGGCCACTGCCCAGCGGATACCAGTCGAGCGAGATGTTCTTCTTCGCCAGCCCCGGCTGGGCGTAGAAGCGGTCGGCCTCGGGCGGCATCGGCGAGAAGAACGGCATCGCCAGCCAGTAGACGAACTGCGGATACTTGCCCTTGAGCCGGATGCGGAAGGTATGTCGATCGACCACCTCGACGCCTTCGATCGCATGCTGCTCGAGGTCGATGAATGCGTCGCGCGGCAGCGACTTCGCCTGTTCGCGCAGGCGCTCGGACAACGGACCCAGGCCGACGATGTAGTTGGCCATCTTGCCGAGGATCGGCGACTGCAGCCCCGGGTGGGCAAGCCGCTTGATCTGGTGCACGAAGTCGGCGGCGACCACTTCCCGGGTGCCGGCCTCGGTGAAGTCCTGCAGCGTATGGATGCGGGCCAGGTCAGCCGGGGTCAGTGCATGGAAGCGCGGCTTGCCCGCCGCATCCACCGCCAGCGCCGGGTGCGGCTGGTAGCGCAGGCCTTCGCGGATGCGTACGTCATACACGCTGAACGCAACCTCGGCTGCAGGCGCGTCCGATGGCAGTTCACGCCCCTGGCGGTCGATGTAGCGCGGGCGCGGCACCTCGGCGGCGGCGAATCCGGTCAGCTCGAACGGGCGCTTCAGGTAATGGTACTGCAGCGGTGGCTGGTAGATCTGGCCGACGAACACATAGGCGTCGGAGGTGTAGGCCCGTGCCGGGTCAAGGTGCTTCGGTCGCGCGTTGAATCCCGAGTAGATCGTCTGCGCGCGCACCTGCGCATCGTCGTCGGGGTAGGGATCGTTCCATGGACCGCTGCAGCCGGCGAGCAGCAGGCAGGCGACCAGCACCGCGGCCGGCCACGAGGCGATCCTGGGCAAGACGGATCTCGGCTCGGTACATCGCGCGGCGACGGCTCGGAAGGCTGGCATCTCGTCTCCAGTGTAGCGAAAACGACTGCCCGTCGGTCAAGCAATTCCTGCGCCGGAGCCCGGCGCTATACTCCGCGCACATTCACTGCGCACGGGACACTCGATGGGCTTTCTTTCAGGCAGGCGGATCCTGATCACCGGCATGCTCAGCAACCGGTCGATCGCCTACGGCATCGCGAAGGCATGCGCACGCGAAGGTGCGGAACTCGCGTTCACCTACCAGGGCGAGGGCGTCAAGGACCGCGTCAGCACGCTGGCCGCCGAATTCGCCTGCGAACAGGTCTATCCCTGCGATGTCGCGAACGATGCCGACATCGAACGACTGTTCGCTGACCTCGGGACCCGCTGGGACCGGCTGGATGGGCTGGTGCATGCGATCGCGTTCGCACCGCGAGAGGCGCTGGCCGGCGAACTGCTCGACGGACTCGACCGGGAAGCCTTCCGCGTCGCACACGAGATCAGTTCCTACAGCTTTGCGGCGCTGGCCAAGGCGGCGCGACCGATGATGTCCGGCGGCGGTTCGCTGCTGACGCTCTCCTACCTCGGTGCCGAGCGCGTGGTCCCGCACTACAACGTGATGGGCCTGGCCAAGGCAAGCCTGGAAGCCAACGTGCGTTACCTGGCCGCGAATCTCGGCCCGCAGGGCATCCGGGTCAACGGCATCTCCGCCGGCCCGATCAAGACACTGGCTGCGGCCGGCATCGGCGGCTTCGGCAAGATCCTGAAATTCGTCGAAGAGAACGCGCCGCTTCGCCGCAACGTCTCGACCGAAGACGTCGGCAATGCCAGCGCCTTCCTGCTGTCGAACCTCGCCGCTGGCATCACCGGCGAGATCGTCTACGTGGACGCCGGTTTCAACGTGATGGGCGCCGGCATCCCCGTGTAGCAGTCACGATCCGGGACCCTTGCGGGTCCCGGATGATCACTGCGGACGTTCAGTCGCCGCCGGCGTCAGGGTGACCTTCGCGCCGGCACGCAGTGCTGCGAGGTAGGCGCTGACCTGTTCCTGCGCCACCAGCTGATAGGCCTGCCGCACGAACCCGGCGCGCGCATTCGGATCGATGCCGCGCGACTCGACCACGCGCGACACGCGAAGCAGCAGGAAGCCTCCCCCGGGCTGCTCGACCCCGACATAGGCCGGCAGTCGCGACGTGTCGGCACGGAAGACCTGGCGTACCGCCGTCTCGGGGAGCGATCCGGGCTGCTGCCGGCTCAACAGCTGCGGCGCCGACCAGCGCGCGCCGGCATCCTTGCCGGCACGAAGCTCGGCGAGCTGCTTGCGTCCGGCATCGATGGCGAGTTCGGATGCGCGCTGGAAACGCAGGCGCTTCTCGACGGCTTCGGAAACTTCGGCCAGCGGCCGCAGGCCGGCCGGCTTGTTCTCGAGCACGCGCGCAGCCATCAGCACGCCGGGAGCGACCTCGATCGCTGCCGTGTTCCGCTTGTCGCGCAGCACCTCCTCCGCGAACACGGCTGCCAGCAGGCGGTCATTTGCCCCCTTCGGCAGGTCACCGCCCTGGCGGCTGAACCAGCCACTGGTCTGTACCGGCTGGCCGAGCAGTTCCGAAGCCGGCTTCAGCGTCTCGGATTGCTCGAACACCGTGTTGGTGAACGTATCGGCGAGTTCGGCGAACCTGCGCGAGGCGCGTGTCCTGCGCAGTTCCTCTTCGACCTTCGGGCGTACCTGCTCGAAAGTCGGCCCGGCGTCACCACGTACCGCATCCAGCCGGATGACATGGAACCCTGCCTCGCTCTCGACCGGCCCGGCGATCTCGCCCGGCTTCATCGCGAACACGGCCTGATCGAAAGCCTTGACCATGGTGCCGCGGGCGAAGAACCCCAGGTCACCGCCCTGCGGCGCCGAACCGGGATCTTCCGAGTTCTTGCGTGCCACGTCGGCGAAAGTCTGCGGTGCCTTCCTGACCTGCTCCGCGAGCGCGGTGGCCCGCTCCCGCGCAGATGCCTTCGTCTTCTCGTCGGCGCCCGGTGCAACGCGGACAAGGATATGGCTTGCCTGCCGCTCGGATGCGCCCCGGAACTGGCTCGCGTTCTGGTCGAAGAACTCCCTGGCCTCCTGCGGCGTGGGCGCGACCTGCGCGGCCAGCGCGGCCTGGGACAGCACCACGTACTCGACCCGTACCTGCTCGGGTATCTCGAACTCACGACGGTTCGAAGCGTAGAACTTCTGCACCGCATCGGGTTCGAGCGTCACCTGCTTCAGGAACGATTCGGGCGAAATCGCCAGCTGGCTCGCCTCGCGCTGCTGGTCGAGCACGCGCACGACACGGTCGACCACGCTGGCAGGAACGATCGTGCCGGCCGTGAACGCCGACTGCACCTGCGACAGTGCAAGCTCGGTGCGCACCCGCTCCTGGTACATGACTTCGCTCATCCCTGCGGTGCGCAGCAGCGACTGGTAGCGGGCAAGCGAGAACGCCCCGTTCTCCTGGAACTCGGGCTGACCCGCGATGACCGCCTGCAACTGTGCATCGGTCACGCGAAGGCCAGCCGCGGCCGCAGCCCGCTGCAGGAGCCGTTCCTGGATCATGCCCTCGATGACCGCAGTGCGGAATTCAGCGCCTTCGAACATCTCGGGGCGTGCCTGCGGACCGAGCGCCTCTCGCATCCGGTCCTGCTGCTCGCGCAGGCGCCGGTCGAATTCGCGCTCGCTGATCTTCTCGCCGGCGACTTCAGCCACATGTGCTTCGCGGCCGCCGCCCTGGAAATAGCTCTCCATGCCGAAGAACGCGAATGGAAGGATCAGCAAAGCCAGGATGACCTGGGCGACCCGCTTCTGCTTGTGGACGAAATCGAACATGGAAGCCTGCGCGAAAAAAAAGGCGAACTGTCGTTCGCCCTTGTGCCCTGCTGCATTGCTCGCGATTCAAACCCGCTCGGATCGGATCCGGGAGGGGGCAACGCAGCGGCTGGCGGAGTGGACGGGACTCGAACCCGCGACCCCCGGCGTGACAGGCCGGTATTCTAACCAACTGAACTACCACTCCAGCTGCTCGTTGCTGTGTTGCCCTGCTTGCTTCGTCGCCCGGTGGCACATTGCATCCACCGAGCCGACGATTATAACCATTGTTGCCCTGCCGGGTCACTACCTCCGCGAGCAAATCTGCATCGGACGGAGATAGTGGTGGGTGCTGACGGGGTCGAACCGCCGACATTCGCCTTGTAAGGGCGACGCTCTACCAACTGAGCTAAGCACCCGGATCGGGTCAGACACGGGCGGCGGGATCGCGACCGTCACTGCCGGTCGGCCATCCGCACCCGCGGGAATCAGTTGATCGCATCCTTCAACGCCTTGCCGGCGCGGAACTTCGGAACCTTTGCTGCCTTGATCTTGATTGCATCGCCGGTACGCGGGTTGCGGCCGGTGCGCGCGGCGCGCTTGCCGATATAGAACGTGCCGAACCCGACCAGCGCGATGGTGTCACCTTTCTTCAGCGCGATGCGGATCGAATCGAGCGTCGCATCGAGCGCCCGCCCAGCGGAGGCCTTGGACAGGTCCGCCGACTCGGCAATCGCGTCGATCAGTTCTTGTTTGTTCACCAGGTTCCCCTTGCTCGTATGCGAATTCGTGTGCGAATCCGGAAAAATATCATTTTTGTGGCCGGTGTCGGGGACACCCGCCGGGCGGACCGGTGCACAGCCAGGCAGCGACAGGATCGTCACCGTGTTCCGTGACGGGGTCGCGCCTACGATGTGCAACCCGCGCTCGCGGGTCAGCCCTCCGTCCGGGTACGTTCCACGTATCCGGCCAACTGGCCCGCGGTCAAAAACCGAACCCGCTTTATAGCGGTGGCCCAGGGGAGTGTCAAGCCAGCGTCACC
>JBIITW010000169.1:0-10354 GCA_044340265.1 Burkholderiales bacterium | reverse complement strand
AGGTGCCCGCGATGGGCGTTGCCTTCATCGTCCTGTGGCCGATGGCCTATACCGACACGAACGAGGTGTGGCGGTTGACCGACCGCTTCAAGCGCCTGCATGTGTCCTCTGCGGGCATCCTGACGGAACTGGTCGTGGCGACCTGGGCAAGCCTCGCCTGGGCGCTGATGCCCGAGGGCGGCGTGCGCGGCGCGCTGTTCGTGCTCGCCACCACCAGCTGGGTGGCCACGCTCGCGATCAACGCGAGCCCGTTCATGCGATTCGACGGCTACTTCATCGTGAGCGACTGGATCGACATGCCGAACCTGCATGGCCGGGCGTTCGCGATGGCTCGCTGGCACCTGAGGGAATGGCTGTTCGCCCTGGGTGACGAGCCCCCGGAGCACTTCTCGCGCTCGAAATCGCGCAGGTTGATCGCCTTCGCGTGGGCGACATGGATCTACCGGTTCGTCGTGTTCCTGGGTATTGCCGTGCTGGTGTACCACTTCTTCTTCAAGCTGCTGGGTATCGCGCTGTTCGCGGTCGAGATCGCCTGGTTCATCGTGATGCCGATCGCGCGTGAACTCAAGGCGTGGCGCGCGCGCCTGGGCGACGTGGCCCGCCGGCCGGCCAGCCGGCGCAGGGTGGTCAAGGTGTCACTGGTGCTCGCGATCCTGCTGGGTGTCCTGTTCGTGCCCTGGTCCGGCCGCGTCGCCACCACCGGGCTGCTTCGTCCCGCCGAAGTGTGGACCGCATTCGCTCCGGGAGGCGCGATGCTCGTGCGCGCAACGCTCGCAGAAGGCCAGGCCGTGTCGGAGGGCGTCACCCTTGCCACCTTCGCCGCCAACGATGCGCGTAGCCGGGAAGCGGTACTCAATGCACGCGTGCAACGACTGCGCTCGGAGCTCGCGGCGGCCGGCTTCTCCGACGAAGCGCGAGCGGAGATCGGAGCGCTGCGCGAAAGCCTCAGGACCGCGGAGGCGGAATGGCGTTCCGTGCAGAACGACCTGGCTCGCTACAGCGTGGAGGCGCCGTTCGCAGGCCGCCTGCGCGACGTCGATCCCGACCTGCGCCCCGGACAGTGGGTCGCGCCGCGCGAGCGTCTCGCCGTGCTGGTCGGGAACGGAAGGATGATCGTGGAGACCTATCTTGACGAAGAGGCTGTCCGGCGCGTGCAGCCTGGCGCTTCCGGCATCTTCATGTCCGAAAGCCTGGCGGGTCCGGTGCTGTCGGTACGCGTCGCGCAGATCGACGCCGATGCCACGCGCGTGCTGCCCAGTGGACTGCTGTCCGCCCAGGCAGGCGGGCATGTCCTGACTCGCCAGAACAAGGGTGAACTGATCCCTGAGCTTGGCGTGTACCGGGTGTTGCTGGAGGTCGAGACACCCATCGGCGAACTCGCTGGCCAGACCTGGCGCGGACGCCTGTCGATCCGCGGGGCACCCGAGTCGCTGGCCGGGCGCTATGCCCGGCAGGCCCTGGCCATCGTGACACGCGAGTCCGGGTTCTAGTCGCAAATGTCCTGCAAACGACGAAGAAATATGAACACCGGCATTGATGCGGACTACTTTTTTCCTGCCGGCAACAGACACATTGGTTGACAGTTGCAAATCGTTTAAAACGTGCTAGATTTTCATATTACGTAGATAAAACCTGACAGCGCAAGTTCGCGCAAACTCTGAAAGGGATGTCCGTGGCAATTGCACGCAAATTCAAACTCACCCAGACCGACCTCGATTTCATCTGGGAACAGCTGCGGCTACCGGGCAACAACCCGCTGAACGGTGTCAACGGGACGATCGTCGATTCGACCGGCATCCGTGATGTGAAGGGCGTCGGCAACAATGTGATGAACCCGCTCTTCGGGGCGGCCGATCAGCTCTTCGTGCGTGAAACCACCGCACAGTGGCGTGACGCCGATGGTACCTTCACGTTCGGCCAGCAAGGCCTGTCCATCACCAACGCGCCGACCAGCTACGCCACCCGTGACGTCAACCTGATCGACCGCAGCGCGCGCACCATCAGCAACCTGGTCGCAGCGCAGGACGCGGATTCGCTGGCCGCGATCGGTTACCTCACGCCGGGCGAGCAGAAGCTCGCCGTTCTCGACGATCCCTCTGCCACGCCTGGCGGACGCATCTCGCCGATCACTGGCACCAGCGTGAATGCGCTGCCCTACAGCTCGTTCATGACGCTGTTCGGCCAGTTCTTCGACCACGGCCTGGATCTGGTGCACAAGGGCGCCGATGGCGCGCTGCTCGTGCCGCTCGCACCGGATGATCCCCTGTACAACCATCCGGACAATGCCATCGTTGTCAACGGTAACACCGTCGGCTACAACAACTTCATCATCGCCTCGCGTACGGACACCGTACACGTCGATATCTCGTCCTCGAGTACCGATGCACTCGTTGCGGCGCTGGGCTTGCGTGAAGTCCGCTACAAGGTCGGTGATGCCGGCGTGGTCAGCGGGCGCGTCACAGGGGCGGAATCGATCGCATCCGGTGTCGTGAACGGTGGCGTCCTGATCATCAACAAGACTGCCATCGATATCCTGAACGGCTCCACGGCCAACGAAGTCGTGGCGAAGATCAATGCGGTGTCGACCACCACTGGCGTCACCGCCTCGCTGAGCAACACGAATCAGCTGGTGCTCGATTACGCCGCCGGCGAGAGCCGCAACACCATTTCTCCGTTCATCGACCTGAGCCAATCCTATGGTTCGGCGGCGAGCCATACGGCCTTCGTCCGCGAGTACGGCACCCTCCAGGTCGATGGTTCGACCGCGTTCATCACGACCGGTCGCCTGGTCAGCGGCGGCGCCGACAAGAACGGCGATCTGCGCCCGGATGGTATGGCAACGTGGTTCGACATCAAGGCCAACGCGCGTGTCGTGGGCGTCGTGCTCCACGACAAGGACGTGCTGGACATTCCGGAAGTGCGCATCACCGTGGAGGGCACGCCCTTCCTGGACGCGCGCGGCATGTGGCTGGTGGCACGCCACCAGGTCACCGGGCAGGTCCATTACGTGCAGGACAGCCGTGCCGATGCGAGCACGCTCGCCCTGCGCCTGAACGCAGACGGTACGACGACCGAAGTCACCGATGCCGGCATCATCTCGAACCTGCGAGTCCAGACCATCGGGCACGCATTCCTCGATGACATGGCGCACGGCGTCCTGCGCACGCTCGACTCGGTTACCGGCGAGGTGGTGGACCCTGCGGCACGTACGCTCCTTGAAGCGCATTTCATCGCCGGTGACGGGCGCGCCAACGAGAACATCGGCCTCACCGCGATTCATGACGTGTTCCATTCCGAACACAATGCCGTGTTGATCGAACTGCAGTCGCGCATGACGCCGAACGGCGACGGGACCTGGACAGAGACTGCAAACGGCCGCGTCTGGTCCGGCGAAGATCTGTTCCAGTCCGCCAAGCTCGTCACCGAGATGCAATACCAGCACATGGTGTTCGGCGAATTCTCCCGTCACTTCAGCCCGAACATCAACGCCTTCGCCTCTTATCAGGTCACGGTAGATCCGGCCGTCAGTGCGGAGTTTGCCCACGCCGTCTATCGCTTCGGTCACTCGATGCTGACCGAAACCGTCGGTCTGACGGCCTATGATCCGGTCACCGGCGTGCGCGCGACCGGCCCCGGTTCCGACAAGTCCATGGGGTTGATCCAGGCGTTCCTCAACCCCACCGCATACGGTGAAACGACCGCCGGCGAGATCGCGTTCGGCATGGGCAGCCAGGTCGGCAACGGCATCGATGTGTGGGTCACCGATGTGCTGCGCAACAATCTCGTGGGTCTGCCGCTGGATCTGGCGACGCTGAACATCCTGCGCGGCCGTGACTCCGGCATCGGCAGCCTCAACCAGATCCGTGCGGACCTCTATGCGCAGACCGGGCTGGAATCGCTCAAGCCTTACCAGAGCTGGGACGAGTTCGGAGCGAACCTGCTGCATCCCGAGTCGCTCGAGAACTTCATCATGGCGTATGCGCGTGATGCCATCCTCGTGCAGTTCAGCGGCAACGCAGACCTGACCTACTGGAATACGCTGCAGAACACAACCGGCCTGACGGCGGACGCTTCGCACCAGCTCTACGCGACCGGCCTGCGTGGCGCTGCCCAGGCGGCGATGGACAATATCGCCTTCATGAACGGCAGCACCGGCCTGGGCGTGATCGACTTCTGGATGGGTGGCCTCGCGGAAAAGAAGGTGCCCGGTGGCATGCTCGGGGCGACCTTCGATTTCCTGTTCGCGATGCAGATGATCTCCCTGCAGGATGCGGATCGGTTCTATTACCTCAAGCGCCTGGGCGGTGACCTGCTCGCAGAGATCGAGAGCCAGCTCTTCGCCGATATCGTGATGCGCAACACCGGCGTGGCGCATCTGTACCCCGACATCTTCTCGGTTCCCGACGCCTCGATCGAGATCGGGACACCGGCGACCGCCACGCAGAAGTTTGCGACCCTGCGGTCACTCACGCTGGCGACGGCTGACGCCACGGACATCCTCGGCGCGAGCCGCAAGGTCGGTCGGGCGGGCTGGGTCGGGAGCGACGCCACCGGTTGGACCTTCTATGGCAATCCCGGGGAATATCTGGACGCGCGCGGCGTGTTCAGCCCCAACAATATCGGACCGCTCAAGGGCAATGCGAGTGAAGTGATTGGCGGAACGGACAACGCAGAGAGCATCAATGCGCTCGGCGGTAACGACGCAGTCTACGGCGATGGCGGTAACGACACGATCGAAGGCGGCGACGGCAACGACTTCCTGCGCGGAGGCGCTGGAAACGATGTCATCACCGACCAGCAGGGCGATGACCTGATCTGGGGTGACCTCGGCAACGATCTCATCCAGGCCGGCAGCGGCATCGACCAGGTATTCGGTGGCGACGGCCAGGACACGCTGCGCGGTGGCCTTGGCGCCGACGTGATCGAGGGCGGCGACGGCAAGGACCTGATCTACGGCGACACCGGCACGGTCACGCAAAGGCTGGTGAGCGGGATCACGGTCGACGCCATGGATACCAATGGTGATGCCGATGCGATCGCCGGGGGCCTGGGCGACGACACGATGTACGGCGGCGGCGGTGACGACTTCCTTGATGGCGGAGAAGGCAACGACGTCCTGTACGGCGGGCTGGGCAACGACCTGATGGCCGGCGGAGACGGCAACGACATCTTCTACATGGATGCAAGCGACATCGGGTTCGGCAACGACATGGATGGCGGCATCGGCTACGACATCGTCGACTACTCTGCCAGCGTGGGCTCCGGCCTTGGCGCAGGCGTTGAGCGCTTCGGCGTCATCGCCGACCTGAATCCCGTCGCGCCGATCGTCGTTCCGGTCGGCATTCCGCCGGTGGGAGACGGTTTCGTCAGCATCGAGGAGCTCCGTGGATCGAGGTTCAACGACTATCTGCGTGGCGGCAGCAACCTGCCCCTGGGTCTTGGCCTGCTCACCGATGCGATCGGGGGCGTGATCAACTTCGGGACCATCGCCTTGCCCGTGTTCCGCAGCTCGACCGTGAAACTGGTGGGCGGTGAGGGCAACGACACCCTCGAGGGCGGCGATGGCACCGGCCAGTATCTGCTGCAGGCAGACGGCACCTATGCCTATGTCGGTTGGGTGCTGAACCCTGACGGCGTGACGTCCACCTATGAGGGCGGAGTCTGGAATCCGCAGGTCGAGGGTCCGGGCATGGATGTGCTGTCGGGCGGGCTCGGTATCGATACCGCCAGCTATGCCAGTGCGCAGAGCGCTGCGCCGGTCAACCCGGCGCCGATCGTGGCACCGGTCCTCAACCTTCCCGGGGTGACGGTAAATCTTGCGCTCACTGGCGCCCAGTACACCGTCAACGCGGGCTGGGACATGCTGGTCGGCATCGAGAACATCACCGGCAGTGCGTTCGACGACACGATCACCGGCAATGCGCAGGCAAACGTGCTGGACGGGGGCGACGGCAACGACACCCTGAATGGCGGGGCTGGCAACGACACCCTGAATGGCGGTGCCGGTGACGACAGCATGGTCGGCGGCACGGGAACGGACACGGTGAGCTATGCGGGCACGCTCAGCACCGCGACCGTGGGCGCGACTGCAGGCGTGACCGGGGTCGTCGTGGGCCTCGGGCTCACCACGCCCCAGGCCACCCTGAATGCCGGGCTGGACACGCTCGTCAGCATCGAGAATGTGATCGGTTCGGCCTTCAACGACACCCTGAGCGGGGGCGCCAACACCGTCGCCACGGCCAACCTGCTCGATGGCGGGGCGGGCAATGATTCTCTGCTGGGTGGAGGTGGCAACGACACGCTGATCGGGGGTCTCGGCAACGACACGCTTGTCGGCGGCGATGGTTCGGACACCGCGTCCTACGCAGGGACGACCGGCTCGGTCGTGGTCAATCTGTCCACCGCCGTCTTTGCATCGGGCCTGGGCAACGTCGCAGCCAATCGTTCGGCGGGTGCCGCCGGCCTGGATACGCTCACCACGATCGAGAATGTCATCGGCGGTGACGGCAACGACACGATCGTCGGCTCCGCGGCGGCCAACGTGCTGACCGGTGGGGCAGGCAACGACGTGCTGGTCGGTGGTGCAGGCAACGATGTGCTGGATGGCGGGGCGGGAATCGATACCGCGTCCTACGCGACCAATACCGTGGCGGTCACGGTGAACCTGACGGCGGGTACCGCGACGAGCGCGGGCGTCGGCGGCTCCGGGACAGACACCCTGATCTCGATCGAGAACGCGATTGGCGGGTCTGCCGCGGACACGCTCACCGGCAATGCCGGTGCAAACCGCCTGGAAGGTGGCGGTGGCGCCGACACGCTGGTCGCATCCGCTGGCAGCGACTTCCTGGCCGGCGGTGCCGGTACCGACATCGCCGTGTTTGCCGGAACGATGGCGGATTACTCCTTCATCCGTGATCCGAACACGGGCAACATCATCGTGCGCGGCCAGTTCAGCAACGGGCAATACGGCATCTATTCGACGCTGGCAGACATCGAGTCTGTCCGCTTCGGCGCCGGGCCGGACGTGGCAGTGAGCGCGCTTCCGACCAATACCCCGACGGTCAATTCGCTGGTGACGAACGACACGACGCCGCTGATCACGGGGCGTGCAGTGCTTTCGGCGGGCGACACGCTGTCGGTCACGGTAGCCAACAAGACGTACACGACCCAGACCATACCTGCACTGGTACTGGTGCAACAGGGATCGACGACCACCTACGATTGGTCGCTGCAGCTCCCCGCGCTTGCCGCTGACGCCGTCTACTCGGTGAACGCGGTGGTGACCGAGGCAGGTGGCAGTACTGCTGCCGACATCACCGGCAACGAGCTGGTGATCGACACCACCGCGCCGACCGTGTCGAGGTTCACCTCCACCACGCCCAACGGCAGTTACGGCCTGTCGAGCCCGATCGACATCACCGCAACGATGAACGAGGCCGTGCGTGCCGGGTCGCAGATGACGGTGCTTCTGAACACGGGCGACACCGTCGTGCTGACGGCAGGGGCCAACGGAACCACCCTCGTTGGCAGCTATGTCGTCGGTTCGGGCGACGTGTCGGCGGATCTGGACGTCACCACCATTCAGGTAACCTCCGTACAGGATCTGCCCGGCAATACGATGGTGTCCGTGGCGGTGCCGACGGGTACGAACAGCCTCGCGGGCAACAAGGCGCTTGTCATCAATGCTCCGGTCGTGGTTCCGGTCGCGATCAACGCGAGCTTCTCCACGACGACTGCATCGACGAACGAGGGCGCAGCAGGTTCGGCAACACTTTCGTTCCTCGTGGCGCTGAGCGGCCAGGCACAGGCAGGGCAGTCGGTGGGATGGCGCGTCGTGTCGACCGGCAGCACGCCGGCCACCAACGCAGACTTCTCCGGTGCCTTGAGCGGCACGCTGGTGTTTGCGGCCGGCGCGACGAGTGGCGTTATCCAGGTAGGCGTTGCGGGTGATGCCGTGCGGGAAGCGAACGAGACGTTCCGGGTCATTCTCGAGAATCCCACGGGAGGCCTGAACATCATCGGCGGTACGGCACGCGGCACCATCGTGAACGACGATGGCGCGGCGACGCTGCTCACCCGGCGCGAAGACATCCTGACCACTGCCACGGGCGGCTGGTGGCAGGCCGATCGCCGCAACGATGTGCTCGATGCCAGTGCATCGACGCAGTCGGTGGTGTTCGATGGCGGAGATGACAACGACACCCTGACCGGCGGCAGTGCTGCGGATCAGCTGATCGGCGGTGCAGGCGCAGACGTGCTGATCGGCGGGGCCGGCGACGATGTGCTGACGGGTGGCACGGGTGCCGATCGGCTGACTGGCGGCGCCGGGCGTGACACGTTCGTCTTCGCTGCAGGTGCATCAGGCCAGGCGACGGGCTCCGACACCATCACGGACTACGTGAAGGGCATCGTCGGCACCGGCGACGCGATCGAATACTCGAGCGTGCTTCGGGTCGGTGGCGTGGCGACTGCGGCAACCGCCACGCAGGCGGCGATCAACCAGAGCACCGGGGTGGCGACGTTTGCCGCCGGGTCGGCGACGACCCTGGCCGATGCGCTGGCCGACATCGCGACCAGCTTCGGTGCGGATGGTGCGCAGACGGCGGGTGAGTTCGCGCTGTTCCAGGTCGGTCAGGCCGGCAACTTCTGGATGATGGTCTCCGACGGAACCGCGGGCGTCACCGGAAACGATGTCGTGGCGCAACTGGGCGGCCTCACCTCGGTCTTTGGTGTCGATCTGTCCGCTGGAGTCCTGACCATCACGAGCTGAGGCGCGGAAAGATACGCGTTCTTCCCAGGCCAGGCAGGGGACCTCGTTCCCCTGCGTTCGCGTGCCTCAGCACGAGGCCGCGCGGATGGCTGAAAAACCTTCTTCAAGGACCATCCAGAGATGATTCTTTCTGCTCGAGACGTATCGCAGCTCAAGGCGCTGGTTGCCGGGCTTCCGGTTCCCGGCAGTGTCACCGGCATTCGCGAGATCGCCGGCCTGAACAACAACCTCGCCGACCCAGGTTGGGGCGCGAACGGTCAGGCGTTTCTTCGCCTGACAGAGGCCTCGTATGGTGCGCCGGTCTACACCGATGTCATGGGTGTGTCGACCATGACCCAGCGCGACATCAATCCGATCTTTGCAGGGTTGGATCCGCGGGTAATCAGCAACACGGTTGGCGTACAAGGCGTCGATACGCCCGTGCAATCGGCCGGGGCCAACACCCTGTTCACCGCGTTCGGACAATACTTCGACCACGGTCTCACCGCGGCCCTCAAGGGGGGAAGCGGCACCCTGGTGATTGGCGAACCCGGGATGGGCCGCACGCCGGGGACGAACAACCCCGCCGACCTGACCCGGGCCACGGTTGCGGGCATCGACGCCAACGGGGTTCCGATCCACCTGAACAACACCACCGCCTTCATCGACCAGAATCAGGCCTACGGTGCCAACCAGCTGGTCACCACTTTCCTGCGGGAGACCGATGGCCAGGGGGGCGTTGGAGCAAAGCTGGCAGGGGGCCTTCCGGACCCGTCCAACCCACAGTTCGACCTGTTGCCCACGCTTCGCCAGTTGATCCACAAGCACTGGGACAACGATACGCGGTTCGACAGCGCCGGCACGACGGTGACCTTCCGCGAGTTCTATGCAGGGCTGGTCGATGACGCGGGTGTCATCACGAAGGATATCGCGGACCGCCTCTACAAGAACTTCATGGACAGCGGGCAGCCCCTGCTGGTGGATCTGAACCCCTTCATCAGCCCGCTCGACCATTCGATCGGCGGCGACGGTCGTGCCAATGAAAACATCACACTGGCCGCGATGCATACCGTCTGGGTACGCAACCACAACCAGCATGTCGATGGCCTGGTCCAGGCAGGGTTTTCGGATACTCCGGAAGCGCTGTATCAAGCCGCGAAGATCATCAACGAAACCGAGTACCAGCGGGTCATCTACACCGACTTCGCCGATGTCCTTCTGGGCGGGATGCGCGGTTCGGGCTCTCACGGTCATGACCAGTACTTTGCCGACGTGAACCCGGGCATCACCCATGAGTTTGCGGGGGCTGCGTATCGTTTCGGTCACTCCCTGGTGGGCCAGACGGTACAGATTCTCGATGCGTCTAACCAGATGCAGAGTGTCAAGCTGTTCGATGCTTTCCTGAACCCCACCAATGCCGGCGAGTTCACGGCATCGCTCGAGACGCTGAGCCGGTTCGGATATGTGCCGCAGCCCGGCTACATGCAAATCGGCGTCGGCCCGATCATGGCTGGAATCATCGCGCAACCGGCGGAAGAGGTCGACGCACAGGTGGTCGATGCGATCCGCAATGACCTGGTCCGCGTGAGTGCCGATCTCTTTTCG
>JBIITW010000378.1:0-2538 GCA_044340265.1 Burkholderiales bacterium | reverse complement strand
GCGCCGGGCGCGGCCTGCGCGAATGCGGCAGCCGGGACCATGCAGGCGGCAGCGAACGAACAAGCCCGCAGCAGCCATGAGCCCGTTGCAGGCGCGGAAGCGGCGAGCGGCCGGGCCCTGTACCGCGTGTTCGAGCGGATACGCATGCTTCTCCTCCTTCATCTGGCGTCTGCAGCGCCGATGGCCGATTCGGTCGGACAACGCCCGCCGATCGCCTCTTGCAACGAAGGATTCAGGTTACAGCAGGCGGAGCGGCGTGGCAAAGCAGCGCGGGCACCGACGGATCGATATCAGGATATGCCACACTTTTGCCCGGATCTGCCCATGGAGGTTCCCGCATTGAAGCCATCGGATACCGATGACCGGAATTGGTTCGAGCGCCTCACCGGATTCCCGGAATCGGCCTATCGCGAGACCCAGGCCAGGCTGGAGTTGACCGGCTCGACACTGCGCTCGCCGGTCAACGGCGCCACCTACGACGTCGGGACGCTCGAGCTGGTGTCGCTCGATGCGTTGCGCGGCCGGGTGGCTCGTGCACCGGCAGCAACAGAGCGCCTGAGCGTCGCCATCATCCGGGGCAATGCCCGCCAGCTGCACCAGTCCCCCGAGCACGCAGGTGCCATGTTCCAGGTCGCGTCGCAATTCAACCTGCTCGAGATGATCGGTCCCCAGGTGACGCCCGAGCATGGCGTGTCGATCTATGCCGGCGACCCGACGCAAGGCCCTGCATGCGCGATCGCCGCGGGTGCGGCGACGATCTATCGCAACTACTTCGCACCGGTCGGCGACCAGGTCGGCCAGACCCGCGACCGGCAGCTCGACGGACTCGCACCGCTCGGTGAGGCCCTTGCGCTCGGCACCGGCCTGCCGGTGGACGGACTGTGGGAGATGCGCAACGGCTACGCGCTGTGCACCCGCGCGGGCCTGGACGCGATCACCGAGCTCCTCTCCACGCTCGACGCGCGGGGCATCGACGCGCTGCGCGGCAGGCTCTGCATCGGCCTGCACCACAATGTCGAAGTCACCGACGGGCCGGAGGCGACGGTTGCACCCAGGCCACGGCCCACGGTGTCGCAGGCGTTCTGTTCCGCGTTGCCGGTGGTCTACGGCAAGGTACCGAAGCCGCACTGGCGGGCTTTCGGCACCCTCGTGCTCGAAGCCGCCTATGAAGCGACGCTGTGGGCGGCGCTCGAGCGTGCGCAGGCCGGTGGCTCGAACCGGGTGCTGCTCACCCTCCTCGGGGACGGCGCGTTCGGAAACGAAGAAACGTGGATCTACCAGGCGATTCGCCGGGCGCTGCGCCTGTTCGAGAACCACGCACTCGACGTGAAGGTGGTTGCGTACAAGGAACCGACGGCCCTGATGAAGGAGACCGTCTCCGCGTTCGACTGAACGACGCGCAGGCCTTCAGCCTCAGCGCTTCGCGCCCGGCGCGAGTGCGAGGACGTACCGCGCCTGCTGGTCGTTCTCGATCGCGCCCTTGCGGACTGCCCTGACCTGCAGCATCGCGTCGGACGGTAGCGTACCCAGCTCGATCAGGATGCGCGCCGCGACCGTGCCGGCCCGACCGAGCCCGCCCTTGCAGTGGACCACGACCCGCCCTCCGTCCAGGAGCAGTGCGCGGATCGACTCGCCCGTCTTCGCCCAGCCGGACTCGAAGCGTGCATCGGGCACCTTCGTGTCGGTGATCGGCAGGTGATGCCAGTCGAGGCCGCGCGCCTTCACGCCCGCGCCCAGCGCTGCGACCTTCAGCGCGTCGAACTCCTCGTCTTCGATCAGCGTGAGCACGGCCTTCGCGCCCCATCCGGCGATCTCGTCGAGATCGAGGTCGAGATCGCGATCCCACAAGAACCCCTCGAGGCTCGGCGCCTTCTTTCCCGGACACAGCGTGATGCCGAGCAGGCCGCCCCGATTGCCCACGGGTAGCTGAGCGAGGCGCAGCGGATCGCTCAGGCTTGTCTTTGTCTTCATCGAAATGGCGGATGCCTCCCGGCAAGGGTTGATCAGTCCGACGTGATCCCGGCCGCCTTCACCACCTTCGCCCAGCGCAACGTCTCGGCGCGGATGTAGGCGTCACTTCGCTCGAGTGTATCGCCGACCGGTTCCAGGCCCTGCTCGATGAGCCGCGCGGAAACGGCTGGAACCTGCACGCTGCGCGCGACCTCGGTGTTCAATCGCACGAGGACTTCCCTGGGAGTGCCGGTCGGCGCGAACAGCGCGTACCAGATGTCGACCGCGTAACCGGGTACACCGGCTTCTTCCATTGTCGGCAGGTCGGGCAGGATCACCGACCGCTTCGCACAGTTGCGGCAGCAGCAGCCAGCGCAGTCGAGGAACGGCCGGGGTTTCGGTTCACGTCACTCCGCCTTCGCGCCCGACGCCTTCACCAGCCTGCCCCACTTCACGGCCTCTGTCTTCAGGAACGCCGCGAACTCGGCACGGCTGGTCCCCGCCGGCTCGCCGCCCAGCTTGACGATGCGCGCACGCAGGTCGGGGTCGCGCAACGCACGCACGGTGTCGGACTCGATCCGGTCGAGG
>JBIITW010000379.1:0-2538 GCA_044340265.1 Burkholderiales bacterium | reverse complement strand
AGGCGCCGGGCAGATCCCGTGGATCAGGCGCTTACCAGTTCGCCGTTGGACTTGAAGAAGCGGACCTTGCGGCCATCTTCCAGCACGCGGAAACCGACGCGATCCGCCTTCTTCGTGGCGGGATTGAAGACCGCGACGTTGGAAGCGTTGATCGGCATTTCCTTCTCGACGATACCGCCGGAAGTGCCTTTCATCGGGTTGGGCTTCTGGTGTTTCTTGACGCGGTTGATGCCTTCGACGACCACGTGCTCTGCGAGCACCTTGAGCACCGTGCCACGCTTGCCGCGATCGCGGCCGGTCAGCACAATGACGTCGTCACCTTTCTTGATCTTGTTCATCGCTGGGTCTCCTGACCGAACGTCCTAGATGACTTCCGGCGCAAGCGAGACGATCTTCATGAATCGCTCGGTGCGCAACTCGCGGGTGACCGGTCCGAAGATGCGGGTGCCGATCGGCTCGAGCTTGGCGTTCAGCAGCACGGCCGCATTCGCATCGAAGCGCACGCGCGAACCGTCCTGGCGACGAACACCATGGGCAGTGCGCACGACCACGGCACTGTAGACCTCGCCCTTCTTGACCCGGCCACGCGGGGCTGCATCCTTGATCGTGACCTTGATCACGTCGCCGATGCCGGCGTAACGCCGCTTCGAGCCACCGAGCACCTTGATGCACATGACCGACCGTGCACCGGTGTTGTCGGCCACATCGAGGACCGACTGCATCTGGATCATCTTCTTCTCCTGTCCGACCGGTTGCCTGGGCAACCGGGGATTCGCCAGGCCCGCGAGGACATGTCCGCGCGGGCGAATTCTGCCTGCCGGAGTTCCGGACACCCCGAGGGTGAACCGACACTCCCTGTCTGCTGCTGCCTGTCGCCAGTGGCCCGTCGTGAAACCTGTGTCCGGGGCTTCCACCCCGTCCGACCACCATCGACCCGTTCCAACTTTTACCGCGGGAGCGCCGGCCTTCGCCTGCTGCTGCCGCACCGATCGGCTTTCGCCCGATCCGTGCCGCCACCTCGCGGTCAGTCTTGGACCCCGCCCTCGCGGGGAGCACCACCCGGCTTCAAGGGCTGCACGTCGACGTTTCCGCCTGCGCTCGCCCTTCCGACGCCGAAGGCGCCGCTGATGCCGGTCCCTGATCCAGAACCCGAAAGCCCGAAATCAGGATAGCCATAGAGTATGCACCGAATCGTCGCCGACGCCAAGCAATAAATCGCCGGCCCGGCCTGACCCGTTCAGGCCGTACGCGCCTTCTCTACCAGCCGCGCCACCTTCCACGCCTTGGTCTTGGAAACCGGGCGCGTCTCGGAGATCTCGACCAGGTCGCCTTCGGCGATCTCGTTGGTCTCGTCGTGTGCATGGTACTTCTTCGAACGAACCATCACCTTGCCATAGAGCGGGTGCTTGACCTTGCGCTCCACCAGCACGGTGACCGTCTTTTCCATCTTGTCGCTGACGACGCGTCCGGTGAGGACGCGTGCGGTCGACGCTTCGGCTTCGGTCATGGAAACAGTCCCTGGAATTGGTTTCAGGCCTTGCCGGAGGGCTTGTCGGCCGGTCCGGTGCTGGCAAGTTCGGTTGCGATGGTGCGCACGCGCGCGATGTCGCGCTTCACCTTGCGCAGCTCGCTGGTCTTGCCCAGCTGCTGGGTTGCATGCTGCATGCGCAGGTTGAACTGGGCGCGAAGAAGGCTCTTGACCTCGTCACCCAGCTCGGCCTGCGTGCGTTGACGCAGTTCCTTGGAATCCATGCTCAACCTCCAACCTGGCGCGCGACAAACGCCGTGCGCAGCGGCAACTTGGCCGATGCAAGGCGGAATGCCTCGCGGGCCAGCGTTTCATCGACACCGTCCATCTCGTAGAGCATCTTGCCCGGCTGGATCTCGGCGACGTAGTACTCGGGGTTGCCCTTGCCGTTACCCATCCGGACTTCGGCGGGCTTCTGCGAGATGGGCTTGTCCGGGAAGATACGGATCCAGATCCGACCACCGCGCTTGATGTGCCGCGTCATCGCCCGGCGGGCGGCTTCGATCTGGCGCGCAGTGAGGCGGCCGCGATCCAGTGCCTTCAGGCCGAATTCGCCGAAGCTCACCTTGTTGCCGCGGGTGGCGATGCCGCGATTGCGGCCCTTCTGCTCTTTACGGTATTTTCTTCTAGCTGGCTGCAGCATTTCTCACTCCGGACTTGCGCGGCTTGCGTTCCGGCTCGATCGCGGGTGCCGGTGCAACTTCCGGCGCCACTTCGTTCTTGCCGAGGACATCGCCCTTGTAGACCCAGACCTTGATGCCGATGACACCATAGGTCGTCTTGGCTTCGGACACGCCGTATTCGATGTTGGCGCGCAGCGTGTGCAGCGGGACGCGACCTTCGCGATACCACTCGCGACGCGCGATCTCGATCCCGTTCAGGCGTCCCGAGCTCATGATCTTGATGCCCTGGGCACCCAGCCGCATCGCGTTCTGCATCGCGCGCTTCATTGCGCGGCGGAACATGATGCGTTTCTCGAGCTGCGACGAGATCGAGTCGGCGATCAGCTG
>JBIITW010000167.1:0-10478 GCA_044340265.1 Burkholderiales bacterium | reverse complement strand
CGAGCTGTCCTTCGGCCTGCCGCACTTCGGCTGCCGACACGATGCCGGCCTTGTTGCGTCTCTGCATCAGGCGCAGTGCATCGCGCTGCAGTTGCGCGCTGCGTTCGGTGGCATCGAGTACTTCGCGCGCGCCGCCCAGTTCGAAGTAACGGCTGGCGGTCTCGGCCACCAGCGACACGCGCGCGCCCGCTGCGGCTGCGCGCTGTCCGGCGAGATCCGCTTCGCTTGCCTCGACCCGGCGCTCGATGCGGCCCCAGAGATCGATCTCCCAGGACAGCAGACCCGCCGCGAGGAAACGCGAGGTGAGCATGTCGCCGGGGTTGCGCGGCACGACTGTCGTGCTCAGCCCCAGCGATGCCTGCGGCAGGCGCTCTGACCGCACCAGCGCGAGGTTTGCCTGCGCCTCGCGCACGCGTGCTGCCGCAGACTGCAGGTCGAGATTGCCGGCCAGTACCTGTTCGACCAGCGCCTGCAGCTGTGCGTCGGTGAACACGCGGCGCCAGTCGGCCTCGCCCAGCGAATCGCCGGCTGCAGCGGGTCCGCGGAAGGGGCCGGGAACTTCGATCGCGGGACGCGCGTACTCGTCGCCGACGACCTTGCATCCCGCCAGGGTCAGCAACATCGCGAGCGCGACTGCGCCGGGGGTGCGCTTCATTCCGAGGCTCCGCGTTCTGCAGCGGCGGGCAGCGCCGTCGCCGCGCCGCCTGCCCGGCGCTTGCGGCCGAAGCGTGCGACCAGACGCTCGACGGTCACATACAGCACCGGCACGAAGAAGATCGCCAGCAGCGTCGCGGCGAGCATCCCGCTGAACACGGTGACGCCCATCGATACGCGCGACGCCGCACCGGCGCCGCTGGAGAGGATCAGCGGCACGACGCCCAGCATGAACGCGAACGAGGTCATGATGATCGGCCGCAGCCGCAGCTTGGCCGCTTCGATCGCCGCGCTGACTGCATCGACGCCCTGGTCGCGGCGCATCTTCGCAAACTCGACGATCAGGATCGCGTTCTTGGCCGCGAGGCCGATCAGCAGCACGATGCCGATCTGCGCATAGATGTTGTTGGTGAGTCCGGTCAGGAACAGGCCGAGCATCGCGCCGAAGATCCCCAGCGGCACTGCGAACAGGACGGCGAACGGAACCGACCAGCTTTCGTACAATGCAGCCAGGAACAGGAACACGAACACGATCGCGAAGGCGAAGACGACCGGAGCCTGCCCGGCCGAGGATTTCTCCTGCAGGCTGATGCCGGACCACTCGAACCCATAGCCGGCGGGCAGCGACTCGCGTGCCACCTGCTCGAGCGCCGCGATCGCCTGTCCCGAGCTGTAGCCCGGCGCCGAATCGCCACCGATGTCGGCGGTACGGTAAAGGTTGTAGCGCTGCACCACCGTCGGCGCGCTGATCGAAACCGGCACGATCAGGGTCGACAGCGGCACCATCTCGTTCTTCTGGTTGCGCACGTACATGAGGCCGAGCGACTTGATGTCGGCACGGAACTCGGGCTCGGCCTGCAGCGATACCTTGTAGTTGCGGCCAAAGCGCGAGAACTCGTTGACGTTGACGCCACCGAGGAAGGTCTGCAAGGCTGTCGAGATGTCGTTGATCGGCACGCCGAGCTTCTTCGCCTTCTCGCGATCGATCTCCAGGCGGATCGCTGGCGTGCGCGGGTCGAACTTCGAATAGATGGTGCCGATCTCGGGCCGCTTTCGCGCGGCATCGGTGAACTCCTGTGCGACCCGCGCGAGGTCCTGCGGCGTGCTGCCGGCACGGTCCTGCAGCTTGAACGAGAAGCCGCCCGTCGTGCCCATGCCGGGGATCGGCGGCGGGTTGAACGGCAGCACGGTGGCGTCGCGCAGCCCCTGCGCCCGCGCGTGGAAGTGGCGGATGATGCTGCCCAGGCTGAGCTCCGGCGTCGTACGCTCCTCCCATGGCTTCAGCGCGACCACCACCAGCGCACTGTCGGACTGCACGCTGCCGGTGAGCAGGTTGAAGCCGTTGATGATCAGCGACCGCTCGGCACCCGGCGTCGCGTCGATCAGCTTCTGGACCTCTGCGGTCACGGCCTGGGTGCGGTTGAGCGATGCGGCAGGTGGAAGCTGCACCGCTGCCAGGAAGTATCCCTGGTCCTCCGGAGGCACGAAACCGCCCGGCACCTTCTGCATCAGCGCGACCGCGGTGCCGATGAGTATGCCGAGCACCAGCAGGACAAGCACGCTGGAGCGGATCGCCCGCGCGACACCGGCGCCATACCGCTCGGTAATCGCGTTGAACAGCACGTTGAAGCCGTTGAAGAAACGCCCCAGCAGCCCAGGCTTGGCGTGGTGGTCCTTCGGCCGCAGCAGCAGTGCGCAAAGCGCCGGGGTCAGCGTCAGCGCGACCAGCGCCGACAACAGCGTCGAAACGGCAACGGTGATCGCGAACTGCTGGTACATGACGCCGGCAATGCCTCCGAGGAAGCCCACCGGCACGAACACCGCCGCCAGGATGAGCGCGATAGCGATCACCGGGCCGGTCACCTCCTCCATCGCCTTGATCGTGGCGTCGCGCGGCGACAGTCCGCTCGCGTGCATGTGGTGCTCCACTGCTTCGACCACCACGATCGCGTCATCGACGACGATGCCGATCGCCAGCACCATGCCGAACAGCGTGAGCGTGTTGATGGTGAAGCCGAGCAGCACGAACGCTGCGAACGTCGCCACCAGTGACACCGGCACTGCGATCATCGGGATCAACGTCGCACGCCAGCTCTGCAGGAAGAGGAACACGACGACCAGCACCAGCAGCAGCGCTTCCACGAACGTGTGCACGACTTCCTCGAGCGAGGCCTTCACGAAAATCGTGTTGTCGATGACGATCTCGTGGGCGAGGTCCGCCGGGTAGACGGATGCCAGCTCCTTCAACTGTGCCTGGATCAGCGCCGAGGTCTCGATCGCGCTCGCGTCCGGCGTCAGGCTGATCGAGAACGCGGTGGCTGGCTTGCCGTTGTAGCGCGTGCTGAAGAAGTAATCCTTCGAGCCCAGCTCGACCCGCGCGATGTCCTTCACCCGGATCGCCGAGCCGTCGGGTTGTGCGCGGATGATGATGTTGGCGAATTCTTCGGCCTGTTCCAGCTGGCCGCGTACCTGCAGGCCATACTGGAACTGCTGCGACGGCGGCGACGGCTGCGCGCCGATCTGGCCGGCCGGCGCCTGCACGTTCTGCTCCTGTACGGCGCGGTAGACGTCTGCCGGCGTAATGCCCAGGCGCGACATCCGGTCCGGTCGCAGCCACAGGCGCATGCCGAACTCCGACCCGAACACCTGCACGGCGCCGACACCCTTGATCCGCTTGATCGCCTCGACTACGTTGATCGACAGGTAGTTGTTTACGAACAGTTCGTCGTAGCTGCCGTTGGGAGAGAACAGCGCCACGTACATCAGCACGTCGGGCGTGCTCTTGGTCGTTGCCAGGCCCGCCGACAGCACTTCGGACGGCAACTGTGCACTGGCCTGAGACACCCGGTTCTGCACCTGCACGGCAGCGATGTCGGCATCACGATCCAGGCCGAAGGTCACGTCGAGCGTATAGGCGCCGTTTCCGGCTGCACTGGAGGACATGTACAGCATGCCCTCGACGCCATTGATCTGCTTCTCGATCGCCTGTGACACGGCGCGCTCGACCACCTCGGCATTGGCGCCCGGGTATGCCGCGCTCACCCGGATCGTCGGCAGCGTGATCTGCGGGAACTGCGCGATCGGCAGGCTGAGGCCGGCCACCGCGCCGGCGATGGTCATGACCAGCGCGATCACGATCGCAAGGACCGGGCGGTCGATGAATATACGTACCATGGCGGCGCTACTTCTTCGCGGCGGCGGCTGCCGCACTCGATGCCTCGCTGGCTGCAGCAACCGGCGAGGCCGCTGCCGGCATCGGTTTCACGATGCGGCCTGGGCGCGCCTTCTGCAGTCCTTCGACGATGACGGTGTCACCCGGCTTGAGCCCGTCGCGGATCAGCCACTGATCGCCGATGCGATCGCCGGTGACCACCGGCCGCTGCTCGACCTTTCCGTCGGCGAGCACCACGCTGACGAACGCCCGGCCGAGCAACTCCGATACTGCCTTCTGCGGAATGACGATCGCCTCTTTCGCCACCTCGTAGACGACGCGTATCCGGCCTGTCATGCCCGGGCGCAGAAGATCGCCCGGGTTGGCGAAGACTGCGCGCAGCGTGAGCGTTCCGGTCGTCGAATTCACCTCGCGATCGGCGAAGTCGAAGTAGCCGGTCTGCTCGTACTTCGAGCCGTCGGACAGGAAGAGTTCGACCGGGACCTGCCTGCGCAGCTTCTTGTCCGGGTCGTTCGCTGCCATCCGGCGCGACAACAAGAGGTACTCCCCCTCGGACACGCTGACATAGGCGAGCATCGGATCGCGCGTCGACACGACTGCAAGCGTCGTCTGTCCGGCGCTTGCGAGGCCGCCGACCTCGACCTTCTGCAGGCCGACCTGGCCGGTCACCGGCGCCTTCACCTCGGCATAGCTGCGATCGATGCGTGCACGGGCGACGGCTTCCTTGCGTGAATCGACGATCGATGCCGTCTGCTTGACCACCGATACCGCCTGGTCATAGGTCTGCCGCGGAATCGCGTCGTCCACCAGCAGCGGCTCGTAACGCGCGACGTCCTGCCTGGCGCGATCCAGTTGTGCTTCTGCCTCGACCAGTTTCGCCTGCGCGTCGGCCACTGCCGAGTCGAGCGACCGCGAGTCGATGACGAACAACGTCTGGCCCTCGCGGACGATCTGCCCCGGCTTGAACAACTGCTTTTCGATGATGCCGCTGACGCGCGGGCGCAGTTCCACTTCGCGATAGGCGCGGATGTCGGCGATCAGATCGACGGTGAGCGGCGTGGCGCTGCTGGTGACCTGCATCACGCCGACCTCGGGCACTGCTGGCGCGGGCGGTGCCGCAGGTTTCTCGCATGCTGCGACGGCGAGCAGCAACGCACACAGTGCGCAGCGTCGGACCACCGCCGGCAGCCGCGCCCCGACGACCAAGGCGCCAGTGCGCCGGTGGCCAGGCCCGCGCGCGGCTGCGCGTCCGTCCATGGCGACCGGGACGGTAATCAGCGGGGCAAGGAAGCGCATCGGTAATCTCGTTGGGCAGGGGATGGGGCTGCAAGCCGGAGGCCGACAGACGCAGCAGGTGCTGCGCCCGACCGGAGCGCGACTCACGCCAGCGAGCGAAGGTCGGGAACCGCTAGTCTGGCGGTTGCCATGCTGTGCGTAGAGGTCGCACACGCCTCGCGCGGCTATCAATCATTTAAACCCAGCTTAGCATTTTGCTCATTAATGCGCCACGCATGGCGAAGCCGTGCTCGTCATCGCCGAACTGGCAGCCGGGTCATCACTGCCTGGAAAGGGTCCATGGCCTGTCGGCACTGAACCCTCGCTGATCAGTGCGGTCAGCTGAACAGCGACACCAGGTCGTCGGACGTCAGCGCCTTCCAGCCCGCATCGGCGCCGTCGAGCACCATCGCGGCCAGGTCGCCCTTCTTCTTCTGCATGTCCATGATCTTCTGCTCGACCGAATTGGCCGCGATCAGCTTGTAGACGAAGATGGGCTTGTCCTGCCCGATGCGGTGCGCACGGTCGGTCGCCTGGTTCTCCGCGGCCGGATTCCACCATGGGTCGTAGTGGATCACCGTATCGGCCGCGGTGAGGTTCAGGCCGACGCCGCCCGCCTTCAACGACAGCAGGAAGATGGGTACCTTGCCGTCCTGGAACTTCTCGACCTCGGCCTGCCGGTCGACGGTCTCGCCGGTGAGCTTGGCCCACTTGTAGTTGCGCGCGGCGAGCTCCGCCTCGATCAGTTCGAGCATGCTGGTGAACTGCGAGAACACCAGCACATGCCGGCGCTCGTTCATCAGCTCCTCGATCATCTCCATCAGCGTGGCGAGCTTGGCCGACTGCTCGATGCCGACATCCTCTTTCGCCAGTGCCGAGCCGCCGCCCTTGGCCGAGACCAGCCGGGGGTCGCAGCACACCTGGCGCAGCTTGAGCAGCGCGTCGAGCACGACGATACGGCTCTTGGCCATGCCGACCTTGCCGATCTCGTCGCGCACCCGCTTGTCCATCGCGGCGCGCACCGTCTCGTAGAGGTCGCGCTGCACCGGCTGGAACTCGACCTCGCGCACAACCTCGGTCTTCGGCGGCAGTTCGGACGCGACCTGGTCTTTCGTCCGCCGCAGCAGGAACGGCCGTACCCGGCTCACCAGCAATGCGGCGCGCTCACCATCGCCATGGGTCTCGATCGGCGTGCGATAGGCCACCTTGAACTTCGCCTCGTCGCCCAGGAAGCCGGGCATCAGGAACCGGAACAGCGACCACAGTTCGCCCAGGTTGTTCTCGAGCGGCGTGCCCGACAGGCACAGCCTGTGGCTCGACTCGAGCGCGCAGGCCGAGATCGCCGCCTTGGTCTTCGCGTTCTTGATGTTCTGCGCCTCGTCGAGCACGACGATATGCCAGTGCTGCTTCTGCAGCACTTCTTCGTCACGCGGCAGCAGCGCATAGCTGGTGATCACCAGGTCGGACGACTTGATCTTGTCGAAGTCCTCCGCGCGGTCCTTGCCATGCAGCACCAGCACCTTCATCGACGGGGCGAACTTCTTCATCTCGTTCGCCCAGTTGTGGATCACGCTGGTCGGCGCGACCACCAGGGCCGGCTCGGTCAGGCGTCCCGCTTCCTTCTCGATGAGCAGGTGGGCGATCGTCTGCAGCGTCTTGCCCAGGCCCATGTCGTCGGCCAGCACGCCAGCCAGGCCATACTCGCGCAGCGATTGCAGCCAGCCGACGCCATCCTGCTGGTACCCGCGCAGCGTGGCGTTCATGCCCTTCGGTGGCTCGATGCTCTCGACGCCGCGGAAACCGGCCAGTCGCGACGCGATCTCGCGCAGCCGCTCGCCGCCATGCCAGCGCAAGGCGAGTGCCGAGTCGAGCGCCGCCAGGCGGCCGACGTCATAGCGTGACAGGGTCTTCGGCGGCAGGTTGGAGTCGCCCGCACCGAACAGCCCCTGCAGCAGCGCGACGATCGCCGTCAGCCGCTCGCGCGGCAGCATCACGCGGCGGCCGTTGGGCAGTGGCAGCAGGATCGGCTTCCCGGCATCCGTCTCGTCAACCGGCTCGAAGAAGTTCGGCCCGTGTTCGCGCAGCGCCTTCAGCAGCAGGTCCACCAGCGAGAAGCGTTCCCCCGCGACCTCGATGCCCAGGTCGAGGCCGAACCAGTCCTGCCCGGGACGACCTTCCTCGATCTCTCCGTACCACTCGTCGACCTCGACCAGGTCGAATGCAAAGCCGGACTCCATCGTGATCTGCCAGCCTTCCTCGCGCCAGCGCGGAAGGTGGTTCTTCATCACTTCGATCCAGTCGGCATCGCGCGGCAGCGCGAAACTCTTGCGCAGCTTCGAGGGCAGGATCGGGCCGTAGGCCTTCTCGGCCGAGATGAAGCTGGCCTGGCGCATCTGGGCGGCGGCGGCCTTCTCGAACGCCGGGTTCAGCGGCGCAGTGCGACGCGGATCGCCACGGCCGCCGCGTGCGGCGCGTTCGCCGCGTCCGCCGGCACGGCCCGAGTCGAGGCGTGCCGTGGCGCCGTTCGCCCCACCGGCGTGGGCGCCGTTCTGGTCGGGCCCGTAGCGGAAGGTCAGGCGCGCGCAATGGAACTCGCCGCCCTGGCGCAGGCGCGTGGTCGGCTGCGACACGCTGATCAGCGTGAGCACCGGCGTCGGCGTCAGGTCGGGCGCGGGCCGCGCCTCGATCGCTGCCGGCAGCGGCACCGGATGGCCGTTCACCACGCCAGACAAGGTCTCGGTGACCAGCGCGACCGTCTCCGGCGCGATACGTGGCGCCTGTGCCAGTGCACCTGCGAGCTCGTTCGGCACGCCGCAGTCGATCGGACCACACTCCCCGGTCTTCACGTCGACATACTGGGGCGGCGTCAGCGGCAGCACCGGCGCCGAGGGCTCGACCGTGATCAGGCATTCCTGCACGCCTGAGGCATCCGCCTCCCAGCTGATCGTGCCCTTGCGTGCCGGCCCCGGGCGCAGCGCGGGGCCGCGACCGGCCTGTTCCCAGTAGCAGCGTCGGGTGGCCATCAGCCAGCGCAGGAGCGCTGCGCTGTCGTGTTCGTCGAGCCGCACGCCCTGCGCGGCCGGGCCGCGCCCGGGGGCCAGCCGGCCAATCTCGCGGTCGATGCCGAGCACGAAGCGGGCATCGCTGACTGCAAGCTGTGCGAGCGGATAGGGCGTCGGCTTGGCGCGTCCGCCATCCTTCTTGAAGCGCAACTGGAAGGCTCGCAGCAGCGCGGTGCGCCCGCCCGGCACGAAGCTGGGTGCGAGCGTGTAGACGATGCGTTCGCGCACCTGTGGCGGGTAGCCGTTCGGTTCGCCGAGGCTGGCCTCGTGGGTATGGGTCAGGCGATCGAGCCACAGCCGTACGTCGTTGGCGGCTTCCTTGTTGTTGCCGTGTCGCTGAGGTTCGCGCTGTGCCTCGCGCTGCAGTTCGCGCTGTTCGCGCTGCGCCTCGCGCTGCGCGTCGCGTGCCGCGGTGTCCCTCGGCGCCGAGGGTTCGCGCGCCGGGGTGGTTGCGGCAGCCGACGGGCCGCCGAGCGAGACGACCACGCCTGGCAGCGACGGGTCGATGTCGAACCCGGGTTCGTCGATCGCGGCACCCGACAGCAGCGGCCCGATCCGGTCGGCGCGGCCCGGCAGGCCGAACATCTGCGCGAGCTGCCGTGCAGCATGCATGCACACCGCTGCCACATGCTTGCAGTTCTGCCCGACCGGGCAGGTGCACTGTCCGGCGACCTGCAGCTTGCCGTTCTCGAGCGTCACCCGCACCTGCTGCTGGTAGGTGTTCGATGCCGACCCATGCACTTCCGAGTCGATGGCGGCGTGGCCGTCATCGCCCTGGGTCACTTCGCAGCGCGTGACGCGCCGGGTTCTCTGGTATCCCTGGCCACGCTGCCAGTCCCGATCGCGAAAATTCGCGCGCAACAGCTTTAGCACCAATGCCATGCAGTTGATCCGTTCGTTCCGTGGTTCTCTCGGTACAGTCGTCCGGGGTCTGCCGGTGACGGCAGCCAGATCGGCGAAGGACTGCGTTTGAGGGTTCGATGCGCCCAGTTCGTGGACGCGATCAGGCGGGATCGCCGGGCGGGTTTCGGCGTACCGCGGTTCTCGGGTTGGACAGCAGAAATTGAAACCTGCAGCGGCTGCTGCAAAGACTGCGGGAGTTGATCCAGGTGTCCCGGACTGCACGCATGTCGCTCGGACTGGCGACGCGGGTGCAGTTCGACCACCGCATGTTGTTATCGGCATCCGGAACAATTCCTCGGACGCACGTCATTGTAACCCGGGTGCGCGACGAAAAACAGCCCCGATTGCCACGATCGGAAAAAGTGCGCCGTAGCCGGGGCAGGCTGCTTGCTACCATCGGACGTCGACATGAAACCGCACGGAGTGGTCGCCAGTGGAGTCTCTGGGTCTGTGGCATGCAGTCATCCTTGGCGTTCTCGAGGGATTGACCGAGTTCCTTCCGGTGTCGAGCACCGGGCACCTGATCATTGCCGAGGACGCGATGGGGGTGAACGACGCGCGGGGCAAGGTGTTCGCGATCTTCATCCAGCTCGGGGCGATCCTCGCCGTGTGCGTGGCCTACCGGGCCAAGCTGTTCGAGGTCGCCGGCGGCCTCCTCGGCGGTGAGGCGTCCGCGCGCCGCTTCCTGGTCAACGTCCTGATCGCGTTCCTGCCGGCGATGGCGTTCGGCTTCGCCCTGCACGGCCTGATCAAGACCCATCTGTTCTCGCCGCTGACCGTGGCAGTGGCGCTGATCATCGGCGGGGTGGTCATCCTCTGGGTCGAATCACGACCGCGCCAGCCGCGGGTGCTCGACATCGACGACATGACATGGCTGGATGCCCTGAAGGTCGGGTTGTGCCAATGCGTCGCGCTGTTCCCCGGCGCCTCGCGCGCCGGCTCGACGATCATCGGCGGCATGCTGGTCGGTCTTTCGCGGGAGACGGCCACCCGCTTTTCGTTCTTCCTCGCGATACCCACGATGGCCGCCGCGGTCACCTACGACCTGTACAAGAACGCCGCCATCCTGTCCTGGGACGATGCCAGCGTGTTCGCGGTCGGTTTCGTTGCCGCCTTCATCACCGCGCTGGTGACGGTGCAGGCGCTGCTGGCCTATGTCTCACGGCACAGCTTCGCGCCGTTCGGCTGGTACCGGATCGTGCTCGGGGTCGTCGTGCTCTGGTACTTCTGGTAGCAGTTCTGGTAACCGTCCCGGCCGAGGCATGTCGTCCATGCGCCCGATCCTCCCTGTCCTCCTGCTTCTCGCCCCCCTGGTCCTTGCCGGTCATGCCGTGGCACAGACCACGCGCGAGTACGACGCCCAGGGCCGCGCCGTCGGCCGCAGCGAACAGCGCGGTGACACGGTCCGCGAA
>JBIITW010000018.1:0-35289 GCA_044340265.1 Burkholderiales bacterium | reverse complement strand
GAGATCACTGCGAATGCACCGAAGTCAGGCTGGCCGAGCAGCAGCGCGCCGGTGAACAGCATCACCAGGAGGATCGGCAGCACGCCCTTCTTCAGGCTGTCTACATAGGCTGCCTTGCGCACCGTGTAGTCGGCCGCATAGACCACGGCGAAAAGCTTGACCAGTTCGGACGGCTGCAGGTTGAACACCACCAGCGGCAGCCAGCGACGGGCGCCGTTGACCTCGCGGCTCACGCCCGGGACCAGCACGAGGACCAGCAGCACCACGCCGAAGCAGAACAGCCAGGGCGCGGAGCGCTGCCAGATCGCGGTCGGCACCTGGAAGGCGAGCGCTGCGGCAACCAGGCCGATGGCGACGAAGATCGACTGGCGCATCAGGTAGAAGTGCGGGCGGTTGCCGGTGAAGCGTTCGGCCTCGGCGATCGCGATCGAGGCAGAGAAGACCATCACGATGCCGATCGCCATCAACAGGAGAACGGACCAGACCAGGCTCTGGTCATAGTCGGCCATCACCCGGCGCGGGCGTTCGGCTTCGTAGTACACGGCACTCATCGGACGCCCCCGGCGTCGGTGCCTGACAGTGGCCGCAGCGCACTGACCGCCTTCAGGAACATCTGTGCGCGATGCACGTAGTTGCGGAACATGTCGTAGCTCGCGCACGCGGGCGACAGCACCACTGCATCACCGCTGCGCGCCAGTTCGCGCGCACGCGCGACCGCCGCCTCGAGCGTCTGCGCGCGCTCGACCGGCACCGCGACGCCAGCGAGCGCCCGGGCGATGCGCTCGCCATCCACGCCGATCAGCACCACCGCGCGCACCGCCTTCGCGACCACCGGTGCCAGCGGCGCGAAGTCCTGCCCCTTGCCATCGCCGCCGGCAATCAGCACCACCGGCTTCGGGAAACCGCTCAGCGCCGCCACGGTCGCCCCGACGTTGGTGCCCTTGGAGTCGTCGTAGTAGCCGACGCCGTCGATCTCGGCGATGCACTGCATGCGGTGCGGCAGTCCGCGGAAGGCGCGCAGCGCATCGAGCAGCGGTGGGTACGGCAGATCGATCGCACGCACCAGCGCCAGCGCGGCCAGCGCATTCGACACGTTGTGCAGCCCGGGCACCGGCAGGGCCGATACCGGCAGCAGCCGGCTGCCGCCCTGCGCGAGCCAGGGACCGTCGTCGCCCGCAGCGCCCGCCGCGACGCCCCAGTCGAGTTCACCGACCGGCCGGTCGACGCCGAACGCGTGCAGCGAGCGGCCGTCGATGCGCATCGCCATCGAGGCAGGATCGTCACGATTGAGGACCTGGATGCCGTCGCCCTGGAAGATGCGCGCCTTGGCCGCACCATACTCCGCCATGCCGGCGTAGCGGTCGAGGTGGTCCTCGGACAGGTTGAGCATCGCCGCGGCATCCGGGCAGAGGCTGGAGGTCGACTCGAGCTGGAACGAGGACAGTTCGAGCACCACTGCCTGCGGTTGCACCGCGGTGCCTGCCTCGATCTCGGCCAGCGCATCGAGTACCGGCAGGCCGATGTTTCCGGCGACCAGCGTCTGCAGCCCGGCACGGCGCGCCATCTCGCCGGCCATCTCGGTCACCGTGCTCTTGCCGTTGGTGCCGGTGATCGCGATCGTCTTCGCGCCCGGCATCATTGCGTGCCGATGGCGGGCGAATATCTCGATGTCGCCGAGCACCGGGACGCCACGTGCCACGGCGCGCACGAGCGCCGGCTCCGAGCGCGGCATGCCCGGGGACAGCGCGATCCAGTCCACGGCATCCAGCGCATGCTCGCCGATCGGCCCCAGGTGCATCGGCACGTCGGGCAGCGCGGAGCGCAGTTCGCTCGCACCCGGCGGATCGTCGCGCGTATCCCAGGCTTCCACCCGCGCGCCCTGGCCTGCCAGGAACCGCACGCAGGACACGCCGGTGACACCGAGCCCGACCACGGCGACACGCTCGGCATCATGCCTGCGCCCGGCCGCACCGCAGCCGATCGCGCGCACGTCCGCCGCGGCGGAAGCCGGGCGGCGTGCGGTGCGGGAGTCGGAGTCGGCGATGGGGGTCATCGGTCAGCGGTCAGCAGTCAGCGCAGCTTCAGGGTGGACAGGCCGGCGAGCACCAGCAGCGCGGTGATGATCCAGAAGCGGACCACGACCTGGTTCTCTTTCCAGCCCTTCAGTTCATAGTGGTGATGCAGCGGCGCCATTCGGAACACCCGCTTTCCGGTGAGCTTGAAGGACGCAACCTGCAGCATCACCGAGAGGGTCTCCACCACGAACACGCCGCCCATCACGAACAGCACGATCTCCTGCCGCGTGATCACCGCGATGGTGCCCAGCGCGGCGCCCAGTGCGAGCGCACCGACGTCGCCCATGAAGACGGCGGCGGGATAGGCGTTGAACCATAGGAAGCCGAGCCCGGCGCCGGCGATCGCCGCACAGAACACGGTGAGTTCGCCTGCACCCGGGATCAGCGGGAAGCCGAGGTACTTCGCGAACACTGCGTTGCCCGCGACGTAGGCGAATATGCCCAGCGCCGAACCGATCATCACCGTGGGCAGGATGGCCAGCCCGTCGAGGCCGTCGGTGAGGTTGACCGCGTTGCTGGTTCCGACGATCACGAAGTAGGTCAGGATCACGAAGCCGACCGCGCCCAGCGGGTACGCGAAGTTCTTGAAGAACGGCACGATCAGTTCGGTCTGCGCAGCGCTGCCGCTCCAGGCGATGAAGATCGCAGCCGACAGGCCGATCACCGACTGCCAGAAGTACTTGGTGCGCGCGGACAGTCCCTTCGGGTTGCGGTGGACGACCTTGCGATAGTCGTCGACCCAGCCGATGGCACCGAAACCCAGCGTCACGACCAGCACCACCCATACGAAGCGGTTGGTGAGGTCGGCCCAGAGCAGCACGGTGATCGCGATCGACACCAGGATCAGCGCACCGCCCATGGTCGGCGTGCCGCTCTTGGCGAGGTGCGACTTCGGTCCGTCTTCGCGCACTGACTGGCCGATCTTGTACAACGTGAGCTTGCGGATCATCGCCGGCCCGACCATCAGGCAGATGAACACGGCGGTGATCGTCGCCAGCACCGCGCGCAACGTGAGATAGCTGAACACGTTGAACGCGCGTTCATACTGGGTGAGCCACTGGGCGAGCGCGAGCAGCATCGGTCAGTGCGCTCCTTCGACTGGCGCGGCGGTGAGCTGCCCGACCACGCGTTCCATGCGCATGAAGCGCGATCCCTTGACCAGCAGGGTCATCTGCGGATCGAGCAGGCGCCTGGCCGCGGCCACCAGTTCGTCCACGTCGGTGAAGTGGCGGCCGGGCGTGCCGAAAGCCTCGCTCGCGCGCGCCGACTGCTCGCCCAGCGTGAGCACCAGGTCGAGCCCGAAGTGGCGGGCAGCCGCGCCGACCTCCGCGTGCATCTGCGCTGCACCCGGGCCGAGTTCGCCCATGTCGCCGAGCACCAGCACGCGCACGCCTTCGCGCTCGGCCAGCACCTCGATCGCCGCCAGGACCGAGTCCGGGTTGGCGTTGTAGCTGTCGTCGATCACCGTGGAGCCTTTCAATCCGGGTAGCAGCCGCAAGCGGCCGGCCACCGACCGGAAGCCGTTCAGGCCCTGGAGCACTGCATCCAGGCCGGCGCCGCAGGCGATGGCCGCAGCCGTTGAAGCGAGTGCGTTGCGCGCGTTGTGAAGCCCGGGTACGCCGATGCGCGCCTGCACTTCGCCGATCGGCGTACGCAGCCGCAGGTCCGCGCCTTCTGCATCCAGGCGCCAGCGGGCGCTCACCGCCGCTGCATGTTCCAGGCCGAAGTCGAGGACGCGGTTGGCGCCGGCAAGCCCGCGCCACAGGCCCGCGAAGCGGTCGTCGGCGTTGATCACGACGGTGCCGCCCGGCTTCAGGCCTTCGATGATCTCGCCCTTGGCCGCGGCGATCTCCTCGCGCGAACCGAGGTTCTCGATGTGCGCGACGCCGGCATTGCCGATCACCACCACATCGGGCTGTGCGATCCGGGTCAGCCGCGAGATTTCCCCGCGGTGGTTCATGCCCATCTCGATCACCGCGTAGCGATGCGCCGGGTTGATTGCCAGAAGCGTGAGCGGCACGCCGATCTCGTTGTTCAGGTTGCCGGGGGTGGCCAGCACGGAAGCGGCGGCAGCAGCCTCGAACGCGGCGGGATCGGCGGAAACCGCGATCGGCGTCGTGCCGTGCAACGCAGCCTCCGCACGCAGGATGGCCGCGGTCATTTCCTTGATCGTGGTCTTGCCATTGCTCGCGGTGATCGCGACCAGCGGCCCGCGCAGTCGCACACGGCGCGCCGCGGCCACCTGCCCGAGCGCGACCCGGGTGTCGCCGACGATGACCAGCGGCAGATCGAGCGCGTTCTTCGCACGGCCCTGCGCGAAAGCATCGTCGCTCACCACCGCCGCGCAGGCACCCGCGCGCGCCGCCTGCTCGAGGAAATCATGGCCGTCGAAACTGTCGCCCCGGATCGCGAAGAACAGTGCACCCGGCGCCATCCGGCGGCCGTCGATGGTCACCGATTCGACTGCGACATCGTCGCCGCTGAGCCTGCCGCCGGTGACCCGGACCACGTCGGAAAGTTTCATCATGGCCATCGCTTCAGACTCCGTTTTCCGCGCGGGCGCGCAACGCGGCCAATGCGACAGCGCGGTCTTCGAACGGGTGGCGCACGCCGGCGATCTCCTGCCAGGCTTCGTGCCCCTTGCCTGCGACCAGCACGATGTCGGCCGGGCCGGCCTCGGCCACCGCTTGCCCGATCGCTCGCGCCCGGTCGACTTCGCGCCGCGGCGCCGAACGGGCAGGCGCATCGCCCATTCCGGCGAGCACCTCGTCGATGATCCGCCCGGCCGGCTCGCTGCGCGGGTTGTCGCTGGTCACCCAGACGCTGTCGGCCATCCGCGCGGCGATCGAACCCATCACCGGCCGCTTGCCAGGATCCCGGTCGCCGCCGCATCCGAACACGCAGCAGAGCCTGCCGCCCTCGGGCAGCGCGGCACGAAGCGTCTCCAGTGCCTTGGCCAGTGCGTCGGGCGTGTGCGCATAGTCCACCACCACCAGCGGAAGGCCTTGGGTCGCGCCGGCGCGCGGCAGTTCCACCCGCTCCATCCTGCCGGCGGGCGCATCGACTGCGCCGAGCAGTTCGCCCAGCCGCGACGCATCGACGCCTGCCGACACGAGGGCACCGGCGGTGGCCAGGAGGTTGGAAGCATTGAACTCACCGAGCAGGCTGCTGTCGACCGTGGCGCGCGCAGCACCGATCGCGATCTCCAGGTGCAGGCCACGCCGGTCCAGGCGCAGGTCATGGCCCGCGATCGTGGCGCCAGCCTGCTGCAGGCCGAAGCCGAGCACCGGGACGCCGCGCGCCGCGACCCGCGCCGCGAGGCCACGGCCGAATTCATCGTCGAGGTTGATCACCGCACTGCCGAGGCCCGGCCAGGCGAACAGCCTTTCCTTCGCCGCGCCATAGGCTTCGAAATCCGGGTGGTAGTCGAGATGGTCACGGGTCAGGTTGGTGAACACCGCGACATCGATCTTGACCGCGTCCAGCCGGTTCTGGTCCAGGGCGATCGAGGATGCCTCCAGCGCGACTGCGCGGGCACCCTCGCGCACGAAACGCGCGAGCGCTGCATGCAGGGTCACCGCGTCGGGCGTCGTGTTGGCGAGCGACTGCATCGAGGCATCGTCCGGATAGCCGGCGCCGAGCGTGCCCAGCACCGCGCACTTGCGGCCGCTCGCAGTCAGCGCCTGCGCGATCCAGCGCGTCACCGACGTCTTGCCATTGGTGCCGGTGACCGCGATCACCGACAGGGCGTGCGACGGATGTCCGTACACATGGCTGGCAAGGGCGCCGAGCCGGGCCTGCAGCCCTTCGAGCGGCAGGTTGGGCACCTGCCACGAGGGGTCCCAGCGGAACGCATCCGATGCGTCCCACAGCACGCCGGCCGCGCCGCGATCGATCGCCTGGGCAATGTATGCGCGTCCGTCGGTCGTCCGGCCCGGGCAGGCGACGAACACGTCGCCGGGCTGCACGCGGCGGCTGTCCAGCGCGAGCGAAGTCACCGGCATGCCCAGCGGTGCAAGTGAAGCCGGATCGAAGGCCGGCATGGCAGGCGCCTGCGCGGTCACACTTCCTCCTTCACTTCGACACCGGGCGGCGGCAGCACGACGTTGTTGACCGGTGCGTCATGGGCAACGCCGAGCATGCGCAGCGCGCCCGCGGTGATCTGGCTGAACACCGGCGCCGCCACGGCACCGCCGTAGAACACCCCGTTCGAGGGTTCGTCGATCATCACCGCGACGATCACGCGCGGCGCGGAGGCCGGCGCGAATCCGATGAAGGAAGCCACGTAGCGCTGTACATAGACGCCGTTCTCGATCTTGCGCGCGGTGCCGGTCTTGCCGCCCACGCGGTAGCCCGCGACCTGCGCCCGCGGCGCAGTGCCGCCGGGACCGGTGGCGAGTTCGAGCATGTGGCGCACCGAGCGCGCAGTCTCGGCCGAGATCACGCGGGTGGCCGGCGGCGCATTTTCCACGCGCACGATCGAGACTGGCCGCATCTCGCCATCGGTGGCGAAGATCGAATACGCGCGCGCGATCTGCAGCAGGGTCACCGACAGGCCATGGCCGTAGGACATCGTCGCCTGCTCGATCGGCCGCCAGGTGTTCGGCGCACGCAACCGGCCATGGCCTTCGCCCGGGAATCCGACCTGGGTCGGCAGCCCGAAACCGGCATCACTGAACGACTGCCACAGCGTGGCCGAAGGCAGCTGCAGCGCGATCCGCGCCGAACCCACGTTCGACGATTTCTGCAGCACCTGCGTCACGGTCAGCGCACCCAGCGGATTGACGTCGCGGATCGTGCTCGGCCCGATGGTGAGCGAGCCGGGCCCGGTCTGGATGATCGTCTCCGGGCGTACGATGCCGGCCTCGAGCCCGGCTGCGATGGTGAACGCCTTCATCGTCGAGCCCGGCTCGTACAGGTCGATGATCGCGCGGTTGCGCGTCTGCTGGCCGGTCAGCTTGCCGCGGTTGTTCGGGTTGAACGCCGGCAGGTTGGCCAGCGCCAGCACCTCGCCGGTATGCACGTCTATCACCACCGCACTGCCGGCCTTCGCCTTGTGCTGCACGACCGCGGCCTTCAGTTCACGATAGGCGAGGTACTGGATCTTGCGATCGATCGACAGCGCGAGGTCGCGACCCTGCCTCGGCACGCGCAGGCTCTCGATGTCCTCGACGATCTGGCCACGCTTGTCCTGGATCACGCGCCGGCTGCCGGGCTTGCCGGCCAGCCATTCCTGGTAGGCGAGCTCGATGCCTTCCTGGCCGTGGTCGTCGACGTTGTTGAAGCCGACCAGATGCGCCGCCACCTCGCCCGCAGGATAGTAGCGGCGATATTCGCGCTGCAGCCGCACGCCGGGGATCTTCAGCTGCCGCACGCGCGCCGCCTGGTCGGGCGGAAGCTGGCGCTTCAGGAAGACGAACTCGCGCGTGCTCTCGGACAGCCGCTTGCGGATGCTGCCGGCGTCGATCTCGAGCACTTTCGCCAGCTGTGCCTCCTGGGCATCGGTCATCTTCTTCATGTAGTCGCGACTGGCCTCGACCGACTCCACCGGGGTCGAGACGGCGAGCGGCTCGCCGTCGCGGTCGGTGATCATGCCGCGGTTGGCGGGGATCTCGATCACCCGGGTGAACCGCGCCTCGCCACGCGCCTGCAGGAAATCGTCGTTCATGCCCTGCAGGTAGAACGCACGGCCGAGCATGATCGCGAAAGCGACCATCACGCAACCCAGCATCAGCTGGGCGCGCCCCTTCGGCAGCTTGACCGGGGCGGGCGGAACCGATGAGGCGCGGGCGACGCTCATCGTGCACCACCCTGTGCGGGACCAGGCGCGGCCTTCGTGGGCGCCACGGCCGCCGGCGCAGCCGTCACGGCGCTGCGCCTGGTACCGGGCTCGCCCCGCGCCACCACCTGCACCTTGGCCGGCACCGGCATCTGCATCTTCAGCTGCGCCAGCGCGACCTTCTCGATGCGCGCATGCATCGCCCAGGTGCTCTGCTCGAGCTGCAGCTGGCGGAACTCGGTGTCGAGCCGCCGCTGGGTCACCTGTTCGCGATCCAGCTCGGAGAACAGCCGCCGCGCCTGGTGCTGCGAGGCGACCGTGCCGAGGGCCGAGATGATCACCAACGCGAGCAGGATGAGGTTGACCCGGGTCATCGCGCGCTCAGTGCTCCGTGCCGCTGAAGTCTGGCGCCGGCGCCGGGGTCACGCGCTCGACCCAGCGCATCACGGCGCTGCGCGCGCGCGGGTTGACCGCGACTTCCGCCGCCTCCGGACGCACTGCCCGCGCGGGACGACCGACCAGCGGCGCCGGCATCTCCGACGCACGCAGCGGCAGGCGCAGCGGCGGTTGCGCCGGCTGCGCGGCGGCACGCATCGCATGCTTGACGATGCGGTCTTCCAGCGAATGGAAGCTGATCACCACGAGGCGCCCGCCGGGATTGAGCACGTCGATGCATTTCGGCAGCGCTATCTCGAGCCGCGCAAGCTCTTGATTGACGTGAATCCGTAGAGCTTGAAAGGTGCGTGTCGCCGGGTCCTTGTCAGGCTCCCGCGTGCGGACCGCAGACGCCACGAGTGCGGCAAGCTGACGTGTGCGGGTGATCGGCTGCTGCGTTCTTGCCGCAACAATCGCTCTTGCAATCGATTGAGCATACCGTTCTTCGCCATAGTCCCTGATCACCTCGCGGATGTCGCGTTCACTGGCGCGCGCAAGCCACGCGCTGGCCGTCTCACCCTGTGTGGTATCCATCCGCATGTCGAGCGGACCGTCGTTCCGGAAGCTGAATCCCCGCCCGGCCGTATCGAGCTGCGGCGAGGACACGCCGAGGTCGAGCAGGATGCCGTCGACACCATCGATGCCGCGTGCGCGCAGCCGTTCATCGATCGTGTCGAAGCTCGCATGCTCGATGTGGAACCGCGCATCCATGATCTCCCGCGCATGTTCAACCGCTTCCATGTCCTGGTCGAACGCAACCAGCCGGCCCCGCGCACCGAGGCGCCCGAGCAGCGCGCGACTGTGCCCGCCGCGGCCGAACGTCCCGTCCACGTAGGTTCCTGCCTGCCTGACCGCCAGCGCATCGATCGCGGCTTCAAGCAGCACGGGCGCGTGCCGCGAGCCGTCGTTCACAGCGAAAACCCCTCCAGTCCCGGCGGCATGCCTCCGCCGGGAAAACCCGAGACGCGCGCACTCTGTTCGCTCCAGCGCGCGCTGTCCCACATCTCGAACTTGCGGCCCTGGCCGACCAGCGTCACCGCTCGCGTCAGCGAGGCGAACTCGCGCAGCGCCGGACCGACCAGGATCCGGCCCTGGGAATCCATCTCGACATCGTCGGCATAACCGCCGATCAGGCGCTGCAGGCCGCGCACGCGATCATCGAAGCTCGGCAGCTTCATCAGCTGGTCGTAGATCGGCTCCCATTCGAGCAGCGTGTACAGCAGCAGGCAGCGGCTGGGGTCCGCAGTGACCACCAGCCGGCCGTCACCCTGCGCCAGCAGCGCATCGCGATACTTCGTCGGGATCGCCAGCCGGCCCTTGCCGTCCATGCTGAGCTGTGCGACGCCTCGAAACACCTGGACTCCCCCGGACCCGACGGTCCTGTCTTTGTCGAAAGGAAAGTCGTGGGTTGCCGGTTTTTCGACCAGATGAGGCCAAAAATTCCGAAAATCGCCACTTCTTTCCACCAACCCCCACGTTAACCCTAAAATTTCCGCGGGTCAACGGGCGCAAACGCGATTTTTCGTCTGCGAACAAAGACTTAAGGCATAGGCCATCCGGATCGGCCAAAAATTTCGTTGCTTAATGAAATGAGCCGCGTAAGCCGCGAACTGAAGGTATTACCTTAAGTTCGGGGGGCGCGGACACGCATCCAGCCGGTCGCCACAGGGCCGGGGCGGTAGTCGCGTGCGTCCGGTCGGAGAAATCGGACGCAGGAAAGGAAGAGGGTGCGTGAAGTCGGCCGATAAGCCGGGTTCTGTCGAGGACAGTCATTCATCTGGGCCGCCGGTTACCCGACGGCTCGAGCGACCTACCCGGGGGCAACGCGAGCAGCGCCAATGCCCCCCTATTTGGTCTTGCTCCGGATGGGGTTTGCCGTGCCGTTCGCGTTACCGCGACCGCGGTGCGCTCTTACCGCACCGTTTCACCCTTGCCTGTGCCTTGCGGCCATCGGCGGTCTGTTCTCTGTGGCACTTTCCGTCGCCTTGGGCGATGGCTTTCACCACCGCTTGCTGCGCCCGGCTGTTAGCCGGCATCCCGCTCTGTGGAGCCCGGACTTTCCTCCGCATCGCGAACGATACGGCGACTGTCTGGCTGGCTTCACGCGCCCAGAGTGTAGCCCAATGTCCGCCAGCGCCCGGATGTTTCGCAGCTGCCTTCAGGCGGGCTGCACCAGCCGCCATTGCAGCGGCTCGCCCGCCCTCAGCGGCACCAGCGTATCGGCGCCGTACGGATACTCGGCCGGCGCATCCCAGCTTTCCCGGACCAGCACCACCTTGCCGGTGTTGCGCGCAAGCCGGTAGAAGTCGGGGCCGTGGAAGCTGGCGAACGCCTCGAAGCGGTCGAGGGCGCCCGCACGATCGAACGCCTCGGCATAGAGTTCGAGTGCCGCATGCGCGTTGAAACAGCCAGCGCAGCCGCAGTCGGTCTCTTTCGTGTGGCGCGCGTGTGGCGCGCTGTCGGTGCCGAGGAAGAACTTCGGGTTGCCCGACGCCGCCGCGTCCATCAGCGCCTGGCGATGCACTTCGCGCTTGAGCACCGGCAGGCAGTAGTAGTGCGGGCGGATGCCGCCGACGAAGATCGCATTGCGGTTCATCAGCAGGTGGTGCGGAGTGAGCGTCGCGGCCACCTGCGGCCCGCAGGATTCGACGAAGGTCACCGCATCGCGCGTGGTGATGTGCTCCATCACCACACGCAGTGCGGGCATGTCGCGCACCAGCGGCGCCAGCACGCGGTCGATGAAGGCCAGTTCGCGGTCGAACAGGTCGACGTTGGTGTCGGTGACCTCGCCGTGAACCAGCAGCGGCAGGCCGAGCCGCTGCATCGCTTCCAGCGCCGGCCGCGCACGACTGACATCGGTGACTCCGGAATCGGAATTGGTGGTGGCACCGGCGGGGTAATACTTGACCGCCTTCACGATGCCCGAAGCCACTGCGGTCTCGATCTCCGCGCCGGTCGTGCGATCGGTCAGGTACAGCGTCATCAACGGCTCGAAGCGGCTGCCCGCGGGCAGCGCGGCAAGGATGCGTTCACGATAGGCGACGGCCTGGGCGGTGGTGGTCACCGGCGGGCGCAGGTTGGGCATCACGATCGCGCGCGCGAACTGGCGCACCGTGTGCGGCAGCACCGCCGGCAGGTACTCGCCGTCGCGCAGGTGCAGGTGCCAGTCGTCTGGCCGGGTCAGCTCGATGCGGTCAACGGTCGTTGCAGCGGTTGCGGCAGGTGCAGCGGAAGCAGCGGTGGCATTCAAGGCGACATCCTTCGTCGATGGCTAGGGTGCGGCGTCGAGCTTAGCGACTCTTCAGCGCAAGTGCGAGCCTGTAGGCCTGCTCACGCGGCACGCCGCACAACCGCGATGCGACATGCGCGGCACGGCTCACCGGCAGCTCCGCGAGCAGTTCGGACAACACGCGTTCGGTCTCGATGTCGCCGGCTGCCGGCGCCTCCGCCGGCTCGTCCACGATGAGCACGAACTCGCCACGGCGGTGGTCCGCATCGGCATCGAGCCAGGCGGCTGCGTCGGCCAGCGGGCATGCATGCACCGACTCGAACAGCTTGGTCAGCTCGCGGGCGATGACCAGCGTGCGTGTGTCACCCAGCACCGTGCACAGGTCGGCGACCGTCTCGACCACCCGATGCGGCGATTCGTAGAACACCAGTGCCGCCGCCGTATGGCGCACCGCTTCGATCGCGCCGCGCCGGCGCTCACCGGTGGCCGGCAGGAAACCGCAGAAGAGGAACGCGGCCGGCGCGAGGCCGCTGACCGACAACGCCGCGATCGCCGCATTCGGACCGGCCACGGCGAACACGGCCTGGCCCGCCTGCCGCGCGGCACGCACGACGATCGAACCCGGGTCGCTGATCGCCGGCGTTCCGGCATCGCTGACCAGCGCAACCGTCGCGCCGCCCCGCAGGAGCTGCACCACGTGTTCGGCCTGGGCATGCTCGTTGTGCGCATGCAGCGGCAGCATCCGGCCGCGCGGCGCAGGCGCACCGGCCGAGAACAGCTTGCGCGTCACTCGCGTATCCTCGGCGGCAATCCAGTCGGCGGTTTCAAGTATCGAGCGCGCCCTCGGCGACAGGTCGCCCAGGTTCCCGATGGGCGTAGCCACCACATATAATCCGCCCGAACCAGTGGCCGGCCGCGCCGGATCTTCCCCTTCATGCTGCATCTCGTAGCCCTCGCGTTGCGCCGCCAAGTCTGCGGCATCCGCACCCTGGTGACCAGCGTGCTGTCTGCGGCCGCACTCGCGACCGGGATATCCGCACCCATCACGGCCCAGGCGCAGGGGCCGGCACCAACCATGGCGACGGCGCCGGCGCCGCCGCCAGCGGCATCGACCCGGCGCGTCATCGCGGTGCTTCTGCCGACCGAGTCCCCCGCGTTCGGCCGGGCCGCCACGCATGTGCGCAGCGGCCTCTCGGCGGCCTGGTCGCAGTCGCCATCCAAGGGCAAGTTCGAACTGCGCTTCGTTCCGCTGGGCGACCAGCCGAACGACGTGATCACGGCCTACAACCTGGCGCTGAGCGCGGGCGCGGAGGCAATCATCGGCCCACTGATCCGCGACCAGGTCACTGCGCTCGCCAACGGCCTCGCGCTGAGTGCACCCGTGACCGTGCCGACGATCGCGTTGAACACGGTCGACGGCGGCGCGCGCCTGGTGCCGAACCTGTTCCTGTTCGGCCTGTCCACGGAAAGTGAGGCACGGCAGGTGGCGCGACTGGCGTTGCGCGATGGCCACAAGCGTGCACTCGTGCTGACCCAGGCCAACGTGTTGTCCCGCCGCCTGCAGCAGGCCTTCATCGAGACCTTCTCCGAGAACGGCGGCTCCATCGCGGCCCAGCATGCGGCGGTCACCGACCTCGGGGCGATGAACCGGATGCGGGCGGCTACCGCGAACATCGGCGCCGACATGGTCTTCATCGCCGCCGACCTGCCCACCGCACGCACCGTGCGACCGTTCCTCGATACCCAGCTGCCCACCTATGCCACCTCGCAGCTCTGGTCCGGCCCGATCGACCCGAATGCCAACCTCGACCTGAACGGCACCCGACTGCTCGACATGCCGTGGCTGCTCGAACCCGACCATGCCGCGGTGATGGTGTTTCCGCGCAGCCAGCCTGCGTTGCCCCCCGAGAATGAACGTCTCTATGCACTGGGCATAGATGCCTACCGGCTGGCCGAACTGGCGATCGAGCGAGGCATCCAGCCGGGACTCTCGCTCGACGGCGTCACCGGCCGCGTCACGCTGGAGCGCGGGCACTGGCTGGCTCGCGAACCGGCCCCCGCCCAGCTCTGGCAGGGGCAGCTGGTGCCGGGAACCGAACGCAGGTAGCCGCCGGCAATGGCGCGCACGACGCGGCAGGTGGACGGCGGCGACGGCGAGGCCCGCGCGGCTCTCCACCTCGAGCAGGCCGGACTGCGCGTGCTGTCGCGCAACTGGCGCTGCCGCACCGGTGAACTCGACATCGTCGCGCGGGATGCCGACGGCTCGCTGGTGTTCGTCGAAGTGCGGCGGCGCGCATCGGCGGCCTTCGGTGGTGCTGCGGCCAGCATCACGCCAGCCAAGCAGTTGCGGCTTGCGCGCGCGGCGGAGTTCTACCGGCAGGTGATGCACTGCACCCACCTGCCCTGCCGCTTCGACGTGGTTCTGATCGAGGCAGGCAGGCTCGAGTGGATCCGCGATGCATTCCAGCCCGGCGGCTGACCGCCAATACACTGCGACAACGTGCCGCATCACGGCGTTCGATGCCCGCACGCCTGATGCGTCGTAGAATGTGGGCATGGAACCCAAGGAACTGCTCGAACGCATAACCCTGCGTTTCGAGGAAAGCGCCCGCCTCAAGCGTGAAGTCGCCCCGAAACTCTCCGCGCCGATCCTCGCCGCCGGCCGCATGATGGCGTCGGCACTCACGGCCGGGGGCCGCGTGCTTGCCTGTGGCAACGGCGGCTCCGCCGCCGATGCGCAGCACTTCGCTGCCGAACTGCTCAACCGATTCGAATCCGAACGCCCGCCGCTGGCCGCGATCGCGCTGACCACGGACAGTTCGACGCTGACCTCGATCGCCAACGACTACGAGTACCGGCAGGTGTTCTCGAAGCAGGTTCAGGCGCTGGGTCGCAAGGGCGACGTGCTGCTCGCGATATCCACATCGGGCAACTCGCCGAATGTGGTCGCCGCGATCGATGCAGCGCACGGCGCGGGCATGCATGTGGTCGCACTGACCGGGCGCGATGGTGGCAGCATCGGGCGCGACCTGTGCGACGGCGACGTCGAACTGCGCGTGCCGCATCCGAGCACCGCACACGTGCAGGAAGTCCACATACTCGCGCTGCATTGCATCTGCGACACGATAGACCAGATCATGTTCCCGAAGGAGCCTCAATGAATCGTCGCATCGCAGCACTGACCATCGCGCTGTCCGGCCTCCTCGCCAGCGGCTGCGTGCCGCTGATCATCGGCGGCGTCGCCACCGGCGTACTGGTCGCGGACGACCGGCGCACCGCCGGCAACGTCGTCGACGACCAGAACATCGAACTGCGGCTGGGCAACGAGATCAGCACCCGGTTCAGCAAGGTGGCCAACACCAACGTGACGTCCTACAACCGGGTCGTGCTGATCACCGGCGAGGCGACCACCGAACAGGTGCGCGAGGGCATCGAGGCACTGGTCAGGGCACAGCCGAACGTACGCCATGTGCAGAACGAGATGCGCATCGCCGGACCCAGCTCGCTCACCGCGCGCAGCAACGACTCGTTCATCACGGGTCGGGTGAAGGCGCGCATCGTCGACAACCAGGCCCGGGGCAAGGATCCGCGGGTGCAGGCGAACCACGTGAAGGTGGTCACCGAAGCCGGCGTCGTCTACCTGATGGGGCTGGTGACCGCAGCCGAGGCGGACCAGGCAGCGGAGATCGCGCGTACCACCAGCGGCGTGGCGCGCGTGGTGCGGGTGTTCGAGCTGATCAAGCGTCCGCCGGTGGAGCCGGCTGCGGCACCGCCGAAGTAACCCCCCCCGGCCAGCGCGGGTGCCCGCGCGCCTGCGCTGACGCGGCACTCAACCTGCGCTCAGCCTGCGCTTGAGCAGTCGCAGCACGCCGCCGAGCAGCGGCAGCGACTCGTAGAGTTCGCCTGCGGCGTCCCAGTAGTCTCGGTGATGGCAGACTCGACCTTCGCCATCGAAACGCAGCTGGGAGGCACCATGGATACGGCGCATCGGCTCGGCCGCCTTCAGCCGATACTCGAGGTCCCAGGTCAGCCACGCGATATCACCGTCCACGGCGCGCTCCAGGATCACGAACCGCGGTGCATGCAGCTGATCGAACATGTGCGAGAAGATGCGCTCGATCGCCGCCGCACCGCGCACCTCGTTGAACGGATCCCTGAAATACGCATCCGCGGCATAGGCATCCTTCAGCGCGCCGGTGCCTTCGGGCGTGAGGCCTGCGTACAGCGCCTCGATGCGGGCCAGTGCGGCGCGTGTTTCGGCCGTCGCCATGGTCACAACCCGGTGGCGCGCCGGACCAGCCTGAAGTACAGCCCGTAGGGCAGCAGGCGCAGCAGCCGCAGCCAGCGCGTGAATCGCTTAGGGAAATGGATCTCGAAGCGGCCGCTGGCCAGCCCGGAGACGATGTGCTCCGCCGCCTCGTCGGCGCTTATCAGGGCCGGCATCGGGAACTCGTTGCGGTCGGTCAGGGGTGTCTTCACGAAGCCGGGGTTGACGATCCAGACGCCGATGCCGCGCGGGGAGAGGTCCATGTACAGCGTCTCCGCGAGGTTGATCAGCGCCGCCTTGGTCGCGCCGTACACCAGGCTGGTCGGCAACCCGCGATAGCCCGCGACCGACGAGCAGATCGCGATGCCGCCGCTGCCCTGGCGCAACATCTGCGGCAGCACCACGGCCAGCGAATCGAGCACCGACAGCAGGTTGGTGTCGACCAGCCGGTGCGCAACCGCTGAATCGAGGGTCCATGCACGCACCGGCTCGTGCGTTCCCTGCAGGAACAGCGCGATATCGATGCCACCCCAGGCGTCGGTCATCTCGCGCAGCGCAGCCTCGAGCTGGTCGATACGGGTCGCATCCAGTGGGAGCGGCAGCACGTTGGCGGGCTTGGTGCCTGCCGCGAGTTCATGCAGTGCGTCCGCGTTGCGCGCGGACACGGCGACCCGTGCGCCCCGGGCAATGAGCAGCTTCGCGAGGGACAGCCCGATGCCACTGCTGGCGCCGATCAGCCAGACCCGCTTGCCTTTCCAGTCCTTGATAGGGGCATTCAACATGGCGGTGTACGGCGGCCGGTGGCGTGGAATGGCAACTGCAGAGGCATCTTCGGAAAGCTCCCCGGGCTCAGGCGGCCACGACCGTGACGAACGACGCCAGCAGCAGCGTCAGCAGCACGCCCGAGGTCAGCAGCGAGCGGAGCGCAAGGTACCACGCAGGCAGCCGGAACGTCCCGGCAACGCGCCAGTCCACGGCAAGCTGCACGATGAAGCCGGCGCCAAGCATCCCGAGCGCGAGGATGAACGATGGAAACAGTGCAAGCCATCCCCAGAGCGCGGGAAAGACCGACCACGCGAAGAGCGTGCCGGCAGCCGGTTCGCGTGCGGCCGTCAGGGCGATACCCCAGTGGATCGCGCCGACGAACGACAGGATGACCGCCCCATAGGCAACCAGCGCCTGGCGCAGCAGCGGATGCCACGAGGCATCGGTGAACAGCGGCAGCACCGCGCAGGCGGCGAACGGCAGCAGCCCGGCAAGGCCCGGCCACAACGCGGCCGCGGGGGCGCCGTCGAGCGCACCTCCGGCGGCAGGCACCGGCATGCTCATTGGCGGGTGAAGCTCAGCGTGACCTGCCCAAGGCGGATGCCCCACTTGCTCATCACCGCGGTATTGAGCATCACCTTGTCGTCGATCAGGTACATCCAGTCGTCGAAGCGCACATGCCAGGTGCGGCCCGACACCGGCAGCGCGAGGGTGTAGGTCCAGTACAGCGCATTGCCCGACGCCCTGCCCTGGGCGACACCCACCACGTCATCGGCGGTCCCGGTGTAGGTGCCGGCATCGACCCGGGTGATCGTCCAGACCCGACGCTGCTTCTCGCCGTCCGACCATACGAAGCGTTCGTCGAGCGTGCCGACATTGCCCTCCCACTTCGCGTCGATGGTCACCACGAAGCGCCGCTCGACCTTGCCCGAACGGCTCTGGAACATGCCATGCCCGACCAGCGTGCCGTTGAAGTAGGTCGGCAGGTCGAGCACCGGCTTCTCGGCGGAATACGCCTGCGGTTCGACCGTCGCGCAGCCGGCGAGCGTCGCAGCCACGACCAGCACGGCAAGCAGTGACCTCAGCCCCTGCTTCATGCGGCGCGGCAACCCTTCCAGACGGGGGAAATTCATTTCAGTGCCTCCATGGATGATCAGAAACGCGCATTGCGCCAGGCGGACCAGAGCAGTCCCGCCGCGACCAGCTTCAATGCACACGGAACCAGCGCGTAGGTGAATGCCAGCGCCGACAGCGCCTGCGCATCCTGCGAGCCGCTGACGTAGCCCAGCCCCTCGAGCAGCGGCAGGGCAATGCCGCCGGCGATGGCCAGGGTCAGCTTGTTCACGAAGTTCCACAGCCCGAAATAGGCGCCCTCGCGCTGCCCGTCGTGCCCGTTGGCGTCGATCACGCGCGCCAGCAGGGCCGGCGGCAGTGCCAGGTCAGCACCGAACGCCAGCCCGGACAGCACGCAGATCGCCGCGAAGCCCCAGAGGGCGCCGGCACCCAGCCAGAACGCCCAGACGAATGCAGCCACCGACGCCACCATGCCGATCAGCCAGACCACGTGCAGGCTGTAGCGCGTCGCGAGCTTCATCCACAGCGGCATGCTGGCGGCCCCGGCGATGAAGTAGAGCGCCAGGAAGGCCGGCGTATAGGCGGCAAGCCCGAGCCGGTCGGCGACGAAGAACTGGAACACCGTGGCGGTGATCGACGGCGCGATCGCATTCAGCGCGAACACCAGCAACAGCCAGCGGAAGCGGCCGCTCGCCAGCGGCACGACGAAGGCCGCGAATGGATTGCCGCCGGGGGCGGCAGGTTCGCGGGCGCCAGGACCCGGGGCAGCGGCTGCCGCCCGGCGCAACGGTCGTGGCGCGAAACGTGCGAGCAGCAACACCGAAAGCGCCAGCGCGACCAGGAAGACGACGATCATCGCCTGCATGCCGAACACCTGCGGCAGCACCGCGCCAGCCAGCACGCCGATCAGGCCCGCTCCCTCGCGGCTGCCGGTGATGCGCGCCCGGCCGGCATCGTCATGGGCAAGCTCCGAACCCCACGCCTGGTAGGCCACGATCGCCAGCGAGTAGCCCAGGTAGGCGGTGACCAGGGTCAGCGTCAGCCAGGCGGTGGTCAGTGTGTCGCCCCCCGCCTGCGGCGGCATCAGCAGGAGCGCGAAGCCGAGCGCGAGCACCGGCGCGCCGATCAGCACCGGCGGCAGGTACGATGCACGCTGCTTCTGCGCATCGACCCAGGCGCCGAGCAGCGGGTCGACGACCGCATCGACCAGCCGCGTCAGGAAGAACACGATGCCGATCACCGACAGCGATATCCCGGTGCGTTCGTTGTAGAACGCCGGCAGCAGGATGTTGATCGGCAGCGCGGTCATCAGCAGCGGCACGCTGAACAGGCTGTACGCAGCCAGCTTCGACGACGTCAGCTGCCCGGGCTCGTCGAGCGGCTGCATCTCAGGCCTTGCCGAGCAGGCGGTTGCGCAGCTGCGGCTCGCGGGTGCGCGGATCGAGCCAGATCGCGAAGAAGGCGCGCGCGAACACCGGGTCGTCGATGACGCCCAGCGTGCGATCCTGGTTGAAGAAGGCGGCGCCCGCGCCCTTCAGGTTCAGCCCGACCAGCCGGTCTCCGCGACCCACGTCCGGGAACATGCGGGCCATCGCCGGCAGCCAGCGTGCATGCTGCGCTTCGTCGGTGAAGCCGACACGCTTCATCTCGGTGATGCTGCTCTCGGCCAGCGCCTTGCCGGCGATGTCGCGCGAATAGACGATGTCGAGCGCGAAGGTATCTGCCGGATCCCAGCCCGCCTCCCGCACCCACAGCGCCGCATCGTAGACATGCAGTCCGAACCAGCGCATCGTGCCGACACCGAGCCGCCGCAGTTCACCCGCCTGCGCGGTGACCGCCGCCGGCAACCGCGACAGCGTCGAGGACACCGCCCAGGCTGGCCGCCCCGCCGCGGCCATCCCGCCGACCAGCGCAGCGCCGCACAGCCCGAGCAGCCTGCGCCTGCGGTCAACCGGACCGCCGTTCATCGACCAGCCCCCTGCAGCGGGCGCGACAGTTCGAAATGAAGCACGTCGGTGCGGCCCGAGTCGAAACCGGCCGCGCAATAGGAGAGGTAGAACCGCCACATGCGGATGAAGCGCTCGTCGAAACCCAGCGCGCGCACCCGCGGCTCGCTCTCGGTAAATGTCTTCAACCACCGACGCAGCGTCTCTGCATAGTCGAGGCCGAAGCCCTCGCTCGCATGCATCTCGAGCCCGGCACGCTCGCTGTGCTTCGCGAATGCGGTCTCGGAGGCCAGCATGCCGCCCGGAAAGACATATTGCTGGATGAAGTCGGTGCCCCTTCGATAGCGCCCGAACACCTCGTCATGGATGGTTATGCCCTGGATCACCGCCCGACCGCCCGGCTTCAGGACATCACGGATCGCACGGAAATAGGCTGGCCAGAACCGCTCGCCGACCGCCTCGTACATCTCGATCGAGACCACGTGGTCGAACTGTCCCTGCACGTCGCGATAGTCGGTGTACGACAGTTCGACCAGCGCCGACAGCCCTGCGTCGGCGATGCGTTGCTGCGCGTACGCAAGCTGTGCTGGCGACAACGTGATGCCGCGCACCCGGCAGCCGCGACGCGCCGCGGCCTCGGCGAAGCCGCCCCAGCCACAGCCGATCTCGAGGATGGTCTCGCCCGGCCGCGCGCCGAGGCGGTCGAGGATGCGCTCGTACTTCGCATGCTGTGCGCGCTCGAGCGGCTGCGTGAGGTCACCGCCGAACCAGGCCGACGAATAACTCATCGTCGGGTCCAGCCACAGCTGGTAGAACTCGTTGCCGAGGTCGTAGTGCGCCACGATGTTGCGCCGGCTGCCGGAGCGGGTGTTCGCGCGCGACCAGTGGCGCAGCCGGTACCAGAGCACCGCGGCCCAGTTGCCATAGAAGGCGCGTTCGATATGCTGCTGGTTGAGCAGCGCGATGGTCAGCAGGTCGGCCGGACGATCGATGTCGCAGTCGCCCGACATGTAGGCCTCCGCGAGCCCGATGTCGGCCGTGCGCAGGATCTCCTCGGCAGCCGTCCACGAACGCAGGGTCAGCGTGGCATGCGGCCCGGCCTCTCCACCGAAGGACAGCCAGTCGCCTTCCGGCGTGACGAGGTCGATGCGGCCGACCTGGATGCGATCGAGCACGCGCAGGAACAGTTGTCCCGCCGGAGGCATCGCCGCACGGATGCGGCGCACCGCCTCCTGGTCGGTCACCTGCTGCGCGTCCGAATCTCGCGACTGCTCGACAGTGACTTCAGTCATCGATTGAACCTTTCTGCATGTATCGGGCGGAACACGGCGGCGGGCAGCTCATCAGCGCGTCGTCGTTTCGGCGGGTGGCAGGGGCTTGCGATGGAACGACGCCCCCTTCCACCAGAGTTTCAGGGCCTGCAGGTGGATGCGCGCGATGACCCCTGCCATCAGCCACGGCAGGCGCAGGAAGGCGCGCAGCAGGCCCAGGTCGGTCGGCCTTGCGGCCTTGCCCGACAGGGAAGTGTTCAGCTGCGGCTGGCCAGCCCGGTGATACTCGATCCGGAACAGGCAGCGGCCTGCCGCTTCATGGAAACGGAAACGGTACTCGCCATCGACCGGGAAGAACGGCGAGACATGGAACACCTTGCGCGCCTGAAGGCACGCGCCGGTACCGATCGGAGAGCCGTCTGCGTTCGACACCAGGTAGTTGTGGTGCTCGCCGAACGTGTTGCTGACTTCGCACAGCACCGCGCGCAGCCGGCCCTGCCCGTCATGGCACAGCCAGAAACTTACCGGGTTGAACGCGTAACCGAGCACGCGTGGAAGCGTGTACAGCACCACTTCGCCGTCGGCCTGCTGCAATCCATTGTCGGACAGCAGGCTGCGGATCCAGGGTGCGAGCGGCGAGCCGTCGCGCGCGCCATGGTCACGGCGCATGACGCTGAACAGGTTGAAGCGATCGAGGCCGAGCAGCCGAGGCCGTCCCTGCGCACGGCCCGATTCGAACCACGACAGCGGCAGGCGAAGGAAGAACGCCGGATAACGGAAGGCATGCCCGATCGGCGTGAAGCGCCGGTGCAGCACCTCACCGGCGCACAGCGCAGGCGTGAACAGGCAGTCGTTCATCGTGGCGACATCATGTCGAGGTCGCCGCAGCCGGCTGCTCGGCGGTTGCCGCGGACGTTGCCCCGGACGTTGCCCCGGACGTCGCCGTATTCGCCGCCGCTGCCGGCACCGGTTGCAGCGTGCCGCCGGCAGGCCGGCTCCAGGGTGCCTGCACGCCGAGTCCGGCGGCCACCACCATCGCCGACTTCAGGCCATCCTCGTGGAACCCGTAGCCGGTCCACGCGCCGCAATACCAGGTACGGTTGGCCCCCTGCACGGCAGGCAGTTGCTGCTGCGCGGCCAGCGCCGGTGCATCGAGCATGGGGTGCGCATATTCGATGCGGCGGATCACGCGCGCCGGGTCCACCGCGCGATGCGGATTCAGGGTCACCATCACCGGCGTGGATGCAGGCAACGGCTGCAGCCGGTTGATCAGGTAGGTCACGCTGACCGACGCGGAAGCATCCGCGCCGGGCACGCCGGAGGCACCGCTGCCGGCGTAATTCCAGGCCGCCCAGGCCACGCGTGATCGCGGCAGGAACGAGTCGTCGGTGTGCAGCCAGGCGACATTCGGCTGGTAGCGCACCGCACCGAGGAGGGCGGTTTCCGAAGGCGTGGGGTCGGACAGCAGGGCGAGCGCTTCATCGGAATGGCAAGCGAACACGACCTGGTCGAAACGCTCGACCTGCCCCGCGGCGGTGACTTCGACACCGTCTGCGAGGCGGCGCACCCGGGAGACCGGGGTCGCCAGCCGCAGGTCAGCCTGCGCATCGGCCAGTTCGCCGCACAGACGGCGCACATACTCACGGCCGCCGCCGGTCACCGTCATCCAGCGCGGCCGGCGCGTGACCTGCAGCAGCCCGTGGTTGACGAAGAAACGGATGAAGCTCGCCACCGGGAACGCGCGCATCGTCTCCACCGGGCAGGACCAGATGGCTGCCGCCATCGGCAGCAGGTACCAGTCGCGGAATGCATCGCCGTAGCGCCCGCGCTCGAGGAAGGTGCCAAGGTCCATCGGCTGCGCCGGATCGGGGTCGTTGAAGCGGGGCGCCTCGCGGTTGAACCGGGCGATGTCCGCAAGCATCCGCCAGAAGCGCGGCCGCAGCAGGTTGCGCTTCTGCGCGAACAGCGAGGCGACCGACGTGCCGGCCCACTCGAGCCGGGGCTGCTCGATGCAGACGCTGAACGACATCTCGCTGGTGGTCGACGGCACGCCCAGCAGGTCGAACATCGCGATCAGGTTGGGATAGGTGCGTTCGTTGAACACGAGAAAACCGGTGTCCACGGGAAAGCGCTGCCCGTCGACATCGACGTCGATCGTGTTGGTATGGCCGCCCGGCCGCTCGCCCCCCTCGAACAGGGTTACCTTGTACCGATCGCGAAGGAGCCAGGCTGTGGCCAATCCGGATATGCCGGAACCCACCACTGCTATCGTTGTCTGCTGCACCCGCCGTCATCCTTCTGGTTTGGTGCCGGAAACTTCAGGCCGTACTTCAGCCGGGCCGGCAACGAGCGATCTTAATCGACCGTCGCATCCTGACAACCCTGTTTGCAAGGGCTCACCGCGTGCTGCATGATCCGTGGCGTCGGGTTACCCGGCGGCTACGGAAAGGGCCTTCGAGCACCCCCACGTCCGGAAAGACCTGCCCGCACAAATCGCTTGTCCTAGTCAGTATCGCCCGCCTGATGTAGCCTCAGCAATTCCCTTCGCTTGTGTCTAATCTGCACCATGGACAAAAAAATTTCGGTGGTTGAGGAAGCGGGCGCCGACCGCGCGCCGGTGAACATCAGTTCGGTCGAGCGCGACACCGGGCTTTCCAAGGATGCGCTGCGCGTATGGGAGCGTCGGTACGGGTTTCCGCAGCCCTACCGCGACGCCCATGGCGAACGCATCTATCCGTCCGACCAGGTCGACAAGCTGCGCCTGCTCAAGCGGCTGCTCGACCAGGGCCATCGCCCGAGCAAGATCATCGACAAGTCGCTCGACGAACTCAATGCACTCTGCAACGAGGCCGAGAGCCCGGCGCACAGCGCCGATGTCGAGGCCCTGCTGAACCTGGTGCGCACGCACAAGTCGCTCGAACTGCGCCAGATGCTGACCCAGAACCTGCTGCGCGACGGGTTGCGCCGGTTCGTGCTCGACATCGTCGTGCCGCTGAACCGCGCCATCGGCAATGCCTGGGTGCGCGGCGAGATCGCCGTGTTCGAGGAGCACCTCTACACAGAGCAGATGCAGGGCCTGCTGCGCAACGCCATCGCCAGCATCCAGCTGCGCGGGCACTCGCCCCGGGTGCTGCTGACCACGCTGCCCGGCGAACAGCATGGCATGGGCCTGTTGATGGCCGAGGCGCTGCTCACGCTCGAAGGCGTCTATTGCGTGCCGCTCGGCGTCGAGACGCCGGCAACGGACATCGTGGCGGCCGCACTCGCGCACGACGTGGATATCGCGACGATTTCCTTCAGTTCCGCTTTCCCGGCGCGGCTGGCCACCGGTAGTATCCGCGAATTGCGCGAGATGCTGCCGGCCCGCATGGCGCTCTGGGTGGGCGGCGACGCCATGTTGCGCGCCCGCACCCCCGGGGAAGGCATCGAAGTGCTCCGTGGACTTGAACAGATCATCACCGCCCTGGGCGAATGGCGGGCCCGACTTTCCGACTGAATCCCGATGCTCTATCCGAAGATCTTCCGCCAGCTGGAGAAAGTCCGCTGGAACATGGCAGATGACGTTCCGTGGGATACGTTCGATCCTGCGCTGCTCACCGACGAGCAGGCACGGACGATCAAGATGAACGCGATCACGGAATGGTCGGCACTGCCGGCGACCGAGATGTTCCTGCGCGACAACCGTCACGACAGCGACTTCTCCGCGTTCATGTCGGTCTGGTTCTACGAAGAACAGAAGCATTCGCTCGTGCTGATGGAGTACCTGCGACGCTTCCGTCCCGACCTGCTGCCGTCCGAGGAAGAGCTGCACGCCGTACGTTTCGATTTCGATCCGGCCCCCTACCTCGAGACACTGACGCTGCATTTCTGCGGCGAACTCCGGCTCACCCAGTGGTACCAGTGCGCAGCCGAATGGCACACCGAGCCGGTGATCCAGCACATCTACCGCCTGCTGTCGCATGACGAGGCGCGCCATGGCGGCGCCTACCTTCGCTACATGCAGCAGGCGATCGAGCGTCTCGGCGACGACGCACGCCGGGCGTTCGCCAAGGTCGGCGTGCTGATGGCCTCCGCTGGACGCACCGGCCAGGCACTGCACCCGACCAACCTGCACGTAAGCAAGGCCCTGTTCCCGAACGACACGGTACAGAGCCGGCTGCCCGATCCAGCCTGGCTGGAGCACTGGCTGGACCAGCAGATCCGCTTCGACCGCGACTGGGAAGGCAAGGTCGTCGGTTCCATCCTGAAGAAACTGTCGACGCTGCTCGGCGAGAATTTCGACACGGTGCAGGCGCTCAACCGCTACCGCAAGACGTTGAACGCCGCCGCGCCGGCAGCCGTGCCGGCCTCGGCCTGATGGCGGTCTGATTGTCAGACTTGCCGGCAACCTCACCGGCGACCTCGCCCGACGCCCCGCTCGCTTTCGAGCGCAAGCTGTGTCCGCCGGAAGCAGCGGCCGCACGTGCAGCCGCGCTCGCCTCTCCGCTGGTGTTCACCAACGGCTGCTTCGACCTGCTGCACCGCGGTCACGTGACCTACCTTGCGCAGGCGCGCGCGCTCGGCGCGTCCCTGGTGGTCGCGCTCAACAGCGACGCATCGGTACGCCGCCTGGGCAAGGGCGACGACCGCCCGGTGAACACGCTGGCCGACCGGATGGCGGTGATGGCCGCACTGGAGTGCGTCGACCTGGTCACCTGGTTCGACGCGGACACCCCGTTCGACCTGATCGTCGCACTGTCGCCGCAGGTGCTGGTCAAGGGCGGCGACTGGCCGGTCGAACGTATCGTCGGCGCCGCAGAGGTGGTGGCCGCGGGCGGTCGCGTGGTATCGATCCCCTTTGTGCACCAGCGCTCCACCACCGCCCTGCTGGAGCGCATCAGGTCACTGTAACGGCCGCTCAGAACACCCGGTAGTGCAATCCGAAGCCCGGGCGACCGCGCGGCCCGTGGAATCCGGACCCACCCCAGGGTCCGCAGAACACCGGATCGAAGCAGCGCGGTCCGTACCAGCCAGGGCCGAAGGAGCCGTAGGCCCACGGATGACGTGGTGCGCCTCGGAATTCGTCGCGGGCAAGCGGGGCGGGTTGAATGTTCACCGGCGGCCCGACTTCCTTCGAAGGCGGCAACGTGCCCTCGGGTAACCGCTCGGTGCGGCCGAGGCCCGGAGTGGCCGCACACCCACCGACGAGCAGCGCGGCGCCCGCAACGGCCACGCAGTGCCAGCGTGCGCGGGCACGCGACAACCTGCGGTGTAGTGCATGCGACTGTCCATCCATGACGAGCGGCCTCCCTCTCTTTCTCACAACGCGTCTGCGCAGGTACCGGTTTACTTCATCTGCACCACGCGGCGTGATCGGCAAGCACTGTCCGGCGCTTCCAGCGCAACCGTCGATCCCGTACCATTCGTTCCTCACCCAAGGCGATTCCGGGCAGGTCTTACAACATGAGCAGCAACGAGTCCAGCACCGAAACGATCGCCGAAGGCGGTCCGCTGCCGACCGCAGAGACCGGCATGCTGCCTCAGCGCGAGCTGATCGCCAGCCGCGTGCTCCTGGGCATGATCGCCAGCGGCGCCAGCCTGCCCGACGTGCTGGGTGCACTGTGCAAGAACATCGAGGCGCAGGCGCCCGGTGCATGGTGCTCCGTGCTGCTGATCCACGACGATCGCGTGCATGTCGCCGCGGCACCGAGCCTGCCGCAGGCCTACAGCCAGGCGATGGACCGGCTGCCGATCGGGCCGCAGGCCGGGTCCTGCGGGGCCGCTGCCTACTCGGGCCGGCAATTGATCGTCGAGGACATCGCCACGCACGCGGCGTGGGTGACCTATGCGCCGATCGCGCTCAAGCACGGCCTGCGTGCCTGCTGGTCCACGCCTATCCTCGGCGCGTCCGGCAAGGCGATGGCCACCTTCGCCGTGTACTACCGCGAATGCCGCAGACCCACGCAGCGAGAACTCGACCTGGTCAACGGCGCAACCGACCTTGCCAGCATCGTGATCGAGCGCGACCGCTCGGCAGCCGCACTGCGCGACAGCGAGGCCAGCTATCGCGCGCTGGTCGAGACCGCACCGCTGGGCATCTTCGTGCTGACCCGCGACCGCTTCGTCTACTCCAACGCAGCCCTCGCACGGATGCTCGGTGCGGCCGGCACCACCGAACTGATCGGCCGAAGCATCGTCGGCCATGTGCAGCGCAACTCGCGGCCCGGCCTCGCCGAGCGGCTGGCGCACACGAGCAAGCGCGGCACCACCACGCGCGTCGAGGTCAAGCTGCTGCGCATGAACGGCACGGAGTTCGAGGCTGAACTGATCGCCACGCCGATGAGCTTCGGCGGGGCACACTCCATCCAGTGCATGGTGTCGGATATCTCCGAGCGCAAGCGTACCGAGAAGCGCATCAACTACCTCGCCCACTACGACGATCGCACCGGCCTGCCCAACCGCAATCTTTTCGTGGACCGGCTGTCGCAGGCGCTCGGCCATGCGCAGCGCAGCGGCAAGTCGGTGGCATTGCTATACCTCGATCTCGACCGCTTCAAGACCCTGAACGACACGCTCGGCCATGCAGCGGGCGACGTGCTGCTGCGTGCCGCCGGCACCCGGCTCACCGAGTGCGTGCGGGCGCACGACACGGTGGCGCGACTGGGCGGCGACGAGTTCGCACTGATCCTCGCCGACCTCACGCAGGCCGAGCATTCCGAGATGGTGATCGCGAAGATCTTCCAGGCTTTCGAACGGCCGTTCACCGTCGAACGGCGACAGCTGTTCGTCTCGCCGTCGATCGGCATCGCCGCCTACCCGCGCGACGGAGCCACGCCGGAACTGCTGCTCAAGCATGCCGACATCGCGATGTACCGCGCGAAGGCGGCAGGCAAGAACACCTACCGCTTCTACCTCCCGGCGATGGGCCTCGGCCTGTCCGAGAGCCTGGCGCTCGAGACCGACCTGCCCGGCATCCTGGAACGCGGCGAACTCGAGCTGCACTACCAGCCACAGGTCGAAGCAGCCGATGGCGCGATCATCGCGGTCGAGGCACTGCTGCGCTGGCAGCATCCGCAACGCGGCGAGCTTCATCCGGACGCGTTCATCCCGCTGCTTGAAGAGACCGGCCTGATCCGCAGCGTGAGCGCCTGGGCGCTGCGCCGCGCCTGCCGCGAGACACGCGCCTGGGTCGACGGCCAGGGCCGTCCGCTGCGGCTGGCGATCAACCTGTCGGCAAGCCAGTTCAAGGATCCGCGGCTGGCCGAACTGGTCGAACAGATCGTGGCCGACACCGGCTTCGATGCAAAGCGGCTGGAGTTCGAGATCACCGAACACACGCTGATGGAAGACACCAAGGGCACGCTGGACACGCTGCGTGCGCTGGCCAGGCTCGGCGCGTCGATCTCCGTCGACGACTTCGGCACCGGCTATTCGTCACTGTCGTACCTGAAGCGGTTCTCGGTGCAGCGGCTGAAGATCGACCGCTCGTTCGTCGCCGAGATCACCGAGAAGCGTGACACCGCGGCGATCGTCGAGGCGATCATCTCGCTGGCACGCAGCCTGTTCATCGAGGTGGTGGCCGAGGGCGTCGAGACCGAAGCCCAGCGGGACTTCCTGGTGCTGCACCGCTGCGCGCTGCTTCAGGGCTACCTGTTCCACGCGGCGATGCCGCCGGCGAAGATGGAAGCGCTGCTGAAATCGGGCGAGGCCACCGGCAACGACGGCGATGGCATGTCCGTCGCCGGCGCCGGCGCCCGCCACGCCCCGGCAGCAGATGCAGCGGCCCCGGCAGCCTCGGCCACCCCTGATGCCGCACCCGCGATCGCCTCTGGCGGTGCAGTGACACCGTTCCGGCCGCGCTCGGTACAGTCCTGATCCGCGCGGGCAGTGTGCGCGCGGCTGACGCGCTCAGCGAGCCGCACCCGCCGGACACTCGATCGCGCCCAGCGCACTGTCCGGGAAGTTCGCCTGCTTGATCTCCAGCACGCGCGCCATCACCGACTCGCCGGGTTCACGCACCAGCCATTCGACGGCGGTGCGCCCGCGGCGCTCGCCGACCTGCGCGGTGCGCACGCCGAGCTGCTGCAGGTTGGCGAGGTATTCACGTGCCCGCGCTTCATCCGGGAACACGCCGAGTTCGAGCGCGTTCAGCCATTCATTCTCCGTCTCGACCAGGGCGTAGTCGGTGATCCCCAGCGCCTTCAGCTGGGCCATCTTGCGCTGCGCCTCGGCGCGGCTCTTCTGCGGCGGCATGAACACCCACCAGGACGAGGGACTGGTGACCTCGCGCGAGGTCACGGCCTCGGCCGGCACCAGTGCCGACAGCAGTTCGCGGGCGCGCGCGGCGTCGGCTTCAGCGAAAGGCCCCCAGGCCAGGCAGGCTGCGGCCGGCACGGCCGGTTTTCCCTTCGTCGCCGGCTGGTCCTGGCCACCGCCAACCACGCGCACCTGCTGTGCGTTCATCTGCAGGTCGAGCAGTTGCGCGTCCGGACCGCGCGCAGGGCCCCCGAAGCCGACCAGCGCGCCGAACAGCACGTTGGCGATGAGCAGCAGCGCGACCAGCCAGCGCATCATCGCTGCGGCTCCGCAGCCAGCACCAGCAGTCCTTCGAGCACCAGCGACGGCACCTCCACCGGCATACACGCGGCAAGCGGATCGCGAAGCAGCGGTGCACAGCCGCCGGTCAGCAGCAATCGGGGTGCGACCTCGCCGGCGGCGACCATCGCCTCCAGCGTCCGCACGACCGCGCCGGCCATCGCCTGCAATGCACCGGTGACGATCGCGTCATCAGTCGTACGCGGGAACGGATCGAAACGCCCGGCGGCGACCGGCAGCCGCGCCGTGCCGCGCGCCAGCGACGCGCGCATCAGGTCGTAGCCGGGCACGATCAGGCCACCGAGGAAACGTCCGTCGGCGGCGAGCGCGTCGACCGTCATCGCGGTGCCCGCATCGACGACCAGTGCCGCGCCGCGCATGCGGGCCCGCGCGCCGGCGAGCGCCGCCCAGCGATCGGCACCCAGGCTCGCCGGCTGGCCATACAGGTTGCGCATGCCTGCGGCTTCGGCGCTCGGCAGGATGCGCCGCACCGGTACCGACAGCCGCGCCGCAACACGATCGATCGCGGCATCGGTGAGCGTGCCGGCGACGCTGCAGGCGACGATCTCGTCCGGCCGGCCCCACGCCGACCAGGCATCCGGCAGCGCGTCGATGGCGGCGGGTCCGCCGGGATCGTCGAATGCCCCTGGTGCGGCAGACGCCGTCGCGCCTTCGGCCAGGAAGCGTCCCGCGACCGGCAGGCCCCCGGGGTGCAGGCCCCACTTCACCCGCGTGTTGCCGAGATCGAGTGCGACGATCATTCGATCTCCGCCTGATGCGGCCGGCGCGAGGCCGGGCCATCGGCCTTCGTGCGCGACGCGGATGAAGACGGCTCGAGCAGCTCGCCGCTGAACACGCGGCGCGTCTGGCCATCGACCTCGATGCGCAGCGCGCCCTGCGTATCGACGCCGAGCATCGTGCCGCGCACCACGCCACCGTCGGGCAACACCACGCGCACGGTGCGATGGAGACTGGCGCAATGCGCCTGCCACTCGCGCCGGAACGGGGCGAAGCCCTCCCGCCCGAATCGTTCGAGTGCAGACGCGAGGCCGGACAGGACCGCAGCCAGGATCGAGTTGCGGTCGAGGTTGTCCAGACCGCTGCGCGCGAGGTCGGTCACCGGCTGGTCGATCGCGTCGATCGTCGCCTGCGGCAAGCGCACGTTGAGCCCGATGCCGATCACAGCAGCGCACGGACCGAGCATGTCGCCGCGGATCTCGGTCAGCACGCCGGCCAGCTTGCGCCGGCGCACCAGCACGTCGTTCGGCCACTTCAGGCGCACCTCGCGCAGTCCGAGCACGCGCAGCGCATCGGCGATGGCAAGGCCCACGACCAGGCTGAGGCCGGCCAGCGACGCGCCCTTCTCGAAGCGCCACAGCAGCGAGAAGGTCAGCCCTGCGCCCGGCGCACTCGACCAGCGCCGGTCGAAACGACCGCGGCCCGCGGTCTGCCATTCGGCGAGCAGCACCGTACCCTGCGGCGCCCCGGCTTCGGCCTGGCGCGCAAGCGCGGTGTTGGTCGACTCGCAGTGGTCGAGCACGGTCAGCGCGAGCCCGCACGCTGACGGTCCGAGCATCGCCTGCACGCCGGCGGCATCGATGAATTCGATCGGCTGCAGCAGCCGATAGCCGCGGCCCAGCCCGTGCTCGACCGCGACGCCGGACCGCTCGATGTCGCGCACCGCCTTCCAGATGGTCGAGCGCGAGACGGACAGCTCCCGGGCCAGCAACGCACCCGAGGTGAAGGCCGAAGCGCCGAGACGGCGCAGCACGCGGAACGACAACGGGCGCATCGCCTGGCGCGCGGCCAGCCGGGAGGCATTTGCGAGTGCCCGTCTGGAGGGCCGGTCGTCGCGCTGTCGTTGCGGGCCGCGGTTCACTGGATGGTCGCTCTCTTCGTTTCGATGCTAGCACAGGCCGCCCCGCCACCCTTCGCTGCGCGCAGGAGACCGGCGCCCTGCCGACGGCGATGCTGGACAGGGGCCATGGCTCGGGTGCTAGACTTCCCCTGCCGTTCATGGTGGCGAGGGAAAACACCCGATCAGACCGCCAGCCGGTAGCACACAGCATCGTCCGCGTGTCGGCGCGGACGCAAGTCCGTTGACCCATGGACACGAGGCAAGTGCACCGGTAGCCCGAAGTCCGGCGTGCATGTGCCCCCGTCCCTGGCTCGCGCGCACGAGGGGGCCTTGATGCCTTTGAATACGCAGCAGATCGGACCGGGTGCGATACGCATGTGCCCGAATGACAATGTCGCCGTCGCCTACGTCGATCTCGAGCCGGGGCAGTCCTCGCTGGACCACGCCCCCGCGTGCGTACAGCCAGTGCCGCGCGGGCACAAGGTGGCGCTCAGTGCCATCGGCGCCGGCCAGCCGGTGATCAAGCTGGGCACGCCGATCGGTCTGGCACGGCACGACATCCATCCGGGCCAGCATGTCCATGTGCACAACCTGCTCGCAGAACCACAGGGGCTGCACGATGCCGATGCAGGATCGTTCTGCAGCGAGCGTCGGCCGATGGAGCAGGTGCCCGCCGAACGCCGCGGCATGTTCCACGGCATCGTGCGCGAGAGCGGACGCGTCGGCACGCGCAACTTCATCGGCCTGATCCCGACCGTGAACTGCGCGGCGACCGTGGCACGCCGCATCGCCGACCATTTCAACCACGGCCCGGGCTGGCTGCCCGGAACGATCGACGGCGTGCTCGCACTCACCCACCGCACCGGCAACGGGATGGCCACCGACAGCGCCGGGTTCAAGCTGCTCGAGCGTACCCTCGCCGGCTTCGCCCGCCATCCGAACTTCGGCGGCCTGATGCTGATCGGCCTGGGCAGCGAGACGCAGCAGATGCAGCAACTGCTTGCGGAGCATCCGCTGGCCGTCAGCGGCGGGAGGCTGCGCACGATCACCGTGCAGGAGGAAGGCGGGTCGCAATCGACGATCCGCCGCGGCATCGCCGAAGTCGCGGCCATGCTCACGGCCGTCGCCGACGTCAAGCGCTCGCCGGTGGACGCGAGCCACCTGACCATCGGCCTGCAATGCGGCACGGTGGACACGTCCTGCAGTCTGTCGGCGAACGCGGCGCTCGGGCATGCCGTCGACCTGCTGGTGCGGCAGGGTGGCACCGCCATCCTCGCAGAGACGCCCGAACTGCTCGGCGCGGCGCATCTGCTGACCCGCCGCGCCGAGACGCCCGATGTCGCCCGCGCGCTGCTCGAACGCTTCGACTGGTGGCGCGCCTACGCAGCCGGCGATCCGGGTCGGGCGGCAACCGCCGGTGCAATCGCCTCCGATGCAGTGCGCACGGGCGCGGGCATCGAACATTCGCTCGGCGCGCTCCTCAAGGGAGGCAGTAGCGACCTGCGCGCGGTGTACCCGTACGCGCAGGTCGTGACCGAACGCGGACTGGTGTTCATGGACTCACCCGGCTTCGACCCCTGTTCGGCCACCGGACAGATCGCCGGCGGCGCCAACCTGATCTGCTTCACCACCAGCATGGGTTCGCCGTTCGGCTGCAAGCCGGCGCCCTGCCTCAAGCTGGCGGCGACCTCCCAGCTCTACAACGGACAGGGCGAGGACATGGACTTCAATTGCGGCACCATCCTGGACGGTGACGAGACGCTCGCCGACTGTGGCGAGCGCATCTTCGCGCGCATGCTGGCCGTCGCCTCTGGCGAACGCACCAAGAGCGAGGAACTCGGTTACGGTGACCACGAGTTCGTGCCCTGGCAGGCCGGCGCGGTCTGCTGAATGGCGCGGGACGCGACGGCGCAGGCGACCACGCAACGTCACGATCCGTTAAGCTGTCGGTGTCGTCGGCATCACCCGGCCATAGAGCCTGCGGGGCCGATGCGACCGAAGCACACCGGAGGAGACCTGCAATGCATGGACCCGTCACCGCGCTGGCTGCCGCATTGACCGTGCTGGCTGTACCCGCGGCTGCACAACCTGCATTTCCATCGAAGCCGCTGCGCATGATCGTGCCGTTCACGCCCGGGGGGTTCACCGACCTGATGGCGCGCACGGTCGGCGAACAGCTGTCGCGTTCGCTCGGGCAAGCGGTGCTGATCGACAACCGGCCCGGCGCCAACGGCATCATCGGTGCCGAGGTCCTGTCCAAGGCCACGGCCGACGGCTACACGACCGGCATGGTGATCGCCGGCCATGCCGCGAGCCAGGCCCTTTACGCGAAGCTGCCCTACCACGCGGTGAAGAGCTTCGAGCCGGTGTCGCTGGTCGGCATCGCGCCGCTGGTGCTGGTAGCCAGCAACAGCCTGCCTGCGAAGGACCTGAAGGAGTTGCTGGCCGTCGCGCGCGCGAAGCCCGGCTCGCTGTCGTTCGCATCGAGCGGCATCGGTGCCGCTGCGCACCTGACCATGGAACTGCTCGCCCAGCAGCAGGGCCTGAAGATGACCCATGTGCCGTACAAGGGCACCGCACCTGCGCTGGCCGACCTGATGGGTGGCCATATCCAGCTGATGTTCGACACCATGTCTGCGATGCTGCCGCAGGTGCGCGCCGGCAAGATCCGCGCACTCGGTCTGTCGAGCGCCACCCGCTGGCCGACCGCACCCGAGATCCCGACCGTCGCCGAGGCAGGCGTACCAGGCTTCGTGTCCGGATCCTGGGCCGGCGTACTGGCCCCGGGCGGCACGCCGAAGCCGATCGTCGACCGCCTGTCGAACGAGATCGCGAAGATCGTGCGGCTGCCCGACGTGCGTGCCCGGATGGCCGAACTCGGCGTCGAACCTTCCGGCAACACGCCGGCGGAGTTCCGCGCATTCATGGAAGCCGAAGTGACCCGCTGGGCTGCGGTGATCGAACAGGCGAAGATAAGGCTCGACTGATGAAACGACTTGCACTGCTCACGCTTGCCGCACTGCTGCCCGCCGCAGTCCACGCACAATCCTGGCCGAACCGGCCGGTGCGCATCGTGGTGCCGTTCGCACCCGGCGGCGTCACCGACATCGTCGCCCGCCTGCTCGCGGTGAAGTACGGCGAATCGATGGGCCAGCCGTTTTCCGTCGACAACCGCGCCGGGGCCGGCGGCAACATCGGCGCCGAACTGGTGGCCAAGGCGCCGGCCGATGGCAGCACGCTGCTGTTCTCGTCGGCGGCACTGGCGGTGAACCCGAGCCTGTACAGCAAGCTGGGCTACAACCCGCTGAAGGACATCGTGCCGGTCACCGGCGTGGTGTCCTCGCCGCAACTGCTGGTGGTGCATCCGTCGGTGCCGGCGCGCAACGTGAAGGAACTGGTCGCGCTGCTCAAGAAGCGCAAGGGCGGACTGAACTTCGGCTCGAACGGCATGGGTACCACCAGCCATCTTGCCGGCGTGCTGTTCGCCTCGCTCACCGGCGCCGAGGTCACGCATGTGCCGTACAAGGGCGCAGGTGCGGTGGTCGGTGCGGTGGTCGGCGGCGAGGTCGACATGAGCTTCTTCGCCACGGTGGTCGCGATGCCGCACCTGAAGACCGGACGGCTGCGCGCACTGGCGGTGACCACCGTGAAGCCGACCGCGCTGCTGCCGCAACTGCCCACGCTCGACAGCATCCTGCCCGGCTTCGACACCGACAACTGGTTCGGCATGTTCGTCGCCGCCGGCATGCCGCAGGCGATCATCGACCGGCTCAATGCCGAGACCCTGAAGGCGATGCAGACGCCCGAGATGCGCGCCGCGTTCGAACGCGACGGGCTCGAGCCGCTCGCGCTCGGGCCGGCCGAGTTCCAGCGCTTCTTCCTGCGCGAGATGGAGAAATACGCGAAGCTGGTCAAGCTGTCGGGGGCCAGGGCGGACTGAATGTCAGACGAAAACCAGATCGCCATCCCCCGCCCGTTCATCGACCTGTTCATCCCGAAGGGGTCGATCAAGCCGA
>JBIITW010000166.1:0-10500 GCA_044340265.1 Burkholderiales bacterium | reverse complement strand
CAACAGCTCGGCGGCCTGCTTCACCGTGTCGTTGCCCTTGATGTCTTCGACACCGATGTTCAAGAGGCCGACGCTAGGGCTGTCGACATGGTCGAGGGCGCCGACCAGGCTCGCCCCCATGATGCCGAACTGCACCAGCTGCAAGGGCGTGCAATCGACGTTCGCACCGAGGTCGAGCATGTAGGTGCGCCCCTTGAGCGACGGCAGGACGCCGCAGATCGCCGGACGTTCGATGCCGGGCAGCGTCTTCAGCACGAAGCGCGAAGTTGCCATGAGTGCGCCGGTGTTGCCGGCACTCACGCAGGCATGTGCCTCGCCGGACTTGACGAGGTTGATCGCGACCCGCATCGACGACTTCTTCTTGTTCCGCAGGGCGCCGGCCGGGGCCTCGTCCATCGCGACGACTTCCGGGGCGTGCAGCACCCGCAGTCGATCGTCTTCGCTGCGGCCGGCGGCGGCCAGGGCCGCGCCGATCGTATCGGACAGGCCGACGAGCACGATCGACAGGCCGGGGTCGGCCTCTACCGCGGCGATGGCCGCAGCAACCGTCACGCGCGGCCCGTGATCACCGCCCATGCAGTCTATGGCAACGACAACTTGTGCCATCGTCAGCGACAGCCCGAGGCTGGCGGAAGTAGCCGTCGCCGGCAATCCAGACCCGCTCCGCCGAAGTCCAATCCGTCTACCTGCGTGCTGTCGGTGAAACCGGAAGCGCCGCTCAGTCCTTCTTGCCTGCCGTGACCTTCTTGCCGCGGTAGTAACCCGACGGGCTGATGTGGTGGCGCAGGTGCACTTCGCCGGTCGTCGGCTCGACGCCGAGCGGTGCTGCCGTGAGGAAATCGTGCGCGCGGCGCATGTTGCGGCGGGACGGGGACTTCTTGTTCTGCTGGACTGCCATGATGAACCTCTTAGTCTTGATTGCCTTGTTCGGTACCGCCGCGTCGCGGCGACAGCTTTTCGAGTGCTGCAAACGGGTGGATCACGGCAGTGCTGCCAGCCATCAGGTCGACATCGCAACGTGTCGTGTTGCCCGACCCGTCGTCGTCCGCACCGGCTGTGGTGCCTGCCTCTGCACTCGCCCCATGACGGGGCGCGATCGGCCACTGCAACAGCAACTCGTCTTCCACCAGCTCCGCGACATTCAGTTCCTGCGATGCAGGAATTGCATCCACGCCTTCTTCATCTGCTACATCGAGATCGGCATCGTTTCGTGCCAGTCGTACCCGGTTCTCGATCCGTACCGGCCAGCGCATCGGTCCGAGGCAGCGCAGGCAGCGGACCATCAGCCAACCTTCGATCTTCAGTTCGAGCGCGGGCTTTTCGTCCCACAGGATGCCATGCAACTCGTAATGCACTTCCCCGGCTTGGTCGACAAGGCTGTCGTCAAGACGGGTCAGCCGGTCACCCTTCAACGTGCCGTGGCAGGAACTGCCGGCGCGTGCGAAGGCGATGCTGTCGATGACAGGGGTGTGCGACATAAACGTCGGATAATATTGCCCTTTCCCGACAATGTCAAAGACAGATGCGATGCTTCCGCAAACGCCGCCCCGGCTGATCCTCGCCTCCACCTCGCCATACCGCCGCACGCTCCTGGAACGGCTGGGCCTGCCATTCGACGTCGTCGCGCCCCGGGTCGATGAGACGCCGATGGACGGTGAATCGCCGCCGGCGCTGGCTGCCCGCCTGGCCCGCGCGAAGGCGCTCGCAGTCGCCGAAACCGTACCGACGGCCGTGGTGATCGGCTCGGACCAGGTCGCGGAGCTCGATGGCCTGCCGGTGAACAAGCCCGGGTCGCATCCGGCCGCCACCGCGCAGCTCAGGATGCTGCGCGGCCGCGCGGTGCGGTTCCATACCGCGCTGTGCGTGATGCGGCTGGACCCGGCGCTGTCGTCGGAGGAGCGGGTGGTGACCGACGTCCTGTACCGGATGCTCGGCGACGATGCCATCGAACGTTATCTGCAGCGCGAGCGCCCCTACGACTGCGCCGGCAGCGCGAAGGTCGAGGGGCTGGGCATCGCGCTGACCGAAGCGGTGCGCGGTGACGACCCGACCGCGCTGATCGGTCTGCCGCTGATCGCCCTCACCCGCCTGCTGCAGGGCTTCGGCCTGCACGTGCTGTAGTCGGTCGTCCGGCGTCCGGCGCCTCAGCGTACGGGCGTCGCCCGTGGCGCGGTTGCCGCACCCCATAGCGCCTCGGCCGAGGCTGCGCCGAACCGGCGTACCACGCGCTCTGCGATGTTCTCGCGCGGCGTGTAGTCGACGATGGTCTCGGCCTTGATCACCTCGCGGGCGACGAACTCGACGCTGCCCAGCGCATCGGCCAGTCCGAGCTCGATGCTGCGCTCGCCGGTCCAGATCAGTCCGCTGAAGATCGCCGGGTCGGGTTTCAGGCGGTCTCCCCTGCCCCGCTTGACCACTTCGATGAACTGGCCGTGGATGTCGTTGAGCATCTGCTGTGCGTGGGCGCGCTGTTTCGGGTCGAGCGGCGAGAACGGATCCAGGAAGCCCTTGTTGTCGCCGGCGGTGAGCAGCCGGCGCTCGACGCCCAGCTTGTCGAGCACGCCGGAAAAGCCGAAGCCGTCCATCAGCACCCCGATCGAGCCCACCAGGCTGGCCCGGTTGACGTAGATCCGGTCGGCCGCGACGGCGATGTAGTAGCCACCCGAGGCGCAGACATCCTCGATCACGGCATACAACGGAATGTTCGGATACAGCTCGCGCAGGCGGCGTATCTCGTCGTTGATCTGGCCGGCCTGCACCGGGCTGCCGCCCGGACTGTTGATGCGCAGCACGATGCCCTGGGTGTTCGCGTCCTTGAATGCCGCCTGCAGGCCGGCGGTGATCTGCTCGGACGACGCTCCGCTGTCGTTTGCGATCACCCCGTTCACCTGTACCAGCGCCGTGTGCTTGCCCGGCGAGGTCATCTCGCGCGCACCGAACCAGCCGGCCGCGATGAACAGGATCAGGAACAGGTAGAGGAAGGTCAGCGACTTGAAGAAGATTCCCCAGTAGCGGCTGCGTTTCTGTTCCTGCAGCGCCGAGGTGGCGAGTTTTTCCAGCACCTTGCGCTCCCAGTTCTCCGGGCTGGCTTCGGGTTGGCTCATCGTGTGTTCCTTGTCGGTCGCGGATTGACGGGGGGTCAGGCGTGCTGCTTGAGCCAGCGGTGCAGTTCATCGAAGCGGTCGACGCAGGCCAGCGGAGCGGCCGCGACGAGGCCAGCCCGCGGATGCGCGCCGTAGGCGACGGCAATGGCAGCCGTATCTGCCGCCCGGGCCATGTCGAGATCGTGGGTCGTGTCGCCGATCATCACGCTGCGCGACGGGCCGATGCCCAGTTCGGCGAACAGTTCGTGCAGCATGCGCGGGTCCGGCTTGGAGGCGGTTTCGTCGGCGCAGCGGGTGGCGTCGAAGCAGTCGGCCACGTCCAGGTTGCGCATGGCGCGGTCGAGCCCGCGGCGGGTCTTGCCGGTGGCCACAGCCAGGCGGAAGCCATTCGCTCGAAGGTCGTGCAGCGCGGCTTTCGCCCCTTCGAACAACGGAATCTGCCCGTCGCCCGCGAAATAGCGGGCACGGTAGCGCTCCGCCAGCTCGCGGTAGTCCGTCTGCGGCAGGCCGGGCACCAGGTAGGCCAGCGCATCGTCGAGCCCGAGTCCGATCACATAGCGTGCGCGTTCCTCGGTCGGAACCGGCGCGCCGATGTCGGCGCAGGCCTGCTGGATGCAGCGGGCGATCAGTCCGGCGGAGTCGGCCAGCGTGCCGTCCCAGTCGAATACGATGAGGTCAAACTGGCTGGGCATCTGGCGCTTTCGGTGTGCGTAACTGGCGTTCTTCTTCGGCCCGGGCGTCGAGCTGATCGATGAATGCCAGGAAATCGGGGGGTAACGGGGCTTCGATCGACATCGGCTCGCCGGTCCCCGGGTGCTGGAACCGCAGGCTGAAGGCATGCAGCATCAAGCGGCGCACGCCAAGCTTCTTCAGCGGCTTGTCCCGCTCGGGATCGCCATACTTGTCGTCGCCGAGGATCGGGTGCGAGACCGACGCCAGATGTACACGGATCTGGTGGGTGCGGCCGGTGAACAGGTGTGCGTCCAGCAGGGCAAATGCCTTCCAGGTGGAAAGCGGCGTGAACGCCGTCTTCGCGCTGACTGCATTTCCCCCACTTCCGCCGTCATGAACCCGCATCCGCTTTTCCGCGACGCCTTGCATCGTTTCCTGCAGGGGTGCGTCCACCACGCGACGGCCCTTGCGCCAAGTGCCGTGCGCCAGCACCCGATAATGCTTGGTCACCCGGCCTTCGCGCAGGTCTTCATGCAATGCGGTGAGCACGCTTCGCTTCTTGGCCAGCAGCAGGAGGCCGGAGGTATCCCGGTCGATCCGGTGCACGAGCTCGAGGAAGCGGGCGGTCGGCCGCTCGGCGCGGAACTGTTCGATCACGCCACGCGCCACGCCACTGCCGCCATGAACGGCCCAGCCGGACGGCTTGTCGAGCACCAGCAGCCAGTCGTCTTCATAGATGACATGCTGGGCCAGGACCGGGGTCTCGCCCCCGTTGCGCGGTGCAGTACTGGCGGTCGACGGGCCCAGCCGGACCGGAGGGATGCGGACCTTGTCGTCCATCTCGAGGCGTCGCTCGGGCTGCGCGCGCTGCCCGTTCACGCGCACTTCGCCGCGGCGCAGGAGCCGGTAGACGTGGCTCTTCGGCACCCCCTTCAGGATCTTGAGAAGGAAGTTGTCGAGTCGCTGCTTTGCGCTTGATTCATCGACGATTTCAAGCCGGACGGACGCTTTTGCTGCTGGATCCATCTTGCTATACTCGCCACACGGTGAAACTCGCGGAAAGTCCTCGTACACGAGAGACTTCCTGAACGATCAAGCCCTTAGGCGCGATCGTGGTGCTGGACAACCTTCCGGCCAAAGTGGTACACCCAAACCGGTTTCCCCTGATTTTCACAGGTTACTTTCGCTCACCTGAACAAGCAGCGATCTTACTCGATCAAGTGCGTAACACCGCAGGAGTGTGTTGCAGCGGCTTTTCCGCAGCGCGCCACCGCGGCATGCAGACGCAGAAACCTGGCTGGTCCGTTCGATGTCTTTCCTTTGCTTCCGGCCATTGAGTAAGGCGCCCCCGCACGTCGACCGAGGGTCGAGCGTCGGAGCCCACATGTCCGTCAGAAGCGTGTCCCCGACAGAAAAGGTGCGAGACCCTCACCACTGACCAGACGCATCCGCAACCGGTCTCCGGTTGCCCCTGCGCGCCCGGCTTCGCGCGACCCCGTGCTTGATCGCGGGAGTCAGACTCAATGAAACGCATGTTGTTCAATGCGACGCAGGCGGAAGAACTCCGCGTCGCAATCGTCGATGGCCAGAAGCTCGTCGACCTCGATATCGAAACCGCAGGAAAAGAACAGCGCAAGAGCAACATATATAAGGGCACCATCACTCGCGTCGAGCCCAGCCTCGAAGCGGCCTTCATCGATTACGGTGCCGACCGGCACGGCTTCCTGCCGTTCAAGGAAGTAGCGCGTTCCAATTTCCGCCAGGGGGCCGAGACCGACCCCGCTCGCGCAACCATCAAGGATGCGCTGCGCGAGGGGCAGGAAGTCATCGTCCAGATCGACAAGGACGAGCGCGGCACCAAGGGGGCGGCCCTCACCACCTACATGAGCCTGGCAGGACGGTACATCGTCCTGATGCCGAACAATCCGCGCGGCGGCGGGGTTTCGCGGCGCATCGAAGGCGAGGACCGCAACGAGCTGCGCGACCTGGTCGCCCAGCTCGACGTGCCGGCCGGCATGAGCGTGATTGCGCGCACCGCCGGCATCGGTCGGACACTGGAAGAACTGCAGTGGGACCTGGCCTACCTGCTCCGGCTGTGGGAGGCGATCGAGTCGGCCGCCAAGCGCGAGTCCGCGCCATCGCTGATCTATCTCGAGAGCAGCCTGGTGATCCGGGCCATCCGCGACTATTTCAGCCAGGACATCGGCGAGATCCTGATCGACACGCCGGACATCTATGACCAGGCGCGGTCGTTCATGGCTGCGGTGATGCCCGGCAACCTCGACCTGATCAAGCACTACCGGGACGACGTTCCGCTGTTCTCGCGCTTCCAGATCGAACACCAGATCGAGAGCGCCTATTCGCGCCAGGTCACCCTGCCCTCGGGCGGCGCCATCGTGATCGACCATACCGAGGCGCTGGTCTCGGTCGACGTCAACTCGGCCCGCTCGACCCGTGGTGGCGACATCGAGACCACCGCGTTCAACACCAACTGCGAGGCGGCCGACGAGATCGCCCGCCAGCTGCGCCTGCGCGACCTCGGCGGCCTGATCGTCATCGACTTCATCGACATGGAGAACGCGCGTAACCAGCGCGAGGTCGAGACGCGCCTGCGCGACGCACTGCATGTCGATCGCGCCCGCGTCCAGATGGGCAAGATCTCCCGCTTCGGCCTGATGGAACTGTCGCGCCAGCGGCTGCGTCCTTCGCTGGGCGAATCGGCGCACATCCCGTGCCCGCGCTGCCACGGCACCGGCTTCGTGCGTGGCATCGAGTCGACCGCGCTGCACATCCTGCGCATCCTGCAGGAAGAGGCGATGAAGGAAAACACCGGCGCCGTCCATGCGCAGGTCCCGGTCGATGTCGCCACCTTCCTGCTGAACGAGAAGCGGCAGGACATCCAGAGCATCGAGTTGCGGCAGAAGGTGAACGTGGTGCTGGTGCCCAACCTGCACCTCGAGACGCCGAACTACACGGTGACCCGGCTGCGCCATGATGAACTGAACGCCGCCGAGCCGCCGGCTGCCAGCTACCAGCTGGTCGCCGCACCGGAAGCGCCCGAGACCCTGCCCGGCATGCCGGCAGAGCGTCCGCAGCGGCCGCAGGCTGCGGTGCAGGGGATCAACCCGGAAGCACCGCCGCCGATGCCGGCAGCCGCACCGGTGGCCGCACCTGCACCGGTGGCTGTTGCAGTGCCGGCCCCGGCGCCGCGCTCGCTGTTCGACAAGATGTTCGGCTGGCTCAGCGGCAGACCCGCAGCACCGGCACCGGTGGCTGAAATCGCACCGTCGCCGGCAGTCTCGTCCTCCCCGACCGCGCGGACCAGCAACGGCGATGCAAGCCGACGCCCCGCCGGCCGTGATGGCGATCGTCGGCGGGGCGGTCGCAGCGACCGCCCTGAGCGGGGTGAGCGTTCCTCCGAGCCGCGGCGCGAAGCACGTGGCGGCGAGCGTGCCGAGGGTGCACGCGATCAGCAGCGTGGCGACCGTCCGGCCCGTGGAGATCGTGATCGTGGCCGCGGTGGGCGAGACGGCGCTCCGCGCGCCGACGCTGCAGTCGCAGTGACCGATAGCGCGGCGCTGGAAGCACGCCCGCCGCGCGAGCCGAGGGAACCCCGGGAGCCGAGGGAACCGAGGGAGCCGCGCGGGGAGCGCGAAGCGCGCCCGCCACGCGAGCGCGCCCCGCTGGGCGAGGCAGTCGCCGGCGTCGTTGAAGAGGCCGGTGTGGTTGCAGCGGATGCCGAGGGTGAAGGACGTGAGGCCCGCGAGGGTCGTCCGCGTCGCCGTCGTGGTCGTCGCGGTGGCGGCGGCGAGCGCCGCAATGAAGGCGATGCCGGCGTGCTGGAAGGTGCGAACGGGGTCGAAGCAGGAGCCTCACCGTCTGCCGAGCCTTCGATCGCGCCGGTGCCGCTGGCGGGCGCCGTTGCCGCGGTGGCAGCCGTGACGGCTGCAGCACCCGTGGTGGCAGAAGCAACGACCGTGAGCGAAGTTGCGTCCCCGGCCGCCGTGCCTGAGCCGGTCCCGGCTCCCGTCGTCGCTGCAGAGCCGGTTGTCGCCGTGCCCCCGACCCCGACCCCGGCTACGGCCATGGTCGAGGCTGCGCCGGTGGTCGCGCTGCCGGTGGCAGCCGTGCCAGCCCCGGTCGAGCCGGCGCCCGCGCCCGTCGTCGCTGCGGCGCCGGCGCCTGCCGTGCCTGCCGTGCCTGTCGCGCCTGTTGCGCCTGTCGCGAGCGATCTGGTTCAGGTGGAGTCTGTCGCCAGCGCCCCGGCGCCCGTGGCACAGGTATCGGCGCCGGTCGAGCGGCGCAAGCCGGCCGCGCCAGCGCCCGAGCCCGTCAGCCTGCCATCGGAGCTGGTGATGATCGAGACGAAGTCCAGCATGGCGGTTCAACCACTGGTGGTGGAAGCATCCGCAGCGCCGCGACGGGCGCCACGGCCTCGCGCAGTGGTGCCGGCTGCGATCACCGAGGCCGATTCGCTGGTGCAGATCGAAACGCGCAAGTAGTCGCGCGCGCAGCACAGGCCGAGGCCCGTCACCGCGAGGTGGCGGGCCTCGTTGCCTTGTGCCCGGCGCGCGGGCCGCTCAGCCGGGCGGCGAGTCCAGCGGGGTCAGGTTCTCGCGGCCCCGGCCGAACAGCAGTTCCTTCAGCGCATTCAGTCGGTCGCGGGCCTGGGCGGCCTTCTCGAACTCGAGGTTGCGCGCGCGCTCCATCATCTCCTTCTCCACCCGCTTCAGCTCCCGGGTGAGCTCCTTGTCGCTCATCAGCTCGTAGCCGGCATCGTCCTGCGCGGCCTTGAGCTGCTGATGGGCATGCTCGGTGTCGTACACGCCGTCGATCAGGTCGCGGATCTCCTTCTTCACGCCGCGCGGCGTGATGCCCTGCGCCAGGTTGTGCGCCTCCTGTACCGCGCGACGGCGATTGGTCTCGCCGATCGCCTTCTCCATGGAGTCGGTGATCCGGTCCGCATAAAGGATGGCGCGGCCGTTCAGATGCCGCGCGGCGCGGCCGATGGTCTGGATCAGCGACCGTTCGGAGCGCAGGAAACCCTCCTTGTCCGCGTCGAGGATGGCGACCAGCGACACCTCGGGCAGATCGAGGCCCTCGCGCAACAGGTTGATGCCGACCAGCACGTCGAACTGACCGAGGCGCAGGTCGCGGATGATCTCGACCCGCTCGACCGTGTCGATGTCCGAATGCAGGTAGCGCACCGCGATCCCCTGCTCGGACAGGTACTCGGTCAGGTCTTCGGCCATCCGCTTGGTGAGCGTGGTCACCAGCACGCGTTCGTTCTTCGCGATGCGCAGCCTGGCTTCGGTCAGCAGGTCATCGACCTGCGTGGTCGCCGGCCGCACCTCAATCTGCGGGTCGACCAGGCCGGTGGGGCGCACCACCTGCTCCACGACCTGCCCGGCATGGTCACGCTCGTAGTTCGACGGCGTCGCGGACACGAAGATGGTCTGCGGCATCAACTGCTCGAACTCCTCGAACTTCAACGGCCGGTTGTCGAGCGCAGACGGCAGCCGGAAGCCGTAGCCGACCAGGTTCTCCTTGCGCGCCCGGTCGCCGCGGAACATGCCACCCACCTGCGGGATGCTGACATGGCTCTCGTCGATGATCAGCAGGGCTTCCTGCGGCAGGTAGTCGATCAGCGTCGGCGGTGGCTCACCGGGCCCGCGCCCCGACAGGTGCCGCGAGTAGTTCTCGATGCCCTTGCAGAAGCCCATCTCGTTCAGCATCTCGAGGTCGAAGCGGGTGCGCTGCTCGATGCGCTGCGCCTCGATCAGCTTGCCTTCCTCGGCAAAATGGTTGATCCGGTCATGCAGTTCCAGCTTGATCGCCTCGACTGCGCGTTGCGTGGTGCTGCGCGGGGTCACGTAGTGGCTGGACGGGTACACCGTGTAGCGCGAAGTCTTGCGCAGGATGTGCCCGGTCAGCGGATCGAACAGCGACAGCTCCTCGATCTCGTCGTCGAACAGCGAAACCCGCACCGCGATCTCGGCGCTCTCTGCCGGGAAGATGTCGATCGTGTCGCCGCGTACCCGGAACGTGCCGCGCTTGAACTCCATGTCGTTGCGGTGGTACTGCATCGTCGTCAGCCGGCTGATGATCTCCCGTTGCGGCGACTTCTCGCGCGCGCGCAGGTGCAGGATCATGCTGTGATAGTCGACCGGGTCGCCGATGCCGTAGATGCACGACACGGTCGCGACGATGATGGTGTCGCGCCGCTCGAGCAGCGACTTGGTCGCCGACAGGCGCATCTGCTCGATGTGCTCGTTGATCGACGAGTCCTTCTCGATGAACAGGTCGCGCGAGGGGACGTAGGCCTCGGGCTGGTAGTAGTCGTAGTACGACACGAAATACTCGATGGCGTTCTCCGGGAAGAACTCTCGCATCTCGGCATAGAGTTGCGCAGCCAGCGTCTTGTTGGGGGCCAGCACCAGCGCCGGCCGCCCGATGCGCGCGATCACGTTGGCCATCGTGTAGGTCTTGCCGGAACCAGTCACCCCGAGCAGCGTCTGGAACGCGAGGCCGTCGCGGATGCCCTCGGTCAGCGCCTCGATGGCCGCCGGCTGGTCGCCCGCGGGCGGATAGACCAGGTGCAGCCGGAACGGGCTGCCCGGATAGGTGACCACCTCGACCGGCTCCTTCACCGGCGCACCTGCGGGTTTCACGACAACGGCCCCGCCCTCGCCGACGGCTGCCGCTTCCGCGTCACGATCCTGTG
>JBIITW010000377.1:0-2570 GCA_044340265.1 Burkholderiales bacterium | reverse complement strand
TCCGCTGGCCGCGGTGCAGATGGGCCTGATCTACGTGAACCCGGAAGGACCGAACGGCCGGCCGGATCCGCTCGGCTCGGCGCACGACATCCGGGTCACCTTCGCGCGCATGGCGATGGATGACGAGGAGACCGTCGCGCTGGTCGCCGGTGGCCATACATTCGGCAAGTGCCATGGTGCGGCCGACCCCGCCACCTACGTGGGCCCGGAGCCAGAAGGCGCCGGCATCGAAGACCAGGGGCTGGGCTGGAAGAACAGCTTCGGCAGCGGCAAGGGCGTGCATGCGATCACCAGCGGCATCGAGGGCGCATGGACGGCGACGCCGACGCAGTGGGACAACAGCTACCTGGAAACCCTGTTCGGCTTCGAGTGGGAACTCACGAAGAGCCCGGCCGGTGCGCACCAGTGGACGCCGAAGGCTGGCGCGGGCGCAGGCACGGTACCCGATGCACACGACCCGTCGCGGCGCCATGCGCCGATGATGACCACCGCCGATCTCGCGCTGCGCACGGACCCGGCCTACGAGAAGATCGCGCGTCGCTTCCTCGCGGAACCCGACCGCTTCGCCGACGCGTTCGCCCGCGCCTGGTTCAAGCTGACCCATCGCGACATGGGCCCGATCGCGCGTTACCTCGGCCCGCTGGTGCCGCAGGAAGAACTGATCTGGCAGGACCCGGTGCCTGCGCTCGACCATCCGCTGGTCGATGCGGCGGACATCGCGGCGCTGAAGGCGAAGATCCTCGACTCGGGGCTGTCGATCTCGCGCCTGGTCGCGACCGCATGGGCGTCGGCCTCGACCTTCCGTGGCAGCGACAAGCGCGGCGGGGCCAACGGTGCCCGCATCCGGCTCGCACCGCAGAAGGACTGGGAAGTCAATGAACCGGCCGAACTCGCGAAGGCGCTGGCCGTGCTCGAGGGCATCCGGCAGGCATTCAATGCCGCACAGGTCGGCGGCAAGCGGGTGTCGCTGGCGGACGTGATCGTGCTCGGGGGGACGGCAGCCATAGAGGCGGCGGCGAAGAAGGCGGGCCACGCGGTGACCGTCACCTTCACGCCCGGCCGCACCGATGCCTCTCAGGCGCAGACCGACGCCGAGTCGTTCGCGCCGCTGGAGCCGATGGTCGACGGCTTCCGCAACTACGTGCGCCAGGGCCTCGAAGGTTCGGGTGCGACCACCGACCGCCTGGTCGACCGGGCGCAATTGCTGAACCTCACCGCGCCCGAGATGACGGTGCTGATCGGTGGCCTGCGTGTGCTCGGGGCGAACACCGGGCAGTCGGCCCACGGCGTGTTCACCGCGCGGCCGGGTACGCTGGGCAACGACTTCTTCGTCAACCTGCTCGACATGGGCACGACGTGGCAGAGGTCTTCGACCACCGAGGGCGTGCTGGAAGGGCGCGACCGCAGCAGCGGCGGGTTGCGCTGGACGGGCACCGCGGTCGACCTGGTGTTCGGCTCGAACTCGCAGCTGCGCGCGCTGGCCGAGGTCCATGCAAGCCGCGATGGCGAGGCTGCGTTCGTGCGCGACTTCGCGGCGGCGTGGACGAAGGTGATGGAGCTGGACCGCTTCGACCTCGCCTGAGTGCAAAACTCAAGACCTGACCCCAACCTACCCCCGCCCGGCGAAAGGCATCTTGGTCGCCATGATGGTCACGGTGAACAGGTTCACGTGCGGGGGCTGGTTGGCCATGTGCAGGACGGTGCGTGCGACATCCTCGACGTCGATCATCGGTTCTGCCTTGATCTCGCCGTTGGCCTGTTTCACGCCCTTGGACATGCGTGCGGCGAGTTCGGTCATCGCATTGCCGACATCGACCTGGCAGCAGGCGATGTCGTACTTGCGCCCGTCGAGGGCGGTGGTCTTCGTCAGGCCGGTGATGCCGTGCTTGCTCGCGGTGTAGGGGGCGGAGTCGGGCCGGGGTACATGGGCCGAGATCGATCCGTTGTTGATGATGCGCCCGCCCATCGGCACCTGCGCCTTCATGATGCGGAACGCCTGCTGGGTGCACAGGAAGGCGCCGGTCAGGTTGGTGTTGACCACCGCCAGCCACTTCTCGACCGGCAGGTCTTCCAGCGGCACGCCGGGTGCGTTCAGGCCGGCATTGTTGAACACCACGTCGACCCGGCCCCAGGCCTGCTTCACCGCGGCGAACAGTGCGGCGACCGAGTCGGGCGAGGTGATGTCGGTCGGGATCGGCAGTGCCCGGCTGCCGGCACCCGACTCGGCGGCGGCGGCCTGCAGCACGTCGGCGCGGCGCCCGGCGAGTGCGACATGCCAGCCATCGCGCAGCAGTGCGAGCGCCGAGGCCTTGCCGATGCCGCTGCCGGCGCCGGTGACGATGGCGACCCTTGTCGTTGCTTCAACCATGATCGTTCCTCCGCTGTCGGGTCATTGCGGCTTGATGCCCGCGTCCTTCACCAGCTTCGCCCATTTCGCGAGCTCTGCTCGCACGAAACGTTCGGCCTCGGCCTGCGAATTGCCGACCGGGTCGTTGCCGACCTTGGCCAGCGCGGCGCGTACCTCGGCCGTGCCCAGCGCCTTGACCGTCTCGGCATGCAGCCGGGCGACG
>JBIITW010000165.1:0-10537 GCA_044340265.1 Burkholderiales bacterium | reverse complement strand
ATCAGGCCGTGGCGATTGGCCAGCGACGGAAGGAGGAACAGATCCGGGGCGCCCGGAGCAACCTTGGCGATCGGCAGCGGCTCGGCCATTGAACCCTCTGGTGGGTGGCTGGAAACGCCATCGAGCGTAGCACAGCGGTCTGGTGCGAAGTCGTGCCGTGCGCCCGCGGCAAGGGCCCCGGGGGTAGAATCCGCGCCTGCCGCTGCCGGCCTGATGGGCGACCTGATCTGCCACCGTCCGGGCGGCGCCGAAAACCGAGGAGAACACCGTGGCCGGTCACAGCAAATGGGCCAACATCAAGCACAAGAAGGCGATCGCCGATGCCAAGAAGGGCAAGGCGATGACCCGGTGCATCCGCGAGATCACCGTGGCGGCCCGTTCGGGCGGTGGTGACCCGGATGGCAATCCGCGGCTGCGGCTGGCGATCAGCAAGGCGCGCGAGGTCAACACGCCGAAGGACACGATCGAGAACGCGATCAAGCGCGGCAGCGGTGCGCTGACCGGCGAGTCGCTCGACGAGATCCGCTACGAGGGCTATGGCATCGGCGGCGCGGCGGTGATGGTCGATTGCGTGACCAACAACAAGGTGCGTACCGTGGCCGATGTGCGCCATGCGTTCGCCAAGAACGGCGGCAACATGGGCACCGATGGTTCGGTTGCCTTCCAGTTCAAGCACTGCGGTCAGTTCGTGTTCGCACCGGGTACCAGCGAAGAGAAGGTGATGGAAGTCGGACTCGACGCGGGGGCTGAGGACGTCGCGACGAACGAGGATGGCAGCGTCGAACTGATCTGCCCGCCGCCGGAGTTCACCGCGGTGAAGACCGCACTGGAAGCGGCCGGCCTGAAGGCCGAGTTCGCCGAGGTGACGATGAAGCCGTTGTCGGAAACGGTGCTCGCCGGTGACGACGGGGCGCGCATGCAACGCCTGCTCGACGCGCTGGAGGCCCTCGACGACGTGCAGGAGGTCTACACCACGGCGCTGGTGGAGGATTGACCGCCGGGCTGGTCCCGGCCGCCTTCGTCCTGCTCTGGAGCACCGGTTTCATCGGCGCCAAGCTCGGCCTGCCGCATGCCGAGCCGCTGACCTTCCTCGCGCTGCGCTTCGCGGTGGTCGGCGTGCTGCTCGGCAGCCTGTGCCTGCTTGCGCGCGCACCGTGGCCGCGCACCGCGCGCGAGTATGGCCATCTCGCAGTGGCCGGGCTGCTGGTGCAGGCCGGCTATCTCGGTGGCGTGTTCAGCGCGATCGACCTGGGACTCTCCGCCGGCGCGGCCGCGCTGATCGTCGGCCTGCAGCCGCTGGCCACCGCCTGCCTGGCCGGCCCGGTACTGGGCGAGCGCATCGGCCGCCTGCAGTGGCTCGGCTTCGCGCTCGGCCTCGCGGGCGTGGTGCTGGTGCTCGGGCCGAAGGCCAACGCGACCGGCGCCAGCGCCGCCTCGCTCGGTTTCGCGTTCATCGCGCTGGCCTCGATCACCGCCGGCACCGTCTACCAGAAGCGGTTCGTGTCCGGCATGGACCTGCGCACCGGCTCGCTGGTGCAGTTCGCCGCTGCGGCGCTGCTGCTGGTGCCGATCGCCTTCCTCACCGAGTCGATGCAGGTCGACTGGACCGGCGAGTTCGTGTTCGCCCTGGGCTGGCTGGCTGTGGTGCTGTCGCTCGGTGCGATCACGCTGCTCAACCTGCTGATCCGGCGCGGCGCCGCATCGAAGGTCGCCAGCCTGTTCTACCTGACCCCGGGTACGACTGCGCTGATCGCCTGGGCGGTGTTCGGCGAGACGCTTGCACCTTCGGGCATCGCCGGGCTGGCGATCGCCACGATCGGCGTCGCGCTGGTGAATGCGGGCGGGCCTGCGTCCGGACCCACCCGCGCTACACTAGGACGGTGAGTCTCTCGCGCATCCCGACTACCCCGAGCAGCCAGCCGACCCGGCGCATCCTGGGCATCGACCCCGGGCTGCGGCGTACCGGCTTCGGCATCATCGACGTGCGTGGCCAGTCGCTGTCCTATGTCACCTCGGGCATCGTGCGGGTGCCGCCCGGAGACCTGCCGGAACGGCTGAAGGCGATCCTCGACTGCCTCGGGCAGGTGATCGTGAGCCATGCGCCGGTGCAGGCGGCGATCGAGAAGGTGTTCGTCAACGTCAATCCGCAGTCGACGCTGCTGCTCGGCCAGGCGCGCGGGGCGGCGATCTGCGCGGCGGTCGCGCATGACCTGCCGGTATCCGAATACACCGCGCAGCAGGTGAAGCAGGCGGTGGCCGGCAACGGCCAGGCGAACAAGTCGCAGGTGCAGCAGATGGTGCGCAGGCTGCTGTCGCTGCCGGCAGATCCTTCGTCGGATGCGGCCGATGCACTGGCCTGCGCGATCTGCCATGCGCATGGCGGGCAGGGCATGGGCGGGCTGGCCACTGCGGGCTTCCGGATGCGCCGCGGCCGGCTGGTGTCGGCGGCCGACCTGCTCAAGGCGGGCGGCGTGATCGCAGGGGCGGTGGAATGATCGGGCGCCTGACCGGCATCCTGCGCGAGAAGAACCCGCCGCAGGTGCTGCTCGACGTGGGCGGCGTCGGCTACGAGGTCGACGTGCCGATGAGCACGTTCTATTCGCTGCCGCGCATCGGCGATACGGTCACGCTGTGCACCCACCTGGCGATCCGCGAGGATGCGCACCTGCTCTACGGCTTTGCCACCGAACGGGAACGGCATGCCTTCCGGGCGCTGATCCGGATCAGCGGCGTCGGCGCGAAGACTGCGCTTGCGCTGCTCTCCGGCATGGATGTCGACGGGCTGGCCGAGGCGGTGCTGCTGCAGGAGACGGCACGGCTCACGCGCGTGCCGGGCATCGGCAAGAAGACCGCGGAGCGGCTGCTGCTGGAACTCAAGGGCAAGCTGGGCGATGCGCTTCCCGGCGTGCCGGGCGCCGGCGCACCGGCAGAGCGCAGCGATGCGAACGACGTGCTCAATGCGCTGCTCGCGCTCGGCTACAGCGACAAGGAGGCGGTGTTCGCGTGCAAGCAGGTGCCGCCCGGCACCGCGGTGAGCGAGGGGATCCGGATGGCGTTGAAGGTCCTGTCCAAGGGGTGACCAGAGGCGGTTCCGGATAGTCCTTTCGGACCTGTCGCGCCGGAGGTCTGTCACGGTGTGGTCACACTCGCCCCGTACCGTGCAAGGCTGTCTTCAACGCCCGGAGAGCCCCGATGTCCGCACGCACCTTCCTGTCCGTAACCCTCGGCGCATCCGCCGTCGCCCTGACCCTGGCTGCCGGTACCGCCTCGGCGCAGATCCGTATCACCGAGTGGATGTACAACCCGGTGGTGTCCGCTGGCGAGTTCGTCGAACTGACCAACATGGGCGCCTCCGCGGTCAACTTCGCCGGCTACAGCTACGACGACGATTCGCGCATCCCCGGCGTGTTCTCGCTGGCTGGCTTCGGCCTGGTGCAGGCCGGTGAATCGGTGGTGTTCACCGAGATGGCCGCTGCCGACTTCCGTCTCGCCTGGGGCCTGTCTTCATCGGTCAAGGTGCTCGGCGGTGTCACCAACAACCTGGGCCGCAACGACGAGATCAACATCTTCAACGGCAACACGCTGGTCGATCGACTCACCTATGGTGACCAGAATTTTCCCGGCACTCTCCGCACCCAGGGCACCAGCGGGCGTCCGGGCAGTGCCGGCGCGATCGGCGCGAACAATCCCGCACTCTGGCTGTTCTCGGTGGTCGGTGACGTGGAAGGCTCGATCCGTACCAACGGCGGCCAGGGTGACATCGGCAGTCCGGGCTTCACCTCGTTTGCGCCGTCGACCACGGTGATACCGGTGCCGGGCGCCGCGCTGCTGATGACCGGCGGCCTGGCGCTGATCGGCTTTGCAGCGCGTCGGCGCAGCGCGCGCTGAGGCCTGTCCGCTCGCTGCCGCCACGCCTGCCGGCGGCGGCAGCAGGCCTTCACGCACCGTTCACGCGTCGGGGGCCTTTGGCGCGATAATCGGGACTTCGCACTGAACGAAGCCCCGGATGGCGATCGAGACCGATCGGTTGATCAGCGCAGCACCCGCGTCCTCGCAGGAAGAGGTCGTCGAACGTGCGCTGCGCCCGAAGCTGCTCGACGAATACGTCGGCCAGGAGAAGATCCGCGGCCAGCTGTCGATCTTCATCGAGGCCGCCCGGTCGCGCGGCGAGGCACTGGATCACACGCTGCTGTTCGGGCCGCCGGGCCTGGGCAAGACCACGCTCGCGCACATCATCGCGCGCGAGATGGGCGTCGGACTGCGCCAGACTTCCGGGCCGGTGCTCGAACGTCCGGGTGACCTGGCCGCACTGCTGACCAACCTCGAGCCGAACGACGTGCTGTTCATCGACGAGATCCACCGGCTGTCGCCGATCGTAGAAGAGATCCTCTACCCGGCGCTCGAGGACTACCAGATCGACATCATGATCGGCGAAGGGCCGGCGGCACGGTCGGTGAAGCTCGAACTCAAGCCGTTCACGCTGGTCGGGGCGACCACGCGCGCCGGCATGCTGACCAACCCGCTGCGCGACCGCTTCGGCATCGTCGCCCGGCTCGAGTTCTACACTGCCGAGGAACTGCGCCGCATCGTCACCCGCTCGGCGCAGCTGCTCGAGTGTTCGATGGTCGACGAGGGCGCGCTCGAGATCGCGCGCCGGGCGCGCGGCACGCCGCGCATCGCCAATCGTCTGTTGCGTCGGGTGCGCGACTATGCGCAGGTACGGGCCGACGGCATGGTCACGCGCGAGGTCGCCGACGCAGCGCTGCTGATGCTCGATGTCGATGCGAGCGGGCTGGACATCATGGACCGCAGCCTGATGCTGGCGGTGATCGAGAAGTTCGAGGGCGGGCCGGTCGGCGTCGACAACCTCGCAGCCGCCATCGGCGAGGAGCGCGACACCATCGAGGACGTGATCGAGCCGTTCCTGATCCAGCAGGGCTACCTGAAGCGCACGCCGCGCGGACGCATCGCCACGCAGATCGCGTACCGGCACTTCGGACTGCCGCAGCCACGGCGCACTGCGGGCCCGGACCTGTTCGATGAGCCGTCCTGATCCGGTGCCGTCCACGGTGCCCCCTGCGGTGGCGGTCGTCGATGCGTCGCGCGCCTACCGGCTGCCGGTGCGCGTCTACTACCAGGACACCGATGCCGGCGGCGTGGTGTTCCATGCGGCCTACCTGAGCTTCCTCGAGCGTGCGCGAACCGAGTTCCTGCGCTCGATCGGGTTCGACATCGGTCGCCTGGCCAGCGAGGGCGTGCTGTTCGCGTTGCACCGGCTCGAGATGGAGTTCCTGAAGCCCGCGCGCCTGGACGATGCCCTCGAGGTCACGGCCGCGGTCGGTCATCTCGGGCGCACGTCCGCCCGGTTCGTGCAGACGGTCGGATGGGCCGATGGCAGCGTCGCCACGCGTGCCACGCTGTCACTGGTGTGCGTGTCGGCGACGCGATTCCGGCCCATGGGCATTCCCGAACCGCTGCGCGCAGCGCTCGAATCATGGACACTTCCATCGGGTGCCGATCCACGACGCGGCGAACGACCCGGTGACAGAACGAACAACGGAGCGGAATCGACAGGATGAACGTGACTCAGGACATGTCGGTATGGGGGCTGGTCGCGCATGCGAGCCTGTTCGTGCAACTGGTGATGCTCGGGCTGCTGCTCGCATCCCTGCTGTCGTGGTGGTACATCTTCCGCAAGGCCTTCGTGTTGCGCCAGGCGAAGTCCGATACCGAGGCGTTCGAGAAGGATTTCTGGAGCGGCGGCGACCTGAAAAGCCTGTACCAGGCGGCGGCGTCGTCCAAGCATCGCGCCGGCAGCCTCGAGCGTATCTTCGAGGCCGGGTTCCGCGAGTTCAGCAAGGTCAAGCGTCCGCTGGGCTCGGACAACAGCGCGGCGATCGATGGCACGCGGCGCGCGATGAACGCGACCTACCAGCGCGAGATGGACATGCTGGAGCAGAACCTCGCCTTCCTCGCCTCGGTGGGTTCGGTGGCGCCCTACATCGGCCTGCTCGGTACGGTGTGGGGGATCATGCATGCCTTCATGGGGCTGTCCACGGTGGCACAGGCGACCCTGGCGCTGGTCGCCCCTGGCATCGCGGAGGCGCTGATCGCGACCGCCATGGGCCTGTTCGCGGCGATCCCGGCGGTGCTCGCCTACAACCGGTTCAGCCATGACATCGATCGCCTCGCGGTGCGCTTCGAGAGCTTCATGGAAGAATTCACCAACATCATGCAGCGGCAGGGATGAGCACCGCGATCCGCAAGCGGCGGCCGCGCCGCATGATGAATCAGATCAACGTCGTGCCCTACCTCGACGTGATGCTGGTGCTTCTGGTGATCTTCATGGTCACCGCGCCGCTGACCAACCCGGGGCAGATCGAACTGCCGTCGGTCGGGCAGTCGCTCACCGCGCCGGCGCTGCCGATCGAGGTGACGATCCGGGCCGATCGCACGCTCGCCGTGCGCGACCGGGCGCGCAGCGCGCCGGAACGTGAACTGTCGAAGGCCGAGCTGGTGAAGTTCATCCAGGGGCTGCAGTCGACGTCGCCCGACCGCCCGGTGGTGATTGCCGCCGACAAGGCGGTCCGCTACGAGGCAGTGCTCGACGTGATGGACCTGCTGCAGCAGAACCAGGTCAAGCGGGTCGGCCTGCTCGCCAAGCCGCGCACGCCCTAGGCACTGCATGATGACCTGCAGCCGAGGAGCCTTCCCCGGGGCGTGCACCAGGTGCGCCGCCGGCACGGGCTGCGAATGGCCGCGATGATCCATCCCGGCGGCGGACAGCCGTTCAGGCCGGCGCGCGAGGAACCGAAGGCGCTGCTTGCCGGTGCGCTGGCGCTGCTCGTGCACGTGGTCGCCGTGGTCGCGCTGACCTACGGCTTCAGCATCCAGACCCAGCGCAACGAGCCGGTCTCCGCCGAGCTCTGGGCCGCGCTGCCGCCACCGCCTTCTGCAGCCGCAAAGCCCCAGCCGAGCCCGGCGCCGGTGACGCCTGCGCCCCCGCCCCCGCCGGTTCCGAAGCCGGAGCCGCGGCCGGTGCCGAAGCCGCCACCCGAGCCCAAGGCCGAGCCGGTGAAGGCGCCGCCGAAGGTCGACATCGAGTTGAAGGCGAAGGAGGCCCTGAAGGCGAAGCAGGCCGAGGACGAGCGCCGCAAGCTCGAGGAAGCGAAGAAGCGCGACGCGGAGAAGCTGAAGGCCCAGGCTCAGGCCCAGGCCCAGGCCCAGGCCGACGCGAAGGCCCAGGCCCAGGCGGACGCGAAGGCGCAGAAGGATGCGCTGGCGAAGCAGGCTGAAGCCGACCGTATCCGGCGCGAGCAGGAGGAACTGGGGCGCAAGGCTGCGGAGGCGGCGGCCAGTGCGCAGGCGAAGCTGCTTGCGTCGCACATCGACAAGATCCGCGGCAAGGTTCGCCGTTTCATCGTCGAGCCGCCGGGCGTGCCACCGACTGCGACGGCGGAGTTCGACGTGGTCCTCATTCCCGGCGGCGACGTGCTGTCGGTGAAGCTGCGCAAGTCGAGTGGGAACGCGCTGTACGACGAGGCGGTCGAGCGCGCGATCCGGCGCGCCGAGCCGCTGCCGATCCCGCCCGAGCCGCAGTTGTTTCCGCAGTTCCGCACGCTGCTGCTGCAGTTCCGGCCGCAGGAATGATGCAGCCGATGGTCATGGCCCCTGCCGGGGTATGCCCCTTGCGACTGCGCCTGCAGGTGGAGCCGTCCGTTTGACCCCTTGAGCCGCAGCCGACCGTTCAATGCTTCCACTCACGTTAGACTTCCACCTCATGCAGATATCGATGCTCCAAAGACTGGCGCGCAACGCAGCCCCCGGGCGGGAGCGTTCCGCCTCGCTCGCGGCCCGGGCGCCGATGGCGCGGTTTGCCACCCTGCTGTTGCCGATGCTGGTGCTGTTGATGGCGATGGCGATGGCTGCCACATCGGCCCGCGCACAACTCAAGATCGAGATCACCGGCGCCGGTGCCAGCCAGTCGCCGATCGCGGTGGTGCCGTTCGCCGGCGAAGACCGCATCGCGCAGGCGCTGACCCCGGTGATCGTCGCCAACCTCCAGCGCAGCGGCCTGTTCCGGATGATCGACGTGCAGGACATCCGCCCGGCCCCGGTGCAGCCCGGCGACCTCCGCTATCCCGACTTCAGTTCGCGCGGCGCCGATTCGGTGGTGATCGGATCCGCGACCCCGCTGCCCGACGGCCGGGTGGAGGTGCGCTTCCGCCTGATGGACGTGGCCAAGCAGGCCCAGCTCGCGGGGTTCAGCTACACGGTGAGCCCGGCCCAGCTGCGCCTGACCGCGCATCGCATTTCCGATGCGATCTATGAGCGGCTGACCGGCGATGTCGGGGTGTTCAGCACCAAGATCACCTACGTCGAGCGCCAGGGCAACCGCTTCGAGCTGAAGATCGCGGATGCCGACGGTGCGAACGCACAGACCGTGCTGGCATCCAGCGAGCCGATCATTTCGCCCAAGTGGTCCCCGGACGGCACGCGGCTTGCCTATGTTTCCTTCGAGCGCAAGAAGCCGATCATCTATGTGCAGTCGCTGATCAACGGCTCGCGTATCGTGCTGGCCAATTTCCGCGGCAGCAACAGCGCACCGGCCTGGTCGCCGGACGGCAACCGGCTTGCCGTGGTGCTCACGCGGGATGGTCCGTCGCAGGTCTACCTGATCGATGCGGATGGCTCCAACGCGCAGCGGATCACCCGGTCGAGTGCCATCGACACCGAGCCTGCGTTCACGCCCGATGGCCGGTTCATCCTGTTCACGTCCGACCGGGGCGGCAGTCCGCAGATCTACCGGGTGCCGGTCGCCGGCGGAGAGCCCGAGCGCCTGACCTTCGAAGGCACCTACAACGTGTCGCCGCGGCCCAGCCCAGACGGGCGCAGCTTCACCTTCGTCCAGCGCAGCGGTGGCCGGTTCAACATCGCGATCCAGGATTTCGCGAGCCGCCAGGTTCAGGTCCTCACCGATACCGCGGTCGACGAATCACCGAGTTTTGCGCCCAATGGCCGGATCATCCTCTACGCAACCGAGGTCAGGGGGCGTGGTATCTTGGCTGCAGTGTCCAGCGATGGACGTGTGCGGCAACGGCTGTCCACCGGATCGAGCGATGTGCGCGAGCCGGCCTGGGGTCCCCTGTTGAAGGCACAGTAAAAGGAAACATGATGACTGATCTGTCGATGCAATCCATGGCGGGTGGTTCCGCTGCCAATGCCGTGTCGCGTTCTTCGCGCACGCTCCATCGAGCGGCCCTGGTCGGCGCGTTGTGCCTCGTCGCACTGGCCGGGTGTTCATCCACCCCCGATGCCGAACAGTCCGGTGCCCAGGTCGAATCGCGATCGATCGGCGAGCAGGGCGCGTTGAAGAAGCCGGCGGCCAGCGATGCATTGCCCAAGGCCCCGGTCGGCCAGCCGCCGATCAGCGGTGCACCGATCGCGACCGACAAGACCCCGGCCGGCCAGTTGCCCGCTGCGTTGACCGATCCGAAGAGCCTGCTTTCCCGGCGCAGCGTGTACTTCGAGTACGACAGCAACGTGGTGCGCGACGAGTTCCGTCCGATGATCCAGGCGCATGCGCGGTTCCTGCTGGACAATCCGAAGTTGCGGATCACCATCCAGGGCAACACCGATGAGCGTGGCAGCCGCGAGTACAACCTCGCGCTCGGCCAGCGCCGCGCGGACGCGGTGCGGCAGGTGATGTCGGTGCTCGGCGTGACCGAACGGCAGATGGAGCCGGTGAGCCTGGGCGAAGAGCGTCCGCGGGCGACCGGCAGCACGGAAGCGGCGTTCGCCGAAAACCGTCGTGCCGACATCCTGTACGACGGCGAAGACAAGCCTCCGGTCGGCAAGTGATTCCAGGTTCCGGGATCCGCGCGCCTTCGGGGCGCGCGGCGGCATGGCTGGTCACCGCGGTGCTCGCCGCCGGCCTGTCGTCGGCGGCCGATGCGCAGCTGTTCACCGATACCGAATCGCGCAAGGCGATCGCCGCCCAGCGCGAGACCATCGCCGCGCAGCAGCAGCAGATCGCTGACCTCACCCGGCAGTCGGGTGAGCTGTCCACCCGCATCAACCAGCTCGAGAACGCGTTGAAGGCGCAGTCGCTGCTCGAGGTGCTCAACCAGGTCGAGGCGTTGCAGGCAGAGATGCGCAAGCTGCGCGGCCAGCAGGAAGTGCTGACCAACGCGATCGAGACCGCCGCACGCCGCCAGCGCGACATGTACATCGACCTCGATTCGCGGCTCAAGCGACTCGAGACCTCTACCGCTGCGCCGTCGTTGCCAGTCGTGCCGCCTGCCGTCCCTGGCGTGCCCGCTGCGCCCGGGGCGACCGGGGCGCCCGGATCGACCGGCACCGCGCCCGCCACTGCCACTCCGGGTGTTCCGGTATCGCCCGGCGCGACGGCAGGGGCGCCCGGCACCGCAGTCGTCGCGCCTGCGGCCACCGGTTCCGGACCGGTGAACAGCAGCGCGGCGCTCGCGGGGCGCGGTCCCATCGTCGCACCGCCGCCCGGTGCCGGCGGTGCCGCTGC
>JBIITW010000376.1:0-2576 GCA_044340265.1 Burkholderiales bacterium | reverse complement strand
ACCTGAACGACACCCAGGAAGGCGTGCTGTCGCTCGCGTTCAAGATCGCCGACGACAACGGGCTGCTGCTGATCGACCTGAAGGACCTGCGCGCGATGTTGCAGCACGTGGGCGACAACGCGGCGAAGTACAAGACCGAGTACGGCAACATCTCGCCGGCCAGCATCGGCGCGATCCAGCGCGGGCTGCTGGCGATCGGCGAGCAGGGCGGCGACCTGTTCTTCGGCGAGCCGGCGCTCGACATCGGCGACCTGATGCAGACCGACGCGAAGGGCCGCGGCGTGATCAGCATCCTCGCCGCGGACAAGCTGATGAACGCGCCGAAGGTCTATGCAACCTTCCTGCTCTGGCTGCTTTCCGAACTGTTCGAGGTACTGCCTGAAGTGGGCGACCCGGACAAGCCGAAGCTGGTGTTCTTCTTCGACGAGGCGCACCTGCTGTTCACCGATGCGCCGCCTGCACTGCTGCAGAAGATCGAACAGGTGGTGCGGCTCATCCGCTCGAAGGGGGTCGGCGTGTACTTCGTCACCCAGAACCCGCTCGACATCCCGGACACCGTGCTCGGCCAGCTCGGCAACCGCGTGCAGCATGCGCTGCGCGCGTTCACCCCGCGCGACCAGAAGGCGGTGAAGACCGCCGCGACCACGATGCGGCCGAACCCCAAGCTGGACATCGAAGCGTCGATCACCGAGCTGGGCGTGGGCGAGGCACTGGTCTCGTTCCTCGACGCCAGGGGCAGCCCGACGGTCACCGAACGGGCGTTCGTGCTGCCGCCGGCCTCGCGCCTCGGTCCGGCCACGTCCGACGAACGCAGGCAGGTGACGGCGGGTTCGCCGGTCGCCGGCCATTACGAGAAGCTGATCGACCGCGAGTCCGCGTATGAGAAGCTCAAGCAGGGCGACGCGGCGGCAGCCGGCAGCGCAGACGAGGCGGCGCAGGCCGCATCGGGCGGTGGCGGCCTGTTCGGTTCGCTCGGCGGCCTGCTCGGCGGGGGCGGCGGGGGTGCCGCACGCGGCGCGCGCACGCGCGAGGGCGTGGTCGAGACCGCGATGAAGAGCGTGGTCAGGCAGGTGGGGTCGGAGATCGGCAGGCAACTCGTTCGCGGCGTGCTCGGCTCGCTGATGGGCGGCGGCCGAAGGCGCTGATGCCCGGTCCCGCCGGCGACGCGGCCGCCGCGACGACGGCCGCCGCCGCGGCGAAACGATCGCTCAGCATCGGGCTCGCCTGCGCGATCGGCGCGGCCGTGTTCTTTTCGGCGAAGGCGATCTTCATCAAGCTGATCTATGCGCATGGCGTCGATGCGACGACGACCTTCGCGCTGCGCATGATGATCGCCTTGCCGTTCTTCGTCGCGATGGGCTGGTGGTGCGGCACCGCCGGCCTGAAATCGATCGGCCGCGGCGACTGGTGGGGCATGGCTGCCTGCGGCGCACTCGGCTTCTACCTGTCGAGCTATCTCGACTTCATCGGCCTGTCGTACATCCCGGCCAGCCTGGAACGGCTGATCCTCTTCCTCTATCCGACCTTCGTCGTGCTGCTGTCGTGGGCCATCTTCCGCACGAAGCTCACGCCAGCGCAGGGCATGTCGCTGCTGCTTTCATATTCGGGGGTCCTGCTCTGCGTGTGGGACAACCTGCGCCTGGAGGGCGATGCGTCCTCGCTGGCGCTCGGCGTCGGCTTCACGCTGACCAGTGCGATCACCTATGCCTGCTATGTCGTCGCCAGTTCGCGCATCGTGCCGCGGGTCGGGTCGATGCGCTTCACCAGCTATGCCTCGTCCGTGGCCTGCGGTTTCAGCATCGCGCACTTCTTCATCACCCATGGCATGGAATCACTGGTGGTTCCGGGCATCGTGTACGCCTACGCATTCGGCATGGGCACCGTGTCGACGGTGCTGCCGATCCTGCTGGTCGCAGAAGCGCTGCGCCGGATGGGTGCGAACCAGGTCGCGCTGATCAGCACGCTGGGCCCGATCGCCACGCTGGCGATGGCCGCGCTGATCCTGGGCGAGCAGATCACCGCGCTGCAGATGGTCGGCGCCGCGCTGGTCATCGCAGGCGTGATGCTGGTCAGCCTGCGTCGCCAGGCCCCGGCCTGATCCGGGCGCGTCCACCGCGCGGCAAAAAGTCGCATCACCGCGTGCGAACAATAACGCTGGCGGTGCCAGATACCTCACCGCAGTGGACCCGCTCGATCCGGATACTCGACGTCATCCCGAGGCCCCCCGCCTCCGTACATCGAGGACCTGCAAATGAGCAACCGGATTTCCACCGCACTCTTCATCGCCGCCCTTGCCACCGTGTCGGTGCAGGCGAATGCCGCCATGATCGTGAACGGTGGCTTCGACGCAAACGCGGTCAGCGGCAATTTCGCGACCGTCACCCCGTCCAGCGTTTTCCAGATGACCGGCTGGCGCGTGGTCACTTCCGGCGGCAACACCAGCGCATCGGTCGACCTGGTGAAGGCACCGTACTGGCAGGCGCACTCCGGCACCAACAGCGTCGACCTGCTCGGCAGCGGCACCCAGCAGCCTTCGTTCCTGGCGCAGACCTTCTCGGTCGGCGCAGGCCAGCTCG
>JBIITW010000164.1:0-10560 GCA_044340265.1 Burkholderiales bacterium | reverse complement strand
CAGGAACGTTCGGCGGGGTGTTGCCAGCCCGGTTGGCGTTTCCTGCCTCGATCAACGTGTCGAAACGGGCGTCGACCAGCGCCAGGCTTCCGGAGAACGTCAACTGGCGGGTCGCCCGGACCGCAGCGGCCAGTTCGACGCCGCGCGAGGACTGCTTGCCGACGTTGGTCGTGACGTTCGGGTTGGCAGGGTCGCGCGTGGTCACGTTGGTCTGTTCGATGTCATACAGCGCGAGCGTCCATTCGGCGCGATCGCCCAGGACACTCTGCTTCATGCCGACCTCGAACGCCGTGCCGCGGGTCAGTGGAAACAGCGAGTTGGCCTGGGAGATCAGCAGTACCGTGGCTACTGGAGCGACCGCGTTGCTGTACTGACCGTACAGCTGTGTCGTGGGCGTGATGCTGTAGACCGTACCCAGTCGCCAGGAGGTCGGCGAGTAGGTCCTCGAGAATTCCTGTCTGGCGACACCCGGGGCGAGATCGACCACCGTGCGATCGACCGTGATGCTCTCATGACGCACGCCCGCGAGCGCGATCCAGGCAGGGCTCAGGTTGATCGCGTTCTCCGCGAACACCGAGTAGACGGGAATCTTGGTGGTGAAGTCCGTCTGATTGCCGGCGCCCGAGAAGAGCGCAGGATCACCCGGATAGAAGCCCGGCGCCGGATCGAAGACGCTGGTGCGCATTGCAACCGGATTTCCGTTGCTGAATCGGCGCGGGTTGGTGAAGTGGGTGAAGCTGAATTCAGCACCGCCGACGAACCGGTTGCGCAGGCCGAACAGCTCGCCGCGGTGGGTCAGATCAAGCCGGTTGCCTACCAGCGTATGGTCGTGGTCGATCTGCACCAGGGAGCGGTCCATCAGGTTCGCCCCGGTGTTGAAGGTGTATACCTCGGCGTTCTTCCACCGTCGATCCGACTTGTAATAGTAGAACTCGTTGCGAAGCGTGATGGCCTCGCTTGCGCGCCATGTGAGTTTCGCCCGGCCGATCACTGAATCACTGCGAAAAACGTTGTCGGTCACGTTGTAGTTAGTCCGCTCGAGCGCACGGTCGAACACCCAACCCCGCGCGTCATTGACCAGACCGGTCGGGTTGCGTGCGACCGACGCGGGAATGATCGGGGTGCCCCAATAGCCCTGGAAATCGTCCTTCGCGTAGTCGAATGACAGATCGAGTCGCACCCCGCTGCCGAAATCGGTGCTCACACCGCTCGTCAGATTGAGCATCTCGCCGCGCGTCCGGTCGATGAAGCCGCCGGTGGCGTTTCGGCTGAAGTCGATGCGAAACGCGCTTGATTTGCCGAGTGCCCCGCCGATGCCTGCTGCGGTGCGCAGTGTGTCGAAGCTTCCGTAGCTGACCAGCGCTTCAGCGGTCGCGACCTCCCGGTTGGGGCGGCGGGGAACGAAGTTCATCGCGCCTACGAGCGCGCCCTCGCCATAGAGCACCGAGGCCGGGCCGCGAAGGATCTCGACCCGCTCGAAGTTCCAGGAGTCCATCGGCCGCGCAGTCATCGAGGCGCCCTGGATCCGGGTGCCGTCGAAAAGGTAGGTGATGGCGTTTCCCGTGAAGCCACGCATCGAAACCACTCCCGGCGCACCCCCGGGAACGCCGGTCGTGACGCCTGCGGCCAGGGCCATGGCTTCGGTGAGCGTGCGCGCGCCCAGGCGCTGGATCGTTTCCTGATCGAGGATTTCCACGCTCGCCGGCGTCTCGCGCGGGGTGAGCCCGATTCGGCTGCCAACGGCGCTTGGTTGGTCCAGTTCGATGCGCTCGGTGGCGCGCGTCCCGCGGATCTCCACTTCCTTCAGTGAACGTTCCTGTGAGTGGGCGAGTGACGGCAGCGCGAGCAGCAGCAAGGCGTACTGTGAATGGCGGCTGAGACCGCGCAGGATGGGCTTTGGCATGGGAAGGGCGTTCCGGGGCAGGTTTGACGGCCTGGCTTCCAGCCAGCGAACACCGCGAACATTCGCGGCAGGCATCAGGTTGAGATAGGATCGCGTTTCCTTAATGCAACTAAGGTGCATATATTGAAGATAGCAGTTCGGCGCCGGGACATGCAAGTGTGTGTCGCGCCTGCGGTGCGGTCATCGATGAAGCGCTGGCTGATCCTGCTGCACCGGTGGCTGGGTGTCGCGTTCTGCCTGTTGTTCGCGACCTGGTTTGCTTCGGGCGTGGTCATGATCTATGTCCCTTACCCGCGATTGACCGAGCCTGAGCGTGTCGGCGGCCTGCTCCCACTGAACGCCGAGACCGTGCGTATCCTGCCTGCGCAGGCCTTGTCCGCAGCTGGCCTGGTGGAGTTTCCACGCGAGGCGCGTCTGGGCATGTTGCTGGAGCGGCCGGTTTACCGTTTCCTGGACTGGAGCGGTCGCTGGAGCGTGGTGGACGCGAGCAGCGGCGCACTGATTGCTGGCGTCGACGCCGAGGTCGCGTCGCTTGTGGCCAGTGCCTTTGCAGCGCGCTCGGGGAGTGGCGCGGATCCTTCCGGGATCACGCGTATCCACAACGATCAGTGGACGGTTCCCCAGGTCCTCGATGCGCACCGACCGCTGTACAGGGTGGCCATGGCCGATGCGCCGGGTACGGTCCTCTATGTGTCTGGTCGCACCGGTGAAGTCGTGCGTGACACGACACGCAACGAGCGCTTCTGGAACTGGCTTGGATCGGTTCCGCACTGGATCTATCCGACAATCCTGCGTGAACGCCCGGAAGCGTGGCGGCGGACGGTCATCTGGGTATCGGCGGGCGCGCTGGCGGCGGCGGCCACGGGCGCGGTGCTCGGCGTATGGCGCATGCGGTGGCGGCGCCGCGCCAGCGGTGGCGTCGTCTCCCCCTACCGTGGCTGGATGGCGTGGCATCACTGGACCAGCCTCGTGTTCGCCTTGTTCATCGTTGCCTGGATCGCGAGCGGGCTGCTGTCGATGAATCCCGGGCGGGTTTTCGCGACACCGACCCCGACGCGCGATGCCTTGGTTGCTTTCTCGGGCATACGCGGGCTCGAGGCTCTTGCCTGGTCTGCGGTCGATGTGTCAGCGACCGACGGCGCTCGATCACGCAGCGGCAGGTGCGACGGTCCGGGAGCGCCATCTGCGTCTACTGCCCCGACTGCCGAGATCGACCTGGCGTTCGTCTCGGGCACGATGTGGCTGATCGAACGTTCAGTGGTCGGCACCACTCGGGCGATACGCGCTGGGCAGCCCTGCACAGCGCTGCCCGCGATCCCGGTCTCCACGCTCGTCGAAGCCGCGACAAGCCTGATGCCCGGCTACCGGATCGTCGAATGGTCGATGCTCGATCGCTACGACACGTATCACTATTCGCGCCGGGGCTTGCGCGTGCTGCCGGTATTGAGGGTTCGCTTCGATGACCCTGCAGCGACCTGGTATCACATCGATCCGGCGACCGGACGCGTCGTCGACCGCATGGATCGCTCGCGTCGCGCCTACCGCTGGCTGTTCAACGCGCTGCACAGCCTTGACTTCCCCGGTCTGTACACGGCTCGACCGGTCTGGGACGTGGTCATCGTGTCGGCGAGCGTCGGTGGGTTCGCCGCGAGCATCACGGCTGTTGTCATCGGTTGGCGACGGCTGCGGGGCCAGCGCCGTGCAACCCGGCGCGAGGTGCGTGGGCCCTGAGATCCCGGTCCAGGCAAGGGCCTCGAACTACAGCAGCGGCGACACAAGCCTCGCTACCCCGAACATCAACCGCTCGCCGATCGGGCGCTTCGTCGTCGGCGGCCTGTAGCGCACTGCGCTGCGCAGGTCGCGATCGAAGATCGCGACGAGCTGCTCGGCGGCAGCCGCGTCATACACCACCGCGATCACCTCGAAGTTGAGGCGGAAGCTGCGGTTGTCGAGATTGGCGGTCCCCACGACCGCGACGGTGTCGTCGATGACCATCGTCTTGGCGTGCAGCATCGCCGGACCGTACTCGAAGAGCACGACCCCGGCTGCGACCAGTTCGTCGTAGTAGCTGCGCCCGGCTGCCGTCACCAGCTTCGAGTCACCCTGCTTCGGCACCAGCATGCGTACGTTGACACCCCGAAGTGCCGCAGACTTTATCGCCGAGAGTGTCGCTTCGTCGGGCACCAGGTAGGGCGTGGTGATCGAAAGCGACTGCCGGCTGCTCGCGATGGCGGCGAACTTGAACTGCTGGATCGCGAACACCGAGTCGTCCGGTCCCGAGGCGATGATCTGCACGCTCGGGCCGGTCGGGTCGCGCTCGCTGGCCGGGAAGTGCGTAGGTTCCACCTTGCACGTGCCGAAGGCGAACGCCCAGTCATCCAGGAACACACGCTGCAGCGCGCCCACCGGTGCGCCGACGATGCGCATGTGGGTATCGCGCCATTCGAGCGTACTGCCCTTGGCGCGCGTGCCGGAGAATGTCGACACTTCGCTCGACTGCACGTCACTCACGTTCATGCCGCCGATGAAGCCGATCCTGCCGTCGACCACCACGATCTTGCGATGGGTGCGGAAGTTGAGGAGCGTCGGCTTGAACCGCGAGATGCGTAGCGGGTTGAACCAGGCGAGCTCGCCGCCCGCGCGGGTCAGTGTCGAAAAGTAATCGTCGCTTGCGCCGCCCGAGCCGACGTCATCGAGCAGCAGCCGCACCTTCACGCCGGCCCGGGCGCGCTCGGCGAGCGCATCGCGCAACCGGTCGCCGGCGCGGCCCGGGTCCCAGATGTAGTACTCCACGTGCACATGATCGGTGGCGGCGCGGATGGCCGCCTCGATCGCCGCGTAGCAGTCGTCGCCGTCGATGTAGAGCGTCACCGGTTCGTCGGCGCGCAGCGGTGCCGGTTGACCGAGTTCGGTGGCCAGGCGGGCGAGCTGGCGATAGCGCACGCGGATCGCCTCGCCCATGGCGCCGCCGACCGTTGCGCCCAGCCCCGGCGCGAACTGTCCGATCTGGCGCCGCGCATGCGTGTAGCGCAGCTTCTTGCGGTGGAGCCGGCGCGGGCCGAAGAAGAGGTAGATCGCGGCGCCGACGTAGGGCAGTGCGAGCAGCGCGAGCGCCCATGCCAATGTGGCCGCCGACGAGCGCCTGGCCAGGATGAGTCCGACGATCACGGCGACCGCCCACGCGAGGTAGGCGACCGTGAGGATCGGCTTCCAGTGCGCGGCGAAGAAAGCCCCGGACTCGGCGAATGTGGAGGTCATGCGCCAGAGCTTACCCTCGTCGATCGAGCGCGGTGGTCACGCCCTCGGTCACTCCAGCACGCAAAGGCGATGCGCTTCGGCGGCCTGAGCCAACCGCGCGGGCACCGGGCCCGACCCGGCGCCAGCGTCGCGGGATCAGTCACGTGTTTCGAACCCGCTTTCGGCCGGTCAGGCAGGAAGGCCGCGAGCAGGAATCTTCCTGCGTTCGCGTCAGTGCGTTCGGACCAGCGCGTGAGCCGATTCCGTGAGTCGGTTCCTGCGCGGGCAAGGGTTACCGGTTTACGATTCGGGATGCGCCCCAATCAACCTTTTCCCTGATGGAGGCCACCATGAAGAAACGCATGTCGACAGCACAGAACATCTCTGCGGTCTGCCTCGCAGTCGGCCTTTCCGCATCTGCTCACGCTGCAACGGTGATCACCTTCGAGGAGTTGCCCGGCGGATTGACCCCGATGCTGAACTCGCCGGGTATTCCGGTTCCGACCGGGAGTCGGCTGACAGACCAGTACCTGGCGTCGAGCGGCGTCTCGTTCACATCGCAGGCTGGATATGCTGCCCTGGTGGACCATGGCATCGGCAATCCTACGGCAAGCAACCGGAACGTCATCGGAGGCGCCTCGTCCGGTGGGGCCTTGAGCTACACAACCCCGATCACGATCTCGTTTTTCGATACTGGCAACACGTCGATCAGGGCGGTCACCGGTTCCTTCAGGATTCAGGGTGACTGGTTTCCGCTCCCGGGTGGAAGCGTTTTCGCCACCGCCTACGACGCTGCAGGCAACGTGCTCGGGTCGACGAGCGACACGGACGACAAGGTGTTCGGCGTGGCCGGTCCGGTACTGCAATTCAACATCGCAGGCATTCACTCGGTGATGATCAGTGGCGACAGCGGCACCGTTGGCTTCGATCAGCTGGAGTACGGCGCGCTGACGGCTGTCGGCAGCGGCACATCCGTGATCCCCGTGCCGGCAGCAGTCTGGCTGTTCGGTACCGGCCTGGTGGGGCTGTTCGCGTTCTCGCGTCGCAAGGGCAACGCCACCTGACCACGGGGGTGCAGTCGGAGAAAGGCCATGTTTACGAGCCGGTCGCTTTTCTGCTGGTTTTTCATGCGTCGGTGGAGTTCCGCAGCCCGGTGGCAGGCGTGCCCGCCAGACCGTACCGGATCGGGAAACCTGTACCAAGTACCGCGCTGCGCCGCGTCGCGTGAACATGGAGGCTACGAATGAACGCCGTCCGCCCGTCCCGTGCGCCGAGGCAGTTCCGACTGTCGCTGACGGCCTCGTTCGCTCTGGCCATCGCCCTGCTCACAGGCACACAGGCTTCTGCGCAGCGCACTGCAGAGCAGATGCGCAAGGGAGCGAGCTTCGCGCCGGACCTGGAGCTGCCATGGGAAGCGGTCCCGTTGTCGGCGTTCACCCAACCGCGGATGGCGCTGTTCCGGCCCGCAGGGGCGGGCCCCTTTCCTGCCGTTGTGCTCCACCATCAGTGCGGTGGGCTCGGACTGCCGCCGAAGAAGCCGAATGCCTCCATGCTCGACTGGGCTCGTGCCGCGGTGAACCGGGGGTACGTGGTGTTGCTGCTCGACAGTCTCGCCCCGCGCGGAGTCGATTCGGTGTGCGAAGGGCCTCGGGCGGGCGTGAACTTCTTCCGCGGCGCACGCGACGCCTTCCAGGCGCTTGACCATCTGCGCAGGCTCGACTTCGTAGACCCGAAGAGGGTCGCGCTCGCCGGGTTTTCATGGGGCGCGATGGCCGGCGTGATGGGCGCCAGCAAGAGCTGGTCGGAGGCGCTTTCGTCCGGCGACCGGTTCGCTGCGGTCGTCGCGTTCTATCCGGGATGCTTCACGCTGAAGCCGCCGGGCCAGGCGCCGTACGAGGTCGTCAACGCAGATATCGTCACCCCGCTGCTCGTCCTGATGGGCGACAGAGACACGGAGACGCCGCCGGCGGATTGCGTGCCGCGTCTGGAGGCCGCGCGTGCAGCCGGTGCCCCGGTGCAGTGGCACGTGTACCCGGGTGGCCACCACTGCTGGGACTGCGCGCATCTGCACGGATTCCGCAAGACGGACGCCCGCGGCAACGATGTCCTGTATCAATACGACAGGGCGATAACGACAGACTCGTCCACGCGGATGTTCGAGTTCTTCGAAAAGGCGTTTGCGGCACCGCTGCTGGTGCCGAAGCAGAACTGACCAACGGCCTTCGCCGGACAGCTGTCCGGCGGTTTCGGGTTACTGCCCGGTAACTCGTTGCGAAACATCATTTGCGGAAAGCATAATGGGGTCGCGCCGATCGTCCAGCAAGACATGCATCCGCAAGTCCATCGCACGAGGGTCGGCCGTCATGGGGGCTTGATGGGTTCAGCGGGGGATGGTCGTAGGAACGCGGCGTGGCTTGCCGCCTGCGGTGCAGCCATGCTGCTTGCGGCATGCGGCCCGTCCGGCGAAGGCAAGGGTGCCGCCGTGCCCGCCGGCAAGGGAGGCCCGCCACCTGCGATGCCGGTCACCGTCGCGCAGGTGGTCGAGAAGACGGTCAGCGACTGGGACGAGTTCGTCGGCCGCATCGAGGCGGTCGAGCGTGTCGAGCTTCGTCCGCGCGTGTCGGGCTACCTGCAGCGCGTCGTGTTCACCCAGGGCAGCGATGTCGGGCAGGGCGCGGTGATGTTCGAGATCGATCCGGAACCCTTCCAGGTAGAGGTCCGGCGCGCCGAGGCTGAACTGGCGCGGGCGCGTACCCGTGCAGACCTTGCGCGCAACGAGCGGCTGCGCACCGACAAGCTGGTCGAATCGGGCGCAGTCTCACGCCAGGAGTCCGACGAGCGCATCGCGAGCGAGAAGGACACTGAAGCCGCGGTCCGTTCTGCAGAGGCGAGCCTGGCCAGTGCGAAGCTCAACCTCGGTTACACACGCGTGGTCGCGCCGATCTCCGGCCGCAGCGGCCGCGCCGAGGTGACCGCCGGCAACTTCGTCACCGCCGGGCAGACGGTGCTGACGACGCTGGTCAAGGTGAACCCGGTGTACGTCACTTTCGAAGCCGATGAGCAGGTCTTCCTGCGCTTCAGCGGCATGGCCCGGCGCGGCGCGCCGGGTGCGCCGCGGCGCTCGGGCACGCCGGTCGAGGTCGGCCTTGCGAACGAGCAGGGCTATTCCACGAAGGGCGTCGTCGAATTCGTCGACAACCGCCTGAACCCTCAGACCGGCACCATCCATGCGCGCGCCGTGATCGACAATCGCGACGGCCGGTTCACGCCGGGGCTGTTCGCCCGGGTACGCGTGGTCGGCAGCGGCACCTATCCGGCTGCGCTGATCGACGACCGTGCGGTAGGCACCGACCAGAACCGTCGCTTCGTGCTCGCGGTCGGCCCCGATGGCGGCACGCAGTACCGCGAGGTCAGGCTCGGGCCGGTGCATGACGGCCTGCGCGTGGTGCGCGAAGGCGTGAAGCCGGGCGAGACGATCATCGTCGAGGGCCTGCAGCGGGTGCGTCCGGGAATGAAGGTGCAGCCCACCACGGTGCCGATGGATCCGAAGGAACGGCCGAAGCCCGCCCCGGCGGCGAAGAAGTAGCGCACGATGGATCTCTCGAAGGTATTCATCGATCGCCCGATCCTCGCGTCGGTCGTCTCACTGCTGATCTTCGTCGCCGGCGCGATCGCGGTCTGGTTCCTGCCGATCTCGGAGTATCCCGAGGTGGTGCCGCCGTCGGTGCAGGTGCGCGCGCAGTTCCCCGGCGCGAACCCGAAGGTGCTCGCCGAGACCGTGGCCTCGCCGCTCGAGGACGCGATCAACGGCGTCGAGAACATGCTCTACATGAGCTCGCAATCGACCGCGAGCGGCGCGCTGCAGCTGACCGTCACCTTCAAGGTCGGCACCGACATCGACCAGGCGCAGGTGCAGGTGCAGAACCGCGTGTCGCAGGCGCTGCCCCGCCTTCCCGAGGTCACGCGCACGCTCGGTGTCACCACGCAGAAGGCCTCGCCCGACCTGACGATGGTGGTGCACCTGGTGTCGCCGGACAACCGCTACGACACGCTGTACCTGCGCAACTATGCGGTGCTGAACGTGAAGGACGTGCTCTCGCGCGTCGAGGGCGTGGGCCAGGTGCTGCTGTTCGGCGGCGGCGACTATGCGATGCGCATCTGGCTCGACCCGTCGAAGGTCGCCTCGCGCGGCATGGCCGCGAGCGACGTGGTGCGTGCGATCCGCGAGCAGAACGTGCAGGTCGCCGCAGGCGTGGTCGGCAGCCAGCCGGCCACCGGCGCGGCGGCATTCGAACTGCTGGTCAATGCGCGCGGCCGCCTGACCAGCGAGGAGGAGTTCGGCGAGATCGTGGTCAGGACCGGCAGCGACGGGTCGATCGTGCGCCTGCGCGATGTCGCCCGCATCGAACTGTCGGCCGGCGACTACGCCCTGCGCAGCCTGCTCAACAACAAGCCGGCGGCGGCGATACCGATCTTCCAGGCGCCGGGTTCGAACTCGCTCGAACTGTCCAACAGCATCCGCCGCACGATGGCGGAGCTGAAGAAGAACTTCCCGGAGGGCATGGACTACTCGATCGTCTACGACCCGACGCAGTTCACCCGTGCGTCGATCGAGGAAGTGGTGCGCACCCTGGTCGAGGCGGTGCTGCTGGTGGTGCTGGTGGTGGTGCTGTTCCTGCAGACCTGGCGCGCCTCGATCATCCCGCTGATCGCGGTGCCGGTGTCGGTGGTCGGCACCTTCGCGGTGATGCTGGCCGCCGGGTTCTCGATCAACGCGCTGTCGCTGTTCGGCCTGGTGCTGGCGATCGGCATCGTGGTCGACGATGCGATCGTGGTGGTCGAGAACGTCGAGCGCAACATCGAGAACGGTCTGTCGCCACGCGATGCGGCGCACCGGGCGATGGAGGAAGTCAGTGGCCCGATCATCGCGATCGCGCTGGTGCTGTGCGCGGTGTTCATCCCGATCGCCTTCATCTCGGGCCTGTCCGGGCAGTTCTACCGCCAGTTCGCGCTGACCATCGCGATCTCCACCGTGATCTCGGCGATCAATTCGCTGACCCTGTCGCCGGCGCTGGCGGCGATCCTGCTCAAGCCGCACGATGCGCGCAAGGACTGGTTCGGCCGGCTGATCGACACGCTGTTCGGCTGGATCTTCCGGCCGTTCAACCGGATGTTCGCCCGTGCGTCCGACCGCTACTCCGGCGGCGTGGCGCGCATCGTCCGCCGCAAGTCGCTGTCGCTGGTGGTCTATGCGGTGCTGATCGGCTGCACCGTGGTGCTGTTCCAGCGGGTGCCCGACGGCTTCGTGCCGGCGCAGGACAAGGGCTACCTGATCGGCTTCGCGCAGCTGCCCGACGGCGCCACGCTCGACCGCAGCGAAGAGGTGATCCGCCGGATGTCGCAGATCGCGCTCGACCATC
>JBIITW010000375.1:0-2595 GCA_044340265.1 Burkholderiales bacterium | reverse complement strand
CCTCGGCGCCGCGCAGGCCCTCGACCAGCGCCCGCACGCGCCAGTCGGTCGTCCAGCCGGTGCCGGCCGCGACCGAATGCACCAGCGCGAGCTCGAGCCGGTCGAGACGCCCGCGCCGCCGCCGCAGCCGTGATTCAAGCGCGAAGGCGAGTCGTTGCCCGATCGGCGTGTGGGCGGTCATCGGCATCGCTGAAGGGAGCACGGAAGCTGTTGGCACGGCGACGAAAGGCGGCAGACGGCAGACGGCAGACGGGGAGGCGGAAGGCGGAAAGACAGGAGGCGTCCGGGCAGCGATGGCCTGGATGGCATAATCGCGACCGGTGGCAAGCTTCTTCCCTCGGGCGATTTTCCGCAAGCAGGACTGGACACGGATGGGCGTCAGATGAGCGATTACCTCGACACCCTGGTCGACTTCGTCGACGGTACCCGGCTCGACGACGTGCCCGTGGCCGCGCTCGAGCACCTGCGGGCCATCTTCGCCGACACGCTGGTTGCGTTCGCCGCCGGCATGCAGCAGCCCGAGATGAAGGCCCTCGTCGCGCGCCAGCTCGCGGAGAGCGGGGGCGGCCACGCCATGATCGTGGGCACCGGCCAGCGCTGTGGCCCGATCGAGGCCTCCGCGTTGAATGCCGCCGCCGGCTGCTGGCTCGAGATCGACGAGGGCAACCTGGAGGCCAACGGCCATCCCGGCATCCAGGTGCTGCCCGCGGCGCTGGCAGTGGCCCAGCAGCGGGGCGCCAGCGGAAGGGCATTCCTCGAGGCGTGCGCGATCGGCTACGAGGTCGCGGGACGCATCGGCAGCGCCTGCGACCAGCGGATGATCGTGCATCCCCATGGCACCTATGGCGTGGTCGGCGCCGCGATCGCCGTGGCCCGGCTGAGCGGACTGCCGCGGGACCGGCTGCGTGAACTGATCAGCCTCGCCGGATCGACGCCGATCGCCGGCAACCGGATGACGATGAAGGATGGTGCGACGCTGCGCAACTGGTATGCCGCGCACAGCGCGCAGATGGGCCAGATGGCGCTGCGCCTGATCGAGGCCGGCTTCACTGCGCCGTTCGACGGCATCACACCCACCTGCAACGAGATCCTGTTCGACAACTTCCGTCCGGATGCGGTGGTGGCCGGACTGGGCAGCCGCTGGCTGCTGGCCGACGGTTACATCAAGCTCTATCCGTGCGGGCGGCCGGTGCATGCGGCGATCGACGCGCTGCGCGATGCACTGGCGAGCGCGCCGCGTCCGGTGCTGGCGGCCGATGTCGCGCGCATCGAAGTCCGGGCGTTCCAGTTCGCGGCCTACCTGAACCGCACCGACATCCGCAATGCGTTCGCCACCCGTTTCTCGACGCCCTTCGCACTGGCGAGCGTGCTGGTCCATCGCAGCCACGGCCTGGAGTGCTTCGATGAAGCCGCGGCCGCCGATCCGGTGATCCTCGACCTCGCCCGGCGGGTGCAGCTGACCGAGGATGCGGCCTACACGGCGGCATGGCCGGCACGCCAGCCATGCGACGTGGTGCTGGTCATGAACGACGGCAGCCGGCTGTCCGGCCACTGCGAGGTGATGCGCGGCGAGCCGGGCAACCCGGTCGACCGCGCCGAGTTCCACGACAAGTTCATGGCGATCGGCACGCCCATCTGGGGCGAGGCGATGGCCGCGCGCATCCATGCGGCTGCGTTGACGATCGATTCGGCGGAGGACATGCGCATGTTCGCGGGCAGCCCGGGCATTTGATGCCACGGGGCCGGGGCGCGGGGGACCCCCCTATAATCGGGTCCCGTCCTTCATCCCGCATCGCGGTCCCGACCCATGAACACGCTGCCCGACCCGCGGCGCTATCCGGCACGCGGCGCACCTGACCGCCTCCTGGAACTCGCAAGGGCTTCGCTGGCCACCGGCGACCCGATCGCACGATCGGTGCACAACGACGTGCTGCTGTCCGCGATCCGCGCCTGTTACGCCGACGGCGACGATGCCGCGGTCGCTGCTTCGCTGTCCGCGGCCGGCTCGGCGGCGGAATACGCCTGCCTGATGCAGCGGGCAGGCGAGGCCTCCGAGGCGCCACTGGCCACCGGCGAGATCGGTGCGCGCCTGTTCGCGCTGCCGCTGGTCATCGTCACCGGCGGCCGCGAGGGGGCGATCCTCAGCGGTGCGCTGCCGGACATCGATGCGGTCTGTGCGCTGCTGTCCGAACATGCGGCGCTCGGCGACGTGCAGCGCTTCTCGCTCGGCAACGCGTTGTGCACGGCCGATCGCCTCGAGGCCATCGGCTGCGGCGAACTGGCCCGGGCGCAGGTCGACACGCTGGCGCGACTGGCGCCCGGCTTCGAACCCGCACCGATCGTGCTGCCTTCGGCCGACGAGTCGGTGCACCTGCGTTTCCTGGTCGGCGTCGCCTGGGTCAGCAGCGAAGCGAAGCGCTGGATCGGCGCGCGCGATCCGGTCGGCAAATGGGCGACGCCGCTGACGCACCTGATCGCGGGACAACTGGCGCAGCCGAACGTGACCGTGCTGCCACTGGCCCGGCCGCCGGTGCCGCTCGCACTGGCGGCAGCCCTCGGGCAGGCGGCGGCCGCCGAACTGGGCTTCCAGCTGTT
>JBIITW010000374.1:0-2601 GCA_044340265.1 Burkholderiales bacterium | reverse complement strand
AGCTACACGGCGACCAGAAGCGCCCGTACCACGAGAAGTGGGCCAGTGGTGAGGCCATCTCAGCGGCGTGAGATGGCCGCTCGAGCGGTCGCCGAGAAGGGGATGCCGATCACGCTGACCTGAGTGGCGTTCCGGATCAGGGAAAGCTGCTATCGCTACCAGCCCAAGCTGCAAGCGGGGAACACCCAGATCGCCGACTGGCTGGTCCGCATCACAGAGAACAATCGCAACTGGGGGTTTGGCCTGAGCTTTCTGTACCCACGAAACGTAAAGGGCTACGGATGGAATCACAAGCGGGTCTATCGGATCTATCGAGCCCTCGAACTGAACCTGCGGATTCGGCCGAAGAAGCGCATGGTGCGTGAGAAACCCGAGGCGCTTACGGTGCCGCAGGCGTTGGACCAGGTGTGGTCGATGGATTTCATGCACGACCAGCTCAGCGACGGCCGGTGCATCCGGCTGTTCAACCTGATCGATGACTTCAACCGGGAGGCCCTGGCCATCGACGTGGATTTCTCCCTGCCGGCGCTGCGCGTGATCCGCAGTCTGGAGCAGGTGATCCAATGACGTGGCACGCCTGCTGTGATCCGGTGCGACAACGGGCCGGAATACATCAGCGGCGAACTACAGGCTTGGGCTGCGAAGCACTCGATCAGGATCGAATACATCCAGCCTGGCAAGCCGCAACAGAACGCATACGTCGAGAGATTCAACCGGACTGTGCGCTACGAGTTGCTGACCCAGTATCACTTCGACGATCTCGCTGAAGTGCAGGACTTCGCCACGCGATGGATGTGGTCCTGCAATCACGAACGCCCGAACATGGCCTTGGGCGGCATCACCCCGAAACAGCGGCTGGCCATGGCCGCGTAGGTCTACTTCTGACGGGTACGGAAAACGGGGGGGTTACCCGGGCAGGGTTACACAGACACGGCTGCGGGCTGAGAGGGCTGAGAGGCGGGCGGGGGAGTTGATGCGGGAATTGCAGAGGACGCCCGCTAGCGAGTCTGGTCGCATGAGCAACAAGGTCCGGCAACCGTTGCCGCACCTTCCGACTATCGCGCAGCCTTGGATTCCGCAGGCGTGATCGAACGCACGGCCCGTCGTCGCTGGCAGCAGCTTGCCGACGTACCGGCTGCGCAGTTTGAGGCTGCGCTGGCTGACCCAGTAGAGCGCCCGACGACCAACGGCCTGCTGGCGAAGAACCGCACCGCGCCAACAGAGGCACCGCGCCGGATGGATGACGACGCGCTCTGGCTGTGGGGAAGGCCGAAGTCGTCTTACACCCACCGTTACACGGATGCTGGGCAAAAAAAAGATTAGCGGCATGACGCAGCTAACCTCTTGATTTACTTGGCTCCCCGACCTGGGCTCGAACCAGGGACCTGCGGATTAACAGTCCGTCGCTCTACCGACTGAGCTATCGGGGAACAGGCAAGCCCACGAATATAGCGAACCCGCCGCGGGCGGTCAATCCACTTGTCGACCGCCCGCGCCAGGTTGGCTCATTTCTTCAATACCGCCGCGATCGCATCCGCGACATAGTCGAGGTTGCGCGCATTGAGCGCAGCGACACAGATCCGGCCGGTGTCGATCGCATAGATCGAATACTCGTCACGCAGCCGGTGCACCTGCTCGGCGGTGAGGCCGGAATAGGAGAACATGCCGCGCTGCTCGATCACGAAATCGAAATCGGCATCCGGCACGCGCGCCTTCAGCTTCTCGACCAGTTGCCGACGCAGCGACTTGATGCGGTCGCGCATGTGCGCGAGCTCGCCATCCCACTGGACACGACCGTCGCCCGAATTCAGCACGCTGGCGACGATCTTCGCGCCGAACGCGGCGGGGTTGGAATAGTTGGTGCGGATCACGCGCTTCAGCTGGCTGAGCACGCGCCCGGCCTCTTCCTTGGACGTGGTCACCACCGACAGCGCACCGATGCGCTCGCCGTAGAGCGAGAACGACTTGGAGAACGAGTTGGCGACGATCGACGGGCCGCCAGTCGCGGCAAACCGCCGCACCACCTCGCCATCGGCGTCCAGTCCGTCGCCAAAACCCTGGTAGGCAATGTCGAGGAACGGGATCAGGCTGTGGCTGTTCACGACGTCGATCACCTTCGTCCACTGGTCGCGACTGAGGTCGGCGCCGGTCGGGTTGTGGCAGCAGGCATGCAGCACGACGATCGAACCCGCGGGCATCTTCTCGAGGTCGGCGACCATCCGATCGAATGCGACGCCGCGCGTGGCCACGTCGTAGTAGGCATAGCTCTCGACCTGGAACCCCGCAGCCTCGAACAGCCCGCGGTGGTTCTCCCAGCTCGGATCGCTGATGTACACCTTTGCGCCCGGCGCGAAGCGCTTGAGGAAGTCGGCGCCGATCTTCAGTCCGCCGGTGCCGCCCAGGGACTGCACCGTGACCACGCGGCCTTCGGTCACCACCGGGCTGGTCGCACCGAACACCAGGTCGCGCACCGCGCGGTTGTAGTCGGCGAAGCCGTCGCCCTGCAGGTAGACGTGCGGGGCAGGGGCATCCTCCATCCGGTGCTCGGCCTGGCGGACGCACCCGAGCAGCGGCACCTTGCCGTCTTCGTCGTAGTAGACA
>JBIITW010000163.1:0-10681 GCA_044340265.1 Burkholderiales bacterium | reverse complement strand
TTCGTCATCGTCTCGGACGAGTGCTACTCCGAGATCTTCTTCGACGACGCGCTTCCACCGCTCGGTGGCCTGGGTGCGGCGCAGGCGCTCGGGCGCGCCGGTTTCCCGCGGCTGGTGGTGCTGGGCAGCCTGTCCAAGCGGTCGAACTGCCCGGGGATGCGATCCGGGCTGATCGCCGGCGATGCAGCGATCATCGAACGCTTCCTGCTCTACCGGACCTACCATGGATGCGCGATGAGTCCCACGATCCAGGCCGCCAGCATCGCTGCCTGGACAGACGAGACCCATGTGGTGGAGAACCGCCGCATGTATCGCGAGAAGTTCGATGCAGTGCTGGACGTGCTCGCACCGGCGATGCCGGTACAGCGTCCGGACGGCGGCTTCTACCTCTGGATCGAGACCCCCGGGGCAGACACCGACTTCGCGCGTGACCTGTACCGCGAGCAGGCGGTCACCGTGCTGCCCGGGAGCTACCTCGCGCGTGAAGCGCACGGGATCAACCCCGGCCTCGGACGGGTGCGCGCCGCGCTGGTCGCACCAGTTCAGGAATGCGTCGAGGCCGCTACCCGACTGGCCGCGTTCGTGCACGGCAGACAGCCGGCCACTGCGCACCCCCATCCCTGACCTGCCCTTTTCCGCAACCTGTCACCATCCGGAGCCGTACCATGCCCAACACCGACTTGCAGACCCTGATAGAAGCCGCATGGGAGCGCCGCACCGAGCTTTCACCCGGCTCGGATCGCAAGGTGGCCGATGCCGTGAAAGAGGTGCTGGACGGGCTGGACAGCGGCACGCTGCGCGTGGCGGAGAAAGCCTCGGGCGACTGGGTCGTGCACCAGTGGGTCAAGAAGGCGGTTCTGCTTTCCTTCCGCCTTCAGGACAACGCAGTGCTGGATGCCGGCGCGATGAAGTTCTACGACAAGGTCGACTCCAAGTTCGCCGGCTACGATGCCAAGGCTTTCGCGGACGGGGGCTTCCGGGTGGTGCCCGCCGCGACGGTGCGGCGCGGGGCCTACCTGGGCAAGAACGTGGTGGTGATGCCGTCCTTCGTGAACATCGGCGCCTATGTCGGCGACGGCACGATGGTGGACACCTGGGCGACGGTGGGGTCCTGTGCCCAGATCGGCCGCAACGTGCACCTTTCGGGGGGCGTCGGGATCGGCGGCGTGCTGGAACCCCTGCAGGCCAACCCGACGATCATCGAGGACAACTGCTTCATCGGCGCCCGCTCCGAGGTGGTCGAAGGTGTCATCGTCGAGGAAGGCTCGGTGCTGTCGATGGGGGTGTTCATCAGCCAGAGCACCCGCATCTTCGATCGCGAGACGAAGAATGTCACTTATGGCCGAATTCCGGCAGGTTCCGTGGTGGTGCCGGGTTCGCTGCCTGCCCCCGACGGCAGCCACAGCCTGTACTGTGCAGTCATCGTGAAGCGCGTGGACGCCCAGACACGGGCCAAGACCAGCATCAACGAATTGCTGCGCGGCGTCTGAAACACCCGCCGCCGGTGGCGCGAGGCGCGTGACCGGCACGATACTTGCACTTTGCTTTGCAAACACGACGGGTGTTGGCACAATCCCGTTGTTCGCAATCCTGGCTCGGCCTCCCTCCTGCATGTCGCTGCTCGACGATCTCAAGAATCAGGCTGAAGTGCTGCGCAAGCGGCAGCAGTCGGGTTCCGCACTGCAAGACCATTACTTCCGCGAGATCCACGAGCGGTTGAAGGCGATCTATCAGCATCTGAACGAGCTCGTGAACTCGCTCAACACGATCCGCCCCGAGGTCATCCGCTACTTCTATATCGAGCCCTCGAGCGTGCTCGAGGACATGCGCCAGGCCGACTACGCGATCTCCGCCAAGCGCAAGTCGATCGACTATGTCGATTACTTCGAGGAAGTCCTGCTGCGCACCCGCTGCGTGGGCGAGCACAAGCTGCGTTTCGAGAAGGATTCGGACGCACTCGTGACGCGGATGCGCGAATTCCTTTGGGGCAATTCGCTCAAGTTCGACCTGCGCGAGTACCGCAGCGAGCGCGGCTACGTCCAGAGCGGCGCCTTCACCGTGGAACCCGAAGTGCCCGTTTCGATCTCGATTTCAGGCGTGCCGGAACGCGGTCACATCCTGATCGTCACCCGCAACCTCGAGAAGCTCGGCGAAGTGACCTACACCTACGAGATCGACGAAGTCGATACGCCGCTGATCGAGGAACTCGCGAAGCTGCTGATCGGCAAGACGAACCAGTTCCGCCTGATGGGCAAGCACCAGCAGCCGGTGCGTACCGCGGCGCGCATCCGACCGGTCCGGGAAGAGCCCGAGCCGGAGCCTCCGATCGTCGAAACCCCGGTCGAAGACGACGCGCCCAAGTCCCTGTTCGGCAGCCTGAAGTCCCTGCTCAAGCGCAAGGCCGACTGATCCCCGGGCAGCATTTCGCCCCGTCCCGGCCGCCCCTCCCGGCGGCCATGAACCCGAGGCTCCTGCGGCGATGTTCCTGACCCCGCTGTTCCACCTGATGGCCGAGAAGCAGGCGTCCGACCTGTTCTTCACGGCGGGGGCGCCGATCTGCATCAAGATCAGCGGCGGCGTGATGCCGATCAACACCCAGGTGCTCGACGCGGCGATGGTGCGCAAGGTCGCCTGGGAAATCATGACCGAGTCCCAGGCGCAGGCGTTCGAGCAGGCGCTCGAGATGAATTTTTCCTACGCCGTGCGTGACGTAGGCAGCTTCCGGGTCAACGTGTTCCAGCAGCGGGGCGCGGTCGGCATGGTGATCCGCCATGTCAAGAACCGGATTCCCTCGATCGGCGACCTGCGGCTGCCGCCATCGATCGGCGACCTCATCCTCGAGAAGCGCGGGCTGATACTGATCGTCGGCTCCACCGGGTCGGGCAAGTCGAGCACGCTTGCAGCGATGATCGACTACCGCAACCAGTCGCGCGGCGGCCACATCCTGACCATCGAAGACCCGATCGAATACAACTTCAACCACAAGAAGAGCATCATCAACCAGCGCGAAGTCGGGATGGACACGCACTCGTACGGCAATGCGCTGGTGAGCGCGATGCGCGAAGCGCCCGACGTGCTGATGATCGGCGAGATCCGCGACCGTGAAACGCTGCAGCATGCGATCACCTATGCGCAGACCGGCCATCTGTGCGTCTCGACCCTGCATGCGAACAACAGCTATCACGCGCTCAACCGGATCGTCACCTTCTTCCCGCACGAGTCGCGCGCATCGTTGCTGATGGACCTGTCGATGACGCTGCGTGCCGTGGTGTCGCAACGCCTGCTCAAGGCGAAGGACGGGTCGCTGGTGCCTGCGGTCGAGGCCCTGCTGAACACGATGTCGATCCAGGAACTGATCAAGAAGGGCGAATTCGACCAGATCCGCGACATGATGGAACAGAGCATGTCGCCAGGATCCCAGACCTTCGAGCGGTCGCTGTTCAAGCTGTTCTCGTCCGGGCTGGTCACGCAGGAAGAGGCCCTGGCGAACTCGGATTCCCCGACCAATCTCGCCTGGCTGATCAACAATGGACGCGGGCAGCCGTCCAGCCCGGGCCTGGACATCACCCAGCCGATCGCCGCGCCGGAGCCGCGCACCAGCGCGACCTCTCCATCAAAGGTGCCGGCGCGCACCGAAGGCTCCGACCTCGGCAGCTTCAAGTTCAACATGGACGTCGTATGAATACCGCAGCCGTTTCCGATGCCGCACTCGAGCTTTCGCGCGAACTGATCGCGCGCGCCTCGGTCACGCCCGAGGACGCGGGCTGCCAGGACCTGCTCGCGGCCCGGCTCGGCGCGGCCGGCTTCAGCGTCGAGACGCTGGCCTGGGGCAAGGTCACCAACCTGTGGGCCCGGCGTGGCAGCGCAGGCCCGCTGTTCTGCTTCGCGGGACACACGGACGTGGTGCCGACCGGCCCGCTGGAGGCCTGGCATACCCCGCCGTTCCAGCCGACCATCGTCGACGGCGAACTCGTCGGCCGTGGCGCGTGCGACATGAAATGTGCGATCGCTGCGATGGTGGTGGCCTGTGAACGGTTCCTCGCGCGCCATCCCGACCCTGCCGGCTCGATCGCATTCCTGCTCACCTCGGACGAGGAAGGGCCGGCTGTCGATGGATCGGTGCGCGTGGTCGAGCATCTGCGGGCACGCGGTGAGCAGCTCGATTTCTGCGTGATCGGCGAACCGACATCGGTCGACGCGGTCGGCGACATGCTGAAGAACGGCCGCCGGGGATCGCTGTCCGGCAGGCTGGTGGTCAAGGGCAAGCAGGGACACATCGCCTATCCACACCTGGCAGCCAATCCGGTCCACCTGCTTGCACCGGCGCTTGCCGAACTGGCCGCCACACGCTGGGACGACGGCAACGAGGATTTCCAGCCCACCGCATGGCAGGTGTCGAACATCCACGCCGGCACCGGGGCCGGCAACATCATCCCGGGCAGCGTCGAAGTCCAGTTCAACTTCCGGTTCGCGCCCACCAGCACGGCGGCCGGACTGCGCGATCGGCTCGAGTCGATCCTGCGCCGGCATGGCCTGCAGTTCGACCTGCACTGGTCACTCGGAGGCGAACCCTTCCACACCGGCCGCGGCCGCCTGGTCGAGGTCGCGATCGAATCGATCCGCGCCGTGACCGGCGTCACGCCTGAAGTGTCCACGACCGGCGGCACGTCGGACGGCCGCTTCATCAAGGACATCTGCAGCCAGCTGATCGAGTTCGGCGCGCGCAATGCCACCGCACACGCGGTCGACGAGCGCGTGTCGATCGACACGCCGGCACTGCTCGCCGGCATCTATGAAGGCATGCTCGAAAGGTTGCTCGCGCGATGAATCCTGCCCTGCCCTGCACGCCGGTCACGGCGGCAGACGCTGCCATCACCGGGGCGACCGTCAATGACCTGCAGACCCTTAACGCGCTGTACGGCGATCCGGTGCCCCAGTCGATCGCCAAGGAGATCGACTACATCCATCCGTTCTATCGCCGCTTCATCGAGGCCGCGCCGTTCGTCTCGCTCGCCACCAGCGGGCCCGGCGGGCTCGACAATTCCCCGCGCGGCGACGCACCAGGCTTCGTGCGCGTGGTCGATGAACACACGCTGATGCTGCCCGATCGTCGCGGCAACAACCGTCTGGACAGCCTGCGCAACCTGGTCGCGGATCCACGCATTGCCCTGCTGTTCCTGATCCCCGGCGTGGCCGAGACGATGCGGGTGAACGGGCGCGCGGTGATTTCGATCGATCCTGTGCTGCTAGAGTCATTCACGGTCGATGGCAAGGCACCGCGTTCGGTGCTGGTGGTCACCGTCGAGCGGATCTATTACCAGTGCGCGAAGGCGCTGGTGCGATCCCGGCTCTGGGATCCTGCCGCGCAGATCGAGCGCGCCGCGCTGCCCAGCACGGGCACGATGATCGGCGAGCTCAGCCGCGGCGCGATCGACGGTGCAGCCTACGACCGCGAACTGCCGGCACGCATCAAGGCGCAACTCTACTGAAGCCCGAACCTCAGCCTGCCGACATGTCCCGCGCCAGCCAGGATGGCCGTCCGACCGACCCCTATGAACAGGCGGTCGAGGAACTGCACACGCTGCGCGACTTCATCCGGTTCGGCGTCAGTCGTGCCGGCAAGGGCGGCGCGTTCTTCGGACATGGCTCGGCCAACGCCTGGGACGAAACGGTGTATCTCTGCCAGCATGCGCTGGGCCTTCCGCTCGACCTGCTCGAGCCGTTCCTGGATGCACGCCTGCTGCCGGACGAGCGGCGGGCGATCCTGGCCCTCCTGCGCAGGCGGATCGAGGAACGCATCCCGGCGGCCTACCTGACCGGCGAGGCATGGCTCGGAGACCTGCGCTTCCGCGTGGATCCGCGGGTGATCGTGCCCCGCTCGTACATCGCCGAGATCCTGCGCGAGGACCTCGAGCCGCTCGGCATCGACGAGGACCAGGTACGACATGTGCTCGACGTGTGCACCGGCTCCGGCTGCCTGGCGATCGTTGCAGCACTGCGCTTCCCGGCTGCCCGCGTGGATGCGGTCGAACTCAGCCCGGATGCGCTTGCGGTGGCGCGATTGAACGTCGAGGACTACAACCTGGCGAGCCGGCTGTCGTTGTTCGAAGGCGACCTGTACCAGCCGCTCGGCGACCGCACCTACGACCTGATCCTGACCAATCCGCCCTATGTGGATGCCCCGGCGATGGCTGCGCTGCCTGCCGAATACCGCCACGAACCGGTCGGTGCACTGGCCGGCGGCGAGGATGGCCTGGACCTGGTGCGCACCCTCCTCGCATCGGCGCCACGGCACCTGGCGCCGGGAGGCCACCTGGTGATGGAGGTCGGGAACAGCCGCGAGGCACTGGAAGCGGCGTTTCCGCACCTGCCCTTCACCTGGATCGAGACGACCGCCCAGGTGTCTTCGGTCTGCCTGCTGGCGCGCGAGCACCTCGTGCGGAAGGCGCCGCCGGCCGGCCGGAAACGGCCGAGCGCGGCTTAGCACCGGGCCGTCCGGACGCACCGGGTCGGGCGGACGCATCGGGCCGCGGCGATCTGGCGGGCCGCGGCGACCGGCCTGGCCGCGGCGAGGTGTCGGGCCGCGCCGATGCGCCGGGCCACCCGCCCGTCCGCTCCTGCGTGGAGCGCTCCGCCCGCGGTGCTGCCGTACCGGCACGCGGCACACGCCGGTCCAGACGCTTGCGTCCCGGGCGCCCTTCCGGAACCCCCAACGGCGGCAGGTCATCGGGTGCCTGGCGTGTCCGGGGTCTTTCCCGGGCGCGGGACGGCGCCGGCGAGGACGGGGCCGGTGCAGCCGTGTCCATGTCCCGCTCGATGCGCGCCTGGATGGCGCCGACTTCGTCCTCGGTGAGCGACAGGAACTGGCCGCGCTTGAGCTTCGACGGCAGTTCTATCGGACCGAAACGCACCCGCATCAGGCGGCTCACGGTCAGCCGGTTCGCCTCGAACAGCCGCCGCACGAGACGGTTGCGACCTTCGGTCACCACCACCCGATACCAGCGATTGGCCCCGTCGCCCCCGCCATCGTGGATCGACTCGAACCGTGCCGGTCCATCGGCCAGTTCGATGCCGCTGGTGAGCTGCTTCAACTGCTCCGGCGACAGGGATCCCATCACGCGCACGGCATACTCGCGCTCATTGCCGAAGCGCGGATGCATGAGCGCGTTGGCGAACTCGCCCGAGTCGGTGAATATCAGCAGCCCGCTCGTGTTGAAGTCGAGGCGTCCGACCGACAGCCACTTGCCGTTGCGCAGCCGCGGCAGCGCATCGAACACCGAGCTGCGTCCGGCCGGGTCGTCATGCGACACGATCTCGCCCTCGGGCTTGTGATAGAGCAACACCTTCGCCCGTTCGCCCGCGCGCGCGCGGATGCGCCGGCCGTCGATCGCGATCACGTCACCGGGACGGGTGCCGTCCCCGGTCATCACGCGCGTGCCGATGGTCGCCGGTCGACCGTTCACAGTGACCGCACCGCGTCCGATCAGCGTTTCCATCGCGCGCCGCGATCCGATGCCGGCATCGGCCAGCACCTTCTGCAGCTTGTGGCTCGGTCCGGACGGGACCGAAGTCGGGCGCTCGAAATCCGGCGGCAGGAAAGCCGGCGGATAGCCGGCGCCGGCGTCGCCCGCCCAGCCGTCGACGTCCCCGGGCGGTGCCCGCCGAAAGCCGCCTGCTGCGGGCGCCACGCGCCCGCGCGGCGCGCCCTCCGCGCCACGCTCGGCAGCGCCCCTGCTTCGGTTCTGTGGCGGCCGGAAGGGTGTACGCGCTTTTCCACCTGACCGCGCGGGACGCGACTTGCCTGCACCGCTCCCGGCACCGGGCCTGCCAGCCCGCGCCGATTCGCCCGGGCTGCGGCGACCGGATCCGCCCTCATCCACACCGGTACGCACGTCGGCACGAACGTCGCCGCGCCTGCCCGGACGGGCATCCCTGTCTGCGACAGCATCGCCACCGGTCGGCCGCGGGCGTCGTCCTCCCCCGGGACCCGTGGTCGGCGCTGCACGAAACCCGGGCCGCGCCGCCTGTCCCGGCATGCGCGAGGGCCCGCCCCGGCTGCCCGGCTTCTTCGGCCCGCCGCTGCGCGGCCCCGGTCGGGGCCCGCTCGCACCGCGCGTGTTTCGTGATCTAGACCCTTTTGCGCTCATGTATCGCCTGTGCCAGTGTGCCGCTGTCGACATGCTCGAGTTCGCCGCCGACCGGTATGCCGCGCGCGATGCGCGTGCAGGCCAGGCCACGGGCGCCGAGCAGTTCGCCGAGGTAGTGGGCGGTGGCCTCTCCCTCGACCGTGTAGTTCATCGCAAGTATGACCTCATTGACCTTGCCGTCGAGCGCGCGCGCCGCCAGCCGGTCGAGGTCGAGTTCCGCCGGCCCCATGCCGTCCAGCGGCGACAGCCGCCCCATCAGCACGAAGTAGCGGCCGGTGAAGCAGCGCGCCTGCTCCACCATGAGTACGTCCGCCGGCATCTCGACGATGCACAGCTTGGTTTCGTCGCGGCGCGGCGATGCGCACAGCGTGCACAGCGGCGTGTCGCTGAAGTCGTTGCAAAGCTCGCAGTGATGGACGTTGGAAAGCGCCCCTTCCAGAGCGCCGGCCAGCCGCTGCGCACCTTCACGATCATGCTGCAGCAGATGATAGGCCATGCGCTGGGCGCTCTTCGGGCCCACGCCGGGCAGGCAGCGCAGCGCTTCCATCAGCGCAGCCAGTGCGCTCGGCGGGTTCGACATGCGGTCGGCTGCGCGGGCCCGGGCGCGCTCAGAACGGCAGCTTGAGGCCGGGCGGCAAGCCCATGCCGGCGCTCATCGCACCCATCTTCTCCTGCACCGTGGACTCGACCTTGCGCACGGCATCGTTGACCGCAGCGGCCACCAGGTCCTCGAGCAGCTCGCGGTCGTCGCCGACCACGCTCGGGTCGATCGACACGCGCTTGACGTCGTGCCGGCAGGTCATGGTGACCTTCACCAGTCCCGCCCCCGCCTGCCCTTCGACCTCCTGGGTGGCGAGCTGCTCCTGCATCTTGCGCATGTTTTCCTGCATCTGCTGCGCCTGCTTCATCAAGTTGCCGATGGCACCTTTCATCTCGGGTCTCGTCCAGTGGTTCCGGGGGATGGCGGACGCGCGGGCGCGTCCGGTGTCTTGGGGGTGATCGCAGCTTCGTCGAGGCGGGCATCGAACTGGTCGATCAGCGTGCGCACGAACGGGTCGGACTCGATTGCCGCCACCGCCTCGACCTGCCGCCGGTGCTTCACCTGGCGGTCGATCTCGACCGGCGTGTCATTTTCCGGTGCGCCGAGGCGAACGCGCAATTGCACGTCGTTGCCCAACTCGCGCGCCAGATGCTGCTGGAGCTTATCCTGATACGCCTTCTCGAGCAGGTGGCGATGTTCCTCGGGCAGCACCAGCTCGATGCGGTCCACGCCGCCGCCGCTTTCGTGTGTCCCGAGCGCGCAGTGCTGGGCGAGCATCCGCGCCATGCCGGACACCCGGGCCGAAGCAATGAACTCAGCCCAGTCGTCGCGACTCAGCTTTTTTTTTTCGGCCTCGGCCCGTGCCGCGGCCAGCGCCGCCGCGGCACGACCGGGCGTCCTGGGCTGCGCGGACGCTGCCGGCGCGGCGTCCGCGGGCGAAGCCGCCGGTGCCGGCACCACGCGCGCAGCAGCCGGACGCATGGGCGGCTCTACCGGCGTCACTGCGTGCGCCTGCGTAGCTGCACTTGCTGCACTTGCCGCAGCCGCAGCCGCCGCCGCAGCGCGGCCGGGCCCAGCGCCATCGGCCGCACGCGCCCCGGCACCCTGTGCGGGCGGCGTCGCCGCGCCGTCACGCTCCGGGGCGAAGGCGAGCATGCGCAACATCGACATCGAGAAGCCGGCCTGTTCGTCCGGCGCGAGTCCGATCTCGTCCACGCCCTGCACCGCGATCTGGTAGCAGAGCTGCACGTCCTGCGCGCTGAACCGCCCGGCCAGGTCGCGCCACTGCGCGGCGTCCGGGTCGTCGTCACGCAGCGCATCCGGCACGACCTGGATCACCGCCAGTCGATGCAGCACGCCGGCCATCTCGCGCAGCGCCGCTTCGAAACCGACGCCGCGCTCGGCCAGGCTTTCGACGCCTGCCACCAGTGCCGGTCCGTCTCCACCGGCCACCGCAGCCAGCAGTTCGAACAGGTAGCGCTGGTCGACCACGCCAAGCATCTCGCGCGTGGCCGCCTCGTCGACCCGGCCGCTGCCATGGGCGATCGCCTGGTCGGTCAGCGACAGTGCATCGCGCAGGCTGCCCTGGGCGGCACGTGCGATCAGGTTGAGCGCGCCCGGCTCGAAGGCGATCGACTCCTCGCCCAGCACGAAGCCGAGGCGTGCGGTGATCAACGGCGGCGAGATGTTCTTCAGGTTGAACTGCAGGCAGCGCGACAGCACGGTCACCGGGATCTTCTGTGGATCGGTGGTGGCCAGGATGAACTTCACATGCTCGGGCGGCTCCTCCAGCGTCTTCAGCATCGCATTGAAGGCCGACTTCGACAGCATGTGGACTTCGTCGATGATGTAGACCTTGTAGCGGCTCGCGGTCGGCGCATACAGGGCGTTTTCGAGCAGCTCGCGCATGTTGTCGACCTGGGTGTTCGAGGCTGCATCGAGCTCGATCAGGTCGACGAAGCGACCGGCGTCGATCTGCAGGCAGGCATCGCAC
>JBIITW010000162.1:0-10745 GCA_044340265.1 Burkholderiales bacterium | reverse complement strand
CCCCGAAGTGGCCGAGCGCATAACGAATGGATTGGTCGGTGACCTGCACATAGCGCCCGCCGGTCATCACGTTCACCGCGGCCTGGCTGCCGACGTACTGCGACAGCGGCGTCACCATGATCGGGTAGCCGAACTCGGCGCGCACGCGTACCGCCTCTTCGAGTGCTGCCGGCAGGCGATCTTCCGCGCCGACCTCCTTCAGCTGGTTGCGCAGGTTGGAGATCATGCCGCCGGGCACCTGGTGCACGTACTGCGCGTAGTCGTACTCGACCGGACGACCGATGGGGAAACCCTCGCGCCGCGCCACTTCCTCGAAGTGTGCCTGCACCGGGCGCACAAGGTCTTCGTCGATGGCCGTCTCATAGCCGAGCGCACGCAGGTTGGCCGCGACGTTGAACAGCGAAGGCAGCGAGGCATCGTCGGCCAGCGGCGGAATGGCGATGTTCACGATGCGCACGCCCTTGCGCACGGCCTCCAGCGCGTTCAGCGGCCCGAGGCCGGTCGAGCAGTGGCCGTGCATCTCGATCGGGATGCCAGGCGCGGCGTCGATCATCGCCGGCACCAGCATGCCGGTGCGTTCGGGCGTGAGCAGGCCGCCCGGGTCCTTCAGGCAGATGCGATAAGGCTTGAGCGCCGCCGCGGCGCGCGTGCGCTCGATGAAGTATTCGTCGGTGTGCCGGGGCGAGACCGAGTAGGTGAGGTTGATGATCGGCTTCACGCCCGCCTTGGCGGCCGCGCCGGCCCGCTTCGCCCAGACCGCGGGGTCGTTCCAGGAGTCCGACACCCGCACCTCGTCGATACCCGCGCGCTTCATCACGCGCCAGAACAGTTCGACCATCGAATGCTGGTCGGTGCCGAACAGGTTGAGTCCGCCGCCGTTCAGTCGCAGCGGCGTGCGTCCGCCGTGCGCCTTCAGCAGCCGGATGCGCTCGAACGGATCCTCGCGCAGGTCGCGCACGCACTTGCCGATGAACGACGGGGCGAGCACTTCGAGCGCATCGAAGCCGGCGCGATCGAGGCGGTCGATCACCGGTAGCATCATGCCAGTCGTCATCCGCTCGGCCCAGAGACTCTGGTGGCCGTCGCGCAGCGTGACGTCGACGAATTCGATCCGATCCATCTTCTGCTCCGTGCTCGATGCCGGGTCGTTCACCCGGCGTGCGCCGGTGCGGCGCCGTTCATCTCGTCGATCATCCGCCCGACCAGCGCCGTGTTGACGCGGCCGGACACGAAATCCGGGTGCGGCATCGCATGCCGCAGGAACGGCAGCGTGGTGTCGATGCCTTCTATCGTGAACTGCGCGAGCGCCTGGCGCATGCGCAGGATCGCCTCGTTCCGGTCGATGCCGTAGACGATCAGCTTGGCGAGCATCGAGTCATAGTGGATCGGCACGACATAGCCTTCATGGCAGTGCGTGTCGAGCCGGATGTTCGGCCCTTCGGGCGGCTGCCACTTGGTGATGCGGCCGGGGCTGGGGCGGAAGTTCTCGGTGGGCACCTCGGCGTTGATGCGGCACTCGATCGCGTGCCCGCGCAGCACGACGCCGCGCTGCCGGTAGCGCAGCCGCTCTCCTGCGGCCACGCGCAGCTGTTCCTGCACGAGGTCGATGCCCGACACCGCCTCGCTCACCGGGTGCTCGACCTGGATGCGGGTGTTCATCTCGAGGAAGAAGAACTCGCCGGTGTCACCGTCGACGATGAACTCGACCGTACCTGCGTTGCGGTAGTTGATCGCGCGGGCGAGCGCCACCGCCGCGGCGCGGATGCCATCGCGCGTGGCCACGGGCAGGTTCGGCGCCGGAGACTCCTCGACCACCTTCTGGTGGCGCCGCTGCAGCGAGCAATCGCGTTCGCCCACGTGGACCAGGTTGCCGTGGGCATCGCCCAGCACCTGCACCTCGACATGGCGCGCGTTGCGGATGTAGCGCTCGAGGTAGAGCGTGTCGTCGCCGAATGCGTTGCGCGCCTCGTGCGAGGCGGCGGCGAAGGCGCGCGCGATGTCCTCGGCGCGCTCGACGACCTTCATCCCGCGTCCACCCCCGCCCGCGGCGGCCTTGAGCAGCACCGGATAGCCGATCGTGCCGGCGATCGAGGCGGCCTGGGCAGCGTCGGTGACCTCCTCCGACCCCGGCAGCAGCGGCACGTTCGCGGCTCGCGCGAGTGCCCGCGCGGCCAGCTTGTTGCCCATGTCATGGATCTGGTCGGGCGTGGGCCCGATGAACACGATGCCCTCGTCCGCGCAGGCCTGCGCGAGCGCCCGGGACTCGGCCAGGAAACCGTAGCCCGGGTGCAGCGCGTCGCACTCCGTGCCCTGTGCGGCCGCCAGCAGCGCGTCGATCCGCAGGTAGCTCGCCGACGACGCTGCCGGCCCGATGCACAGTGCCCGGTCGGCCATGCGCGCCGGCAGGCTGTGGCGATCGGCCTCGGAGGCGGCCAGCACGGTCTCGATGCCGAGCGCGCGGCAGGCGTGGATGATCCGCACCGCGATCTCGCCGCGGTTGGCGACCAGCACGCGGCGCAGCGGTCGAGCGGTCACGGTCACGACGGACGCACGCGGAACAGCACCTGCCCGTATTCGACGATCGTCGCATCCTGCACGCAGACCTCGACGATCGTGCCGGTCGTGCCCGCGTGCACGGCGTTGAACATCTTCATCGCCTCGACGAGGCCGACCGTCGTCTCGGGCCCTACCTCAGATCCCGGCGTCACGAACGGCGCTGCGCCGGGCTCGGGCTGCGAATAGAAGCGGCCGATCATCGGCGACACGATGTCGACGAGGCCGGAGCCCGCGGCGGACGCTGCTGCAGCCGCGGGCGCCGATGCGGTGCCGGCCGGGGCAGGCGCTGCGACGGACGGAGCGGGCGGGGCGGCTGCGGGAGCGGGAGCGGGAGCAGGGGCAGGAGCAGGGGCAGCGAGAGCGGGGGCCGCCGCCGCCGTCGGCAGCGCCATTGCCGCGTTGCCCTTCGCCACCGTGAGCTTCAGCGTGCCCAGCTCGAGCTGCAGGTAGTCGAACGTGGATTGTTCGAGCGTCTCGATGATGCGACCGATGCGCCGTACCTCGTCCTCGGTCAAGGGAACTTCCGGTTCGCCCACGTGCCTTGCTCCTCAGTTCGCGAGGCGCGTGCCGTCGGCAGCGACCTCGGGGATGTCCATCGTCCTGCAGTCGCTCGCGACTGCGAGCGCCGCGCCGGTTCTGGCGCGGATCGACTCGATGTCGCAGCCGGGTGCGGTCTCGCGCAGCAGGAAGCCGTCCGGCGTCACGTCGATGACGGCCATGTCGGTGTAGATGCGCTTCACGCAGGCGCGCGCCGTGAGCGGCGCCGCGCAGCACTCGACGATCTTCGGCGCGCCCTTGTTCGTGACGTGCGTCATCGCGATCCAGACGCGCTTCGCGCCCACGGCAAGATCCATCGCCCCGCCGACGCCCGGCACCGCTTCGCCGGGCACCTTCCAGTTCGCGAAGTCGCCGTTGGCCGCGACCTCGATCGCGCCGAGGATCGCGTGCGTGAGGTGCCCGCCGCGCATCATCGCGAAGGAGATCGGCTGGTCGAAGATCGCCGCGCCGGGTGCGAGCGTGCAGAACCCCTTGCCCGCGCTGATCAGGTCGAGGTCGACCTCGCCCTTCGCAGGGCGAGGCCCGACACCCAGGATGCCGTTTTCGCTGTGGAGGAACACCTCGCGGCTGCGATCGAGGAAGTTCGCCACCAGCACTGGCATGCCGACGCCGAGGTTTACGTAGGCGCCCTCGGGCAGGTCGTGCGCGATGCGCCAGGCGATGCCGTCGCGGGTGAGGCTCATGCGCCGCCCTCCTTCGGCTGTTCAAGCAGGTTCGGATGGCGGTCGACCTGCACCAGCCGGTCGACGAAGATGCCGGGCGTGTGTACCTGCTCGGGCGGAATCTCCCCGACACCCACCAGGCGGTCGACTTCGGCCACGACCTGGTCTGCCGCCGTCGCCATGATCATGTTGAAGTTGCGCATCGTGCCGCGGTACATCAGGTTGCCGAGGCGATCGCCGAGGTGTCCCTTGAGGAAGGCGAAGTCTGCACGCAGCGCACGCTCGAACAGGTAGTCGCGACCGTCGAGGGTGCGGACTTCCTTTCCATGCGCCAGTTCCGTGCCCACGCCCACCGGCGTGTAGAACCCGCCGAGGCCTGCGCCTCCGCAACGGATGCGTTCGACCAGCGAGCCCTGCGGTACGAGTTCGAGCTCGACCTCGCCCTTCAGGTAGCGCTCCCGGAACTGCGTCGACGAGGGTGCGGGGAACGAGGCGATCAGCTTGCGCACGCGACCGTCTCCGAAGAGCGCGCCGAGCGCGAACGGCCCGGTGCCCGCGCCGTTGCTGATGATGACGAGGTCGCGTGCGCCCGTCTCGCGCAACGCCTCGATCAGCCGTGCCGGCATGCCGGCGTTGCCGAAGCCGCCGAGCATGATCGTCGCGCCGTCGCGCACATCGGCCACTGCGGCGCGGCAGTCGGCCACGGTCTTGTCGATCACGACCCCTCCCGGCAAGTCTTCGATGGGCAACGATGCATGCGCGGCATGCATGCGCGTCGCAACGAAAATGCTAGCATAGCAAAATGCCGTTGGTCGCGGATCGCCGATGTGATCACACCGGAACGCGGCCACGTCGCGAAGGAGAGCCGATGAGTCGAACGCGCCGACCCGCGCTTGCCATGGCAGGCGCGCTACTGCTGTCGATGACTGCGCTGCCTGTATCCGCCCAGCCCGCCGCCCAGCCTGCAGCCGCGTATCCGATCAAGCCGGTACAGATGGTTCTCCCGTTCGGCGCGGGCGGCCTGATCGACATCTTCGGCCGACTGATCGCCGACGGGCTTTCACGCAAGCTCGGCCAGCCGTTCATCGTTCGCAACATGCCGGGTGCGACCGGCGCGATCGCCACCGAGTTCGTGGCCCGCGCGACCCCCGACGGCTACACGCTGCTCTTCGCCTCCTCCGCGCAGACGACCAGCGTGCCGCTCGTCGAAAAGGTGAACTACCGCCTGGAAGATCTCGCTCCGGTGAGTGCATCGGGGCGCAGTTCGCTGATCCTTGCGGTCAACGCGAACGTGCCGGCGAAGACGCTGCAGGAGTTCGTCGACTTCGCCCGTTCGAATCCGGGCAAGCTGAGCTACGGCTCGTCGGGCGAGTCTTCGGTGTCGCACCTCGCAGGCGCGCTGTTCGCCGCGCGCGCCGGCATCAGCATGGTGCACATTCCGTACAAGAGCGGCGGACTCGCGGTCACGGACGTCATCGCGGGACAGATCCCGCTGCTGTTCGGCAACTCGGGCGAGGTTCTCGCCAACGCGAAGAACGATCGGCTGCGCATCCTGGCGGTGTCGACGCGCCAGCGCCTGCGCGCGTTGCCGAACGTGCCCACCGTGGGCGAGGTGATCCCCGGCTTCGAGCTGACCGCCTGGCAAGGCATGCTCGCCCCTGCGAGGACGCCACGCGCGATCATCGACCAGTTGTCCGCGGCCCTGCAGGCGCTGTCGAAGGACGCGACGATCATCGAACGGCTCGAGGCGTTCGGCATCGAATCCACCACCACCACGCCGGAGCAGATGGCTGCGATCATCAAGGCTGAGCTCCCGGTCTACACCGAAGCGGTCAAGGCAGCGGGGTTGCTGAAATGAGCTTGCGTATGCGTTTCCCGGACTCTTCCCGTCCTTCCCGTTCTTCCCGTCGCGGCCTGCTCCACGCGTCGGCCGCGGGCCTCGTTGCCACCGCCACCGGGGGGCTCCTGCTCGCGGCGGACCCGGCAAAGGCACAGCCTGCGCAGGCGTGGCCGGTGAAGCCGGTCACGGTGATCATCCCGTTCGCGCCGGGCGGCACCACCGACATCCAGGCGCGGATCGTCTCCGAAGGGCTGTCGCGCAGGCTCGGCCAGCCGTTCCTGCCGCGCAACATGCCCGGCGCGACCGGCGCCATCGCCACCGAATACGTCGCGCGCGCTGCGCCGGACGGCTACACGCTGCTGTTCGCCTCGTCGGCGCAGACGACGAGCGTGCCGATGACCGAGAAGGTCAACTACAAGCTGGAAGAACTCGCCCCGGTCAGCGTGTTCGGCCGCGGTGCGCTGGTGCTCGCCATCCATGCCGGCGTGCCGGCGAAGACGTTGCGCGAGTTCATCGAGTACGTGAAGGCGAACCAGGGCAAGCTCAACTTCGCGTCCCCGGGCGAGAGTTCGGTCGGGCACCTGGCCGGTGCGCTGTTCCTCGCGCGTGCGGGCCTGAACATGGTGCACATCCCCTACAAGGGCGGCGGCCCGGCGATCGCGGACCTCATCGGCGGACAGGTTCCGATGCTGTTCGGCAATTCCGGCGAGGTGATGAGCCACGCGAAGAACGAGCGCATCCGCATCATCGGCGTGTCGACGCCGCAGCGGCTCAAGCAGTTGCCTGGCATCCCGTCGGTGGGCGAGGTGCTTCCCGGCTTCGAGATCACCGCATGGCAGGGCATGCTCGCGCCGGCGAAGACGCCGCGCGCGGTCATCGAGATGGTATCGACGGCGATACAGTCGGTGGCGCGCGAACCCGCGATCGCCGAGCGGCTCGAACAGCTCGGCGTCGAAGCCATCGGCTCCACCGCGGAACAGATGGCCGCGATCATCAAGGCCGAGCAGCCGGTCTACGCCGAAGCGGTCAAGGCGGCGGGGCTGGGCCGATGAGCGCAGCGAGACACGCAGCGAGACACGTAGCAAGACGCGCAGCCACGACGACCGCGGCGGTTGGCATCCTCGCCGCCGTCCTCGCCGCCATCGGCGGGGCACCCGCCGCGCATGCCGGCTGGCCCGACAAGCCGATCCGCATCGTGGTGCCCTTCCCGCCCGGCGGCAGCACCGACAGCGTCGCCCGCCTTTCGGCCGAGTGGCTTGCCCGGGCGCTCGGGCAGCCGGTCACCGTCGAGAACCGCACCGGGGCGAGCGGAACGATCGCCGCCGAGTTCGTCGCCCAGGCGCCGGCGGACGGCCATACCCTGTTCATGGCCTCGCTCGCGCAGATGTCGATCGTGCCGCAGATGGGCAAGGTCCGTTACGACCCGTTCAAGAGCTTCGTGCCGATCTCGGTGATCTCGACGAGCTTCTTCGCGCTCGCCGTGCACCCGAGCCTGCCGGCGAAGAACGTGCAGCAGCTGGTCGCGCTCGCGAAGACGCGGCCGGCCCAGCTCGCCTACGGCTCGTCGGGCAACGGATCGGCCGCACATCTCACGATGGCGCTGTTCCTGCAGCGCGCAGGCGTGAAGATGGTGCACGTGCCCTACAAGGGCGTCGCGCCGGCGATCGCTGACCTGATCGGCGGCCACGTGCCCATGGTGTTCGGCAGCGTGTCCGAGGTGCTGCGCCATTACAAGGGCGGCAAGCTGCGCGTGCTCGGCGTGTCGAGCGACAGACGACTCGACCAGATGCCCGAGGTGCCCACCGTGGCCGAGCAGGGCTTCCCGGGCTATCTGGTGTCGACCTGGAACGGTCTCGTCGCCCCGGCAGGCACGCCGAAGGAGGTGCTGTCCGTCCTCTACAACGCCATCCGCCCGGCGTGCAGGGACGCAGGCTTCATCGGAAAGTTCGATGCGATGGATGCGAACGCGTGGTGCAGCACGCCGCAGGAATTCGCCGACATGTTGCGCGCCGACTGGACGAAGTGGGGCGATGCGGTGAAGTTCGCCGGCGCCACGCTCGAGTAGGCAGACGCCGCGTATCGGCGTCGATGACGAGGGCGTCGTCGACGCCAAGTCTATCGATTTGCCCGCGGGCCTCCTCAGCCGCTATCCCTTTTGCCAGCGCAGCAGGGCGTGGTCGCGCGGATGATCGTCGTATCAGGCCCGCTGCACCACTTTCTCGATCTCGCGCAGGTTGGGGAGTGTCTTCAGGTCGTAGTCCGCCTGAAGCATCAGCCATGAGGTCGCATCGCCGCCGAAATGCCTGGCCAGCCGGGCGGCCGTGTCCGCGGTAATGGCGCGCCGCTCCTTCACGATCTCATGCATGCGCGTCGCGGGAACACCGAGCGCGGTCGCCAGGGCGTTCACGCTCAGTCGTTGCGGAACGAGGTAGTCCTCGCGCAGGACTTCCCCGGGATGGACGGGTCGAAGGCGGTTCGTGGGGCGGGGCATGGGCGGGTCCCTCAGTGATAGTCGACGATCTCGACCTTCTCCGGGCCGAAAGGCGTCCAGACGAAACAGATGCGCCATTGGGCGTTTATGCGGATGCTGTACTGGCCCGATCGATCGCCCTTGAGGGCTTCAAGGCGATTGCCGGGTGGCGCACGCAGGAAGTCGAGCGTCTGCGCTGCATCCAGCTGCGCCAGCTTGCGTTCTGCGACGGACGCGACCATTCTGAATCTGGGCGGACATGATCCTTCGTACAGCGCCAAGGTCGCCTTGCAGCTGAACGATTGGATCATCGGGAATGGTATTACGCAGCGCGTAATACATCAATGGAGGGTGCCCGAATGTTCGCTGACGGTTGGTTCGTCCGACATGCCGGGAAGCAGCACATCGGACCCGGAACGCAGGCTCATTGTTCCGGCTGGCTTGAAGGGGGGCTCGAATTGCCCACCAGGCGCAGGCATGACGGATGGTGTTCCTCCGACCCTCAAGCCGGATGCACCGCCGTCCCATGTCGTCCCTCGGCACGAATCCGCCAGTACGCCTCCTGCAGCCTGCGCATGATCACGCCGGGCACCGCCTGCCGCACCGGCCGCCCCGAGACCTCGCGCACCGCCAGCGCCGCGCCGGAGGTGCTGCAGGTGAACACCTCGTCGGCGACGAACAGGTCGAAGGCGGTGAGCGGGCGTACCTCGACCGGGATGTCGAGCTCACGAGCCAGTTCGCAGAAGGTCATGCGCGTGATGCCGTGGAGCACGCCGGCGGCGGGTGTGTAGAGCACGCCGTCGCGCACGGCGAACAGGTTCGAGCGCGGCGCCTCCTGCACATAGCCATCGTGCGACAGCCAGACCAGGTCGTCGTAGCCCGCCTCGGCCGCCTCGATCCGCGCGAGGTTGTACTGCAGCCGAGAGATGTGCTTGTAGCGCGGGTCGAGCGTGTCGGCCGGCATCCCGCGCTGATGCGCGATCATCAACCGGATGCCGCTGTCGCGCTGAGCCTCGGTGCCGAGGAACATGTAGGGCGACGCGGCGATGAACACGTTGGGCTTGCACAGGCGCAGGTCGTTCGTCCCCGGCGGCTGCGCACCCCGGCTGACGATGATCTTCGTCCCCGCATCGCGCAGCCCGCTGCGCCGGGTGACCTCGACCACCGCTTCGCGCCACTGCGCCCGGCTGAGCCCCGGATCCAGCCACGCGGCATGCATCGAAGCGTCAAGCCGGTCGAGGTAGTCATCGAGCCGGAACATCACGCCCTGCCAGGTCGAGATCACCTCATACACGCCATCCCCGAACTGGAAGCCCCAGTCGAAGAACGAGACCTGCGGCTGGTCGGCCGGCAGGTAGCGGCCGTTGACATACACCTCGGACGCGTTCGCCATGCAGAACCTTCGGGGGTCAGGTCTTGAATTTTGCGCGGATGCTTCGCACCCGCCTCACGTCACACGACGTTCGCCAGGAACTTGGCCAGCAGGGTGATGAACCCGACGATGACGGTGAAGGCGAGGATTCCCAAGCCATAGATCTTTGCGAGTTTGTTTCTCGTGGTGCGCGCGGAGGTTTCTTGCATCGGCTCTCTACTCGAATGTTCGACCCGTCAGGTGCGACGGCGCCGTGACCGGAGCATACAGGGGGCTGCCGGAATCCGCCGGTCGGGGCCGGGATGACCATCGGCCACCGGCCACCAGCACCACCCGCCTAACCCCGCCGCTCGCGCGGCACCGTCACGCCCACCAGCGTATCCCGGGTCAGCATCTCCGCCAGCTGTTCTTCGCTCCAGCCCTCGGTACCGGCCGGGCGCATCGGCACCACGATGTAGCGCATGTCGGCGTTGGAATCGTGCACCCGCAACGTCACGTCGTCGGGCAGTACGGTGCCGAACTCCTTCAGCACGGCGCGCGGCTCGTACACCACGCGCGCGCGATAGTTGTCGCTCTTGTACCAGGTCGGCGGCATGCCGAGCAGGGAGCGCGGGTAGCATGAACACAGCGTGCATACGACGACGTTGTGCACCTCGGGCGTGTTCTCGACCGCGATCAGGCGCTCGGCCTCCATGCCGATGCCCATCTCGGCGATGGCAGCCTTGCCGTCGGCGAGCAGGCGCTGCTTGAACGCCGGATCGGTCCAGGCATGCGCCACCACCTTCGCGCCGCGGTAGGGGAAATCCTCGTCGAAGACTTCCATGCGCTGGCGCACTTCGTCCGCGGTGATGATGCCCTTCGCCTCGAGCAGTTCCTGCATCGCGCGGCTCATGATCTCGTATTCGGACGGCGGGCCTTCGTCGTGCGCCTCGACCGGGTGGTGCGGGTCGCCCTCGTGATCATGGTCGTGGCCGTGGTCATGACCGGGGCGGCGGTTGGCGTAGTGGTCGAACGGATGGTCATGCATGTGGAGGCTCCCCGGGCGGGTAGTGTTCCGGTACGGTCAGGCGGGTTCGAGCCAGTGCTCGAAGACTTCCATCTCGAGGAGATCGTGCGCCGGTCCCCGGTAGTCGGGCCACACCGTGTTCTGCATGAAGCGTACGCGGTAGAGGACCTTCTTCGGCTCGCCATCGAAACCGTAGGCGATCTCCTCGGGGTTCGGGAAGGCGCCGCAGATGCGCTCGATGACGCCGGTCTTGCCCTTGATGTAGTTCGGCGTGCGCCGAT
>JBIITW010000373.1:0-2638 GCA_044340265.1 Burkholderiales bacterium | reverse complement strand
CTTCAGGGCGATGCCGAGAACGCCGGCGCGACCTGCGTGTTCAACAGCCCGGTGGAAGGTGGCCGGGCACAGGGCGACTTCATCACCCTCGACGTCGGCGGCAGCGATCCGATGTCGATCGACTGCGGCACCGTGATCAACGCCGCCGGCCTGACCGCCCCTCAGCTCGCTGCGCGCATCACCGGCGTGCCTGCGCATACCGTGCCGCAGACCCACTATGCGATCGGCCATTACTTCGCCCTGTCGGGCAAGCCGCCGTTCTCGCGCCTCGTCTATCCCGTCGCCCGCAGCGACTGGCTCGGCGTGCATGTCACCGTCGACCTCAGCGGGCGCGTCAAGTTCGGGCCCGACTTCAACTGGATCGACGACATCGACTACCGGTTCGACTACACGCTCGAGCCAGCCTTCTATGAAGCGATCCGCCACTATTACCCCGGCCTGAAGGACGGCGCGCTGACGCCCGACTACACCGGCATACGCGCCAAGATCACCGGTCCCGGCGAACCCCCGGCCGACTTCGTGATCCACGGCGTCGAGACCCACGGCATCCCCGGCCTGGTCAACCTGTTCGGCATCGAATCGCCCGGCCTCACCTCATCGATGGCCCTCGCCGACCATGTCGCCGCGATGATCGGCATCGACCAGCCCGACGACATCCCCGCCCTGCCGTGAAGAGGCTGATCCGAATAATCCGGGTCAGAGACGATTTACGGAGTACCGGCTTAAATCGTCTCTGACCCGGATTACCCGGGATTCATTCGTCGCGGGAGAGGTCGACGAGCTGGATGCCGATGAGGGGCATCGGGCGTTCCAGGAAGCTGAAGTAGGCGCGCTGTCCGCCGCCCAGACGGCGCAGGACGACGGGCACGACGCGGCGTGACTTCACCTGCTCGGAGATCGCGACGGCCAGTTCTTCGAGCGAGCGCACTGGCTGGCCGGCGACCGACTCGAGCAGGTCGCCCGGGCCGATCTCGGCGGACTGGCCGGGTGAGCCCGGTTCGACATGGTGCACCACCAGCAGCGGTGCGCTGACGTCGGGACCGTCGCGATAGCGCGACTCGGAGATCAGCACGCCGCCGACCAGGATGCCGCGTCGTTCCATCACGCGTCCGGCCGGAGGCAGCTTGCCGGCGAGTTCGATCTCCTTGCCGCCACGCACGACATTGAGGCGGAAGTTGTCGAGCCGGCCGCGCAGGGCGTGCACCAGCTGGGTGTCGTTGTCGATCTGTCCCTTCACCCCGACCACGCCACGCACCACATCACCGGGTTCGAGTGCCAGCCCGGCGGGCGCGAAGTTGCGCGCGATGCGCAGCATGCGACGTTCGTCCACGTCGCGGAAGGTGACCCAGGTGAGTTCCGGCGGGCTGGGATCCTGGCCCTGCTGCAGCAGGCGCAGGATGCGGCACGCATAGACGGACGAGATCGCGAAGTTGGTGTTCTGCGCGCCACGGATGGTCATCGTGTTGATGGCCACGATGCGCCCGTTCTCCATGCTGATCAGCGGGCCGCCGGAGTTGCCCTGGTTGATCGGCGCATCGGTCTGCAGCACTTCGAACTCGAAGCGCGAGGTGATGCCGGAGATGATGCCGCGGGTGCCGGTATAGCGCAGCCCCCATGGATGACCGAACGCACCGACCGGATGGCCGACCTGCGGCATGCGGTCGCATTCGAGCGCTGGCACCGAGATGCCCCTGGTTCGCGCCGGATCGACCTGCAGGATCGCCAGGTCGAGGAACGGATCGACATAGACGCGGCGTGCATCCATGAACTCGTTGTCGGTGAAGGCAACCTGGACCAGCGCCTGCGAACTGGACACCACGTGCGAATTGGTCATGATCCAGCCGCGCTCGGCATCGACCAGGAAGCCGGCGCCGCGCATCGCGCCCTTGCGATCGCCCTCGAACGGCAGCGTGACGACGGTGCGCACCTGTGCGGTGTACTGCAACGCGCGCTTGAAATACGCCTCGGAACTCTCCGGCTGCGCGGCCACCGGGGCCGACCCGAGCGCGAGCACGATTGCGGTGGGCAGCGCGATCGAGGCCGCACCCGCTCGGAGCAGCCTGCCAAGACGACGACCGACATTCAGGAGGGATCCGAGGGGACGGGTCATTTCAGGCACGAGGGCGACTCCGACAGGCAGGGGGCGTTGAACATCCGGAAACTGCGGCACGAAGTATGCGTGAGCCCGGCGCCGGTTGCGTGATCGGTCGTGTCGTCCGCCGGTCCCGAATCGCGATTCAGTCGACGGTGGCGCCGGACGCCGCCTGCCCGGCAGGACGAACCACGCTGCCCAGGAACCGTGCCAGTCCTTCACGATACTGCGTTGCACTTTCCCGGAACGCCCCGTCATGCGATCCACGCAATGTCAGCAGCGTTGCCTGAACGCCCGCTCCCTCGGCCGCGGCGAGCAACCGCTGCGCATGGGCGAAGCGCACCAGTTCGTCGTCCTGGCTGTGGATGATCAGCACTGGCACCTTCAGCTGCGCCATGTTGCCGCGGTTGTCATAGCGAAAGCGGGCCAGGGCGCGCACCGGGATGAACGGGTAGAGCTCCTGCCCGAGGTCGGGGATCGAGGTGAACGCCGCCATGGTGACCAGCCCGGCCACCGGATGGTTCACGGCCAGCCAGGACGCGACGC
>JBIITW010000372.1:0-2645 GCA_044340265.1 Burkholderiales bacterium | reverse complement strand
CCGCAGTGGTGCGTGGGCGCAAGGCGAAGATCCCGGCCTTCGTGTCGCCCGGGTCGACGCAGATCAAGCGTGAAGCCGAGGCCGAGGGGCTCGACCGCGTGTTCACCGACGCCGGCATCGAGTGGCGGGCGTCGGGCTGTTCGATGTGCGTCGGTACCAACGGCGACCTGCTGAAGCCGGGCGAGCGCTCCGCGTCGACCTCGAACCGCAACTTCGAAGGGCGCCAGGGCCGTGGTGCACGCACCCACCTGGTGAGCCCCGCGATGGCCGCCGCCGCCGCAGTCACCGGCACCCTGACCGATGTGCGCCGGCTGCTGGCCGCAGGCTGAGGAGACAGACGATGCAACCATTCACCACCTTCACTGCGGTCGCCGCACCGCTGGACATGACCAACGTCAACACGGACATGCTGATCCCGGCGCGTTTCCTGCGCAAGCCGCGCGACGAGCGCTACGGGTCCTACCTGTTCCACGACCTGCGCCATGACGCGGACGGCCGGCTGCGCGACAGCTTCGTGCTTAACGAGGCGGTGTACCAGGACGCGAAGATCCTGGTCGCCGGCGCGAACTTCGGCTGCGGTTCGTCGCGCGAGAGCGCCGTGTACGTGCTGCTCGACTCCGGTTTCCGCTGCGTCATCGCGCCATCGTTCGGCGACATCTTCTTCGGCAACGCATTGCAGAATGGCGTGCTGCCCGTGGTGCTGCCCGAAGCCGAGTGCATCGAACTGCGCGCCTGGCTCGATGCCAACCCGGGTGCGACGATCACCGCCGACCTGCAGGCGCAGACGGTGTCCGCGGGCGACGGCAAGGTGCGCCGCTTCGCGCTCGATCCGCTGCGCCGCGAGCGCATGCTGAAGGGGCTCGACGAGATCGGGCTCACGCTCACCCGTCTGCCGGCCATCGAGTCGTTCGAGCAGGGCTACGCCGCCGCGCGGCCGTGGCTCGATCGGTGATCCGCAGGATGGCCACGCTGCTCGTCTCCGCGCCGTTCGAACGCGAGTTCGGCGCCGACCTTCGCGCGTTCGCCGAGGCAGGCGGCATCGCGCTCGAACTGGTACTGCTGCCGGAAGACGTCGATGCCCGTGTCGCTGCCGCAGACACCGCACGCATCGATGCCGCGCTGTTCTCCGGCGACATCCATCCCGAATGGTCGCGCTCGTTCTATTCGACGCTGCGCAAGGCCACCGGGCTGAAGTGGCTGCATGTGTTCAACGCGGGCGTCGACGCCCCGATCTTCACCGAGCTGCTGCAGCGGGGCGTGCGCCTGTCGACCTCCTCTGGTACCAATGCCGAGGCGGTGGCCAACTCCGCGCTGGCCGGCCTGCTTGCGCTGTCGCGCGGACTGCCCGGCTGGATGCAGCTGCAGCGCGAGCGGCGCTGGCGCAAGCGCACCCGCAGCGAAGCGCCGCCGGACCTGCGCGGCCAGACGATGCTGCTGGTCGGTGCGGGTGCGATCGGCGGCCATATCGCCGCGGTCGCGCGGGCGATCGGGCTGCACGTGGTGGCGGTGCGCCGCAGCGCCGCCCGTGACGGTGATCCGGCGCACGAGACACATCCGCCGTCGGCGCTGGCTTCGCTGCTGCCGCGCGCCGACTGGCTGGTGATCGCCTGTCCGCTCACCCCGGAGACGCGCGGCATGATCGACACCGGTGCCCTGGCGAGCCTTCCGGCCGGGGCGCACCTGGTCAACATCGGGCGTGGTGAAGTCGTCGACCAGCCGGCGATGGTCGAAGCGCTCGCGTCCGGCCGTCTGGCGGGTGCCTACCTCGACGTGTTCGATCCGGAGCCGCTGCCGCCGGAGTCGCCACTGTGGGACATGGCCAACGTGATCGTCTCGCCGCACGATGCGGCGAGTGCCGCAGGCAACGACCGGCGGATGTTCGAACTGTTCCGCGACAACCTCGGCCATTGGCAGGCAGGCCGCAGTCTGGAGAACGAGGTGCGCGCTTGACGGGCAGGGCCGCTAACCGGCCTTGATCGCCACGACCCCGGCGCAGACCACGCTCACCGACAGGATGCGCACCCAGCCGAAGCGCTCGCGCAGCACCAGCGCGGCGATCAGCAGCCCGAGGATCACGGACACTTCGCGCAGCGCGGCGACCAGCGAGACCGGCGCGTGCGTCATCGCCCAGAGGGTGATCGCGTAGGAGATCGACGTGCAGGCGCCGCCGACGAGGGCGATCTTCCAGGCGGTGCGCGCCGTCGACCAGAGCAGGCGCGGACCGCGGGTGGCGAGGCCGACGGCGAGCATGCCGGGTGCGATCAGCAGCAGCAGCCAGGCCACGTACGACGCCGCGTTGCCCGCGGCGCGGGCGCCGAGTGCGTCGTTCAGCGTGTAGGCGACGACGGTTGCGGCGACGACCAGCACGGCCGCAACCGCGCGACGATCCAGCGCACCGCTGCGGGAAGATTCGGCGAGCAGCGCGATCACGCCAGCGCTGACCAGGCTGATGCCGGCCAGCGCCAGCGGGCTCACCGATTCCCCGAGCCAGGCGATCGCCAACGCCGTGGTGGCCAGCGGCGGCAGGCCGCGCATCAGCGGATAGGCCACGGACAGGTCGACCCGCGCATAGGCCAGGCCGACGAACGAGAAATAGAACAGGTGGATCAGCACCGACTGCGCGATGAAGCGCCAGCTGTCCATTG
>JBIITW010000168.1:0-10424 GCA_044340265.1 Burkholderiales bacterium | reverse complement strand
GACGACATCACCGTCGCCACGACCTGCACTTCATTGAAGAAGCCTTCCGGGAACAGCGGGCGGATCGGCCGGTCGATGAGGCGCGAGGTCAGGATCTCCTTCTCGGAGGGGCGCCCTTCACGCTTGAAGAAGCCGCCGGGGATCTTGCCCGCAGCGTAGGTGCGTTCCTGGTAGTCGACGGTGAGCGGGAAGAAGTCCTTGCCCGGATCGGCCTGCCGCTTGCCCACGACGGTTACCAGAACCACCGTGTCGTCCATGTTCACCATCACGGCGCCGTCGGCCTGGCGGGCGATCTCGCCGGTTTCGAGGGTCAGCGTATGCCGGCCCCATTGCAGGGTTTTGCGCACTGGATTCAAGGTCGACCTTTCGAACTCAGGTAGGGCTCATCATCGATGAGCAGGGAGTTGGGGGATCCGGGAAGAGGTCATCCACGCCCTGACTGCAGTTCGTTCCAGGCGACCTCCGGCGTGGCGTCCCCTTCCGCACGCACGCATGACCCGTTGGCCATGAACGCACGATGAAGGCGGAGACATCCACGCCCCGATGCGGCCGCAGGCTTCGCGTGCGGCCATCAGGGTCTTTACTTGCGCAGCCCGAGGCGTTCGATCAGGCCACGATAGCGGGCGAGATCACGATCCTTCAGGTAATCGAGCAGCTTGCGCCGCTTGCTGACCATCTTCAGCAGGCCGCGGCGCGAGTGGTGGTCTTTCATGTTCTTCTGGAAGTGGGAAGTCAGGTCGTTGATGCGCGCGGTGAGCAGCGCAACCTGGACTTCCGACGAACCGGTGTCGGCGGTACCACGCTGGTACTCCTTGACGACAACGGCCTTCTGTTCTGCGGTTTGAGCCATGGAAATGAAAAGCCCCGGATGTGTTGAGTTGAATAGAAAAGCCCCGGATTTTACTTTGAAATCAGGGGGACACTCAAGTGGTTTCGTCGCGCAGAGGCGAGAATCCGGCATTCTTCGCAGCCGATGGCGGCTGCGCATGCGCGATCAGCCGCACCGGCCGCAGCCGACGCTCGCCCCGTTCTCCGGGTTCCAGCATGCCCAGACCCAGGAACGTGCCCTCCTGAGCGCCCGATCCTGTCGGCGCCCTGACGCCAGGCAGATCCAGGGGGCCATAGATGCGCGCGAGCCCCTCGACGGCACTGGCCGCCCCCCACGGACAGGGATCCAGCGTGCGGCCCTGCAGCACGCCGAGGGCGGCCTCCGCGCCGAGCATCAGCTTCGGAAGCCCCTGCACCAGTGTGTCCGCCGGCTGCAGATGCGCGGCTCGCTGCGCCTGCGTCCCGGCTTCCAGGTCCGCCAGCGTGACTGCGGCATCCAGACTGAACGGGCCGACAGCCGTGCGGCGCAGCGCGACCAGGTGGGCGACCGTTCCCAGCCGCTCCGCGATCTGCTCGGCCAGCGTGCGCACATAGGTACCCTTGCTGCAGGACACCTCGAAGGTCAGCCGCGGGCTGTCCCATTCGAGCAACTGCAGTCGATGGATGCGGATCGTGCGCGCGGCTCGTGCCACCTCGCCGCCCGCCCGTGCGATGGCATACAACGGCTGCCCCTGATGTTTCAACGCACTGTACATCGGCGGCACCTGCTCGAGATCGCCTGTGAGCGAGGCAAGCGCGGCCTGCACCTGCGCCTCGCTTGCTTCCACCGGGCGCTGCGCAACAACCTGGCCTTCCCGATCGCCGGTATCGGTGGCGACACCGAGCAGCGCGGTCGCAAGGTAGCCCTTGTCGGCATCGAGCAGGCCTTGCGAAAACTTGGTCGCATCGCCGAGGCAGACCGGCAGCAGCCCGGTAGCCATCGGATCGAGGGTGCCTGTATGCCCTGCCTTGGCGGCGCTGAAACAGCGTCGGGCACGCTGCAGCGCAGCGTTCGAGCTGAGTCCCTCGGGCTTGTCGAGCAGCACGACGCCATCGATGTCGACGGTAGGCGCCCTGCGTCGCTGGCCGCCGGCGCCAGCCCTGGCTGCGGACATGGTCAACGAACCTCGATCAGGACTGCGAATCGCCGTTGTTCGAACCGCCTTCGTTCGCCTGGTCGATCAGCCGCGACAGGCGCACCCCACGTTCGACCGACTCATCGTAGGAGAAGTGCAGCTGCGGCACGCTGCGCAGGAGCAGCCGATGGCCGAGCTGGGCGCGCAAGAAACCGGCGGCACGCTGCAGACCGGCCAGGGTGTCCGCCTTCGGATCGGCCTTCACCGCATCCGCCTCGATGCCGGCCGGCGGCACGGCATCGGCCCCGGGCTCGTCCAGCACCGTGAAGAACACCTTTGCATGCGCCAGGTCACCGGTCACCTCGACATCGGTGATCGTGACCAGCCCCACTCTCGGATCATCCAGGTCGAGGCGGATCAGGCCGGACAGTTCACGCTGGATCTGTTCGGCGACCCGCCGGGCCCTGGGGTTCGAACGAGGCACTAGAGCGTGCGCTCGACTTCGACCACTTCGAACGCCTCGAGCTGGTCGCCGACCGCGATGTCGTTGTAGTTCTTCAGCGACAGGCCGCATTCGAACCCGGACTTCACCTCGCGCGCATCGTCCTTGAAGCGCTTGAGCGAATCGAGCTCACCGGTGTAGACGACCACGTTGTCGCGCAGCAGCCTGATCTGCGCGCCACGCTTGATCAGGCCCTCGGTCACGTAACAGCCCGCGACCACGCCGACCTTCGAGATACGGAACACCTGGCGGATCTCGACCAGGCCGAGGATCGACTCCTTGCGATCGGGCGTGAGCATGCCCGACAGCGCAGCCTTCACTTCGTCGACCACGTCGTAGATGATGTCGTGGTAGCGCACGTCGACGCCGGAACTCTCGATCAGCTTGCGCGCCGTGGCATCGGCGCGCGTGTTGAAGCCGACCACCACCGCGCCGGAGGCAAGCGCCAGGTTGACGTCCGACTCGGTGATGGCACCGACCGCGCTGTGCACGATCGTGACCTTCACTTCCTCGGTCGACAGCTTGAGCAGAGACTGCACCAGCGCCTCTGCCGAACCCTGCACGTCTGCCTTGATCACCAGCGCGAGGGACTTCGCGGCGCCAGCGCCGACGTTGTCGAACAGGTTCTCGAGCTTGGCGGACTGCTGCCTGGCCAGCCGCACGTCGCGGAACTTGCCCTGCCTGAACAGGGCGATCTCGCGCGCGCGGCGCTCGTCGGACAAGGCGACCACTTCTTCACCGGCGCTCGGGATGTCCGACAGGCCCTGGATCTCGACCGGGATCGACGGACCGGCTTCGTTCACCGGCTTGCCGTTCTCGTCGAGCATCGCGCGCACCTTGCCGAACGAGGTGCCGGCAAGGATCACGTCGCCGCGCTTGAGCGTGCCAGACTGCACCAGCACGGTGGCGACCGGGCCACGGCCCTTGTCGAGCCGCGCCTCGATCACCAGGCCTCGCGCGGGCGCGACGCGCGCCGCCTTCAGCTCGAGGATCTCGACCTGCAGCAGCAGACCCTCGAGCAGCTTGTCGATGCCCTGCCCGGTCTTCGCCGACACCTCGATGAACTGCGTGTCGCCGCCCCAGTCTTCGGGCACGACTTCCTGGGCGGAGAGTTCCTGCTTGATGCGCTCGACGTTCGATTCCGGCTTGTCGATCTTGTTCACGGCGACCAGCAGCGGCACGCCGGCAGCCTTCGCATGGCGCACCGCCTCGATCGTCTGCGGCATCACGCCGTCGTCGGCCGCCACCACCAGCACCACGACGTCGGTGGCCTTTGCACCCCGGGCACGCATCGCGGTGAACGCCTCGTGTCCCGGCGTGTCGAGGAAGGTGATGATGCCCTGCGGCGTCTCGACATGGTACGCGCCGATATGCTGGGTGATGCCGCCGGCTTCACCACTGGCCACGCGCGTGCGACGGATGTAGTCGAGCAGCGAAGTCTTGCCGTGGTCGACATGGCCCATCACGGTCACGACCGGTGCGCGCGGTTCGAGCACGACTTCAGCATGCGGCTGCGCCTCGACCAGGAACGCTTCCGGATCGTCCAGCTTGGCGGGCTTGGCGACATGGCCGAGTTCACCCACCAGGATCATGGCGGTTTCCTGGTCGAGCACCTGGTTGATGGTCGCCATCGTGCCGAGCTTCATCAGGTGCTTGATCACCTCGGCCGCCTTGATCGACATCTTCTGCGCGAGTGCGCCGACGGTGATCGTTTCCGGCACGAGCACCTCGTGCACCACCGGATCCGGCGCACTGAATCCGCTGCCGTCATCGTCGCCACGGCCACGCCCGCCCGGCCCGCGACCACCGCGCCAGCCGTGCGCACCCATCACGTCGCCGCGCGTCTTGATCGAACGCCGCTTGAGATTCGGATCCTGCCAGGGGGTGACTTCCTTCTTCTTCGCCGTCTTCTTCTCGGCCTTGGCCGCACGGTCTTCCGGCTTCACGACCGGCTTGTGCAGGGTGCCCGGCTGGGTCGGTGCAAGCTGCTGTTCGGATGCGGGCTTCGCAGGCGCGGCCACCGGCGCCGCCGGCGCGGGCGCAGGCTGTGCGGCGGCCGTCGCCGCTGCAGCAGCGGCCTGGCGCCGGCGTGCTTCGGCTTCCTGCTTTGCCTTGATCTCGGCGATCTGGCGCGCAGCGAGCGCCTCGGCGCGCTTCGACTCCGCCTCGCGCAGGGCGAGTTCGGCCGCGTCGAGCACCGGCCCGGTTCGACGCACGACCGTTCGGGTCACGGGTGCCGGCGCGGGGGCAGCCACCGCAGCGGCCGCAGGTTCGGCCGCGGCTTCAGCCGCCGGTTCAGGCTCGGGTTCGGGTTCGGGCTCAGGCGCCGGTTCGGGGGCAGCCGCAACCACCGGTTCCGGCTCGGGAACGGGCTCGGGTTCAGGCTCGGGTTCGACAACCGGCGCGGCGACCTGTTCGATTTCCTCGACGATTTCCGGTGCCGGTTCGGAAACCGGCACGGGCTGCGCGCCTGCTGCAGCGACTGCGGCTTCTGCCAGCGGAACCGCCTCGTTCGCGTCACGCTTGACGAAGACGCGCTTCTTGCGCACCTCGACCTGGATCGTGCGCGGACGGCCGGTGGAGTCGGACTTCTTGATCTCGGTCGTCTGCTTGCGAGTGAGCGTGATCTTGCCCTTGCTGTCGTTGGCCCCGTGCGCGCGGCGCAGGTAATCGAGCAACTGGGTCTTGTCCTGTTCGGTCAGCGGGGCGTTCTCCGCGAGCGGCCGGCTGACGCCGGCGGCCTGCAGCTGCTCGAGCAGCAGCGCGGGCTGCACACCCAGCTCTTTCGCGAATTGGGAAACGTTCATTTCTGCCATCTGATGCTCCGGTCGGCGGGAAGGTCCCGCCTGGTTTTGCGCACGGCTGCCGTGTCCGGGCTGTTCGCCCGCAGGTGTTCTCTGTACAGGTACCGACTAGTTCGACTGCTCCGCGAACCAGGGCGCTCGTGCAGCCATGATCAGCTGCTTCGCACGGTCCGCGTCCATCTGGGTGATCTCGACCAGGTCGTCCACCGCCAGGTCGGCCAGGTCGTCCTTGGTCTTGACGCCGCTGCGCGCAAGCAGCCGCGCCGTCGGGTTGTCCATCCCCTCGAGCGTCAGCAGGTCTTCGACGTCATGGCCGACCTGCTCTTCGCTTGCGATCGCTTCGGTCAGCAGCGCGTTGCGTGCCCGCGTGCGCAGCTCGTTCACCGTGTCCTCGTCGAACGACTCGATCTCGAGCATCTCGGTGATCGGCACGTAGGCAACCTCTTCCAGCGTGCTGAAGCCCTCTTCCACCAGGATGTCGGCGACTTCCTGGTCGACGTCGAGGCGCTCCATGAACAACGCACGGACGGAGGCCGTCTCCTGCTCCTTCTTCCGCTGCGACTCGTCGAGCGTCATGATGTTCAGCTGCCACCCGGTCAGCTCGCTCGCGAGCCGGACGTTCTGGCCACCGCGGCCGATGGCCTGCGGAAGGTTCTCGCCATCGACCACGATGTCCATCGTGTGCTTCTCTTCGTCGACGACGATGCTGCTGACATCGGCCGGTGCGAGGGCGTTGATCACGAACTGCGCAGGATCGGCCGACCACAGGATGATGTCGACGCGCTCACCGGCGAGCTCGCCGGTGACTGCCTGCACGCGCGAGCCGCGCATGCCGACGCAGGTGCCGATGGGGTCGATGCGCTGGTCGTTGGACTTCACCGCGATCTTCGCGCGCACGCCGGGATCACGTGCGGCCGACTTGATCTCGAGAAGGCCTTCCTCGATCTCGGGCACTTCAAGCTGGAACAGCCGGATCAGGAACTCGGGGGACACCCGCGAGAGGATCAGCTGCGGACCGCGCACGCCACGATCGATGCGCAGCAGGCATGCACGCACCCGGTCGCCGACGCGGAGGTTCTCCTTCGGGATCATCTGGTCGCGCGGCAGCACGGCCTCGAGCCGCCCGGTCTCGATGATCGCGTTGCCGCGTTCGAGACGCTTGATGGCGCCGGAGACCAGGTGCTCCTTGCGTGCCAGGAAGTCGCTCAGGATCTGCTCGCGCTCGGCATCGCGGATCTTCTGCAGGATCACCTGCTTCGCGGCCTGCGCGCCGATGCGGCCGAAGTCGACCGGCTCGAGGGCTTCCTCGATGTAGCCGCCGACCTCGATCCCGGGCTGCTCTTCCAGGGCTTCGGACAGCAGGTACTGCTGGTCCATGATGACTTCCTCGGTCTCGTCGGGAACGACGAGCCAGCGGCGGAACGCGTTGTAGTCGCCCGTCTCGCGATCGATCGAGACGCGTACATCGACGTCGTCCTTGAAGCGCTTCTTGGTGGCCGAGGCAAGTGCCATCTCGAGTGCAGTGAAGACGATCTCGCGCTCGACATTCTTCTCGCGTGCCAGCGCATCGACCATCAGCAGGATGTCGCGACTCATTTAAAACCCTCCACTACAGCTTCGGCACGAGCCGGGCGCGATCGAGATTCGCGAACTCCAGCCGTACCGGTTGACCTTCGACGTCGAGCTCGAACACGAGCTCGTCTGCCGCGCGAATCGCGCCGGTGAAATTGCGCCGACCCGAAACCGGCGCGCGCATCGTTACCTTCACCTGTTCACCGGCGAAGCGAATGAAATCGGCCACCTTGCGCAACGGCCGGTCCAGCCCCGGGGACGACACTTCCAGCCGGTCGTAGTCGATCGACTCGACGGCAAAGAGCTGGGTCAGGTGGCGGCTCACCCGCTCGCAGTCTTCGAGGCCTATGCCGTCAGGCTGGTCGATGAACACCCGCAGCAGCCGTGACCGCCCCTGGCCGAATTCGAGGTCGACCAGCTCGTAGCCGAGCCCGCCAAGGGCGGTTTCAACAACGTGGGATACGGATGCAGTGACAGTCATCGTCGAGGCAGCGGGACCGTTGGAAATGAATCTGGCGGGCCGTTCGACGGGGTCGGACGGCCGGACGCGACGCAGCCACGAGCGGGCGCACAACGACCGCCGCGGCGCGGGAAACCGACGCACAAATGAAAAATGGGCCGCAGCCCACTTAACATCCTGAATCCTAGCAGAAATCGCCGCCCATTGAAATGCCCGTCGTCTCCGGCAGCGGGATCGTCCCTCTGCCGGAGCTCCGTGCTCAACTGTTCGGCTCGATGCGCAGCGGAATATAGATCGAATTCTCGCCGCGCCGCACAAGCAACGCAACATTGCGGCCACGCTCGAACTGCCCCATCAGGGCATTGAACTGTTCGACCGACTTGATCTCCACGTTGTTGATCGCGACCACCACGTCACCCCGCCGGATGCCGGCCCGCGCAGCATTGCCCTGCGCCTCCTCAACCAGCACCCCGGCGGACAGGCGCAGCTGGCTGCGCTGGTCGGCGGTCAGGTCGATCACCGAAAGCCCCTGGCGCGCGCCCGGACGGGGCGTGGTGTTCGGGGGGACGACCGGCGCCTGCCCCTGCGGCCCCTGCGGACCGGGCTGGCCGCGCTGTGGCCCGCGGGGACCTGCCTTTTCATCCGGGGTGTCCGCTACCACCACTGTCAGTTCCCGTGTCTGCCCCTTGCGCCAGACCTCGACCGGCACGCGGCTGCCCGGTCGCGTCGAGGCAACGATCCGCGGCAGGTCGCCGGACGCATTCACCGCCTTGCCGTCGAAGCGCAGGATGATGTCGCTAGGTTCGATGCCGCCGGACTGTGCCGGGCCGCCCTTCTCGAGCGAGTTGACCAGTGCACCCATCGGCTTCTTCAGTCCGAACGACTCGGCCAGTTCCTTGGTCACCTCCTGGATGACCACGCCGATGCGACCGCGCGCCACCCGGCCGGTGCTGCGCAGCTGCGACACGATGTCCATCGCCACGTCGATCGGGATCGCGAACGACAGCCCCATGAAGCCGCCGGTGCGGCTGTAGATCTGGGAATTGATGCCGATCACCTCGCCGCGCAGGTTGAACAGCGGTCCGCCCGAGTTGCCCGGGTTGATCGCGACGTCGGTCTGGATGAACGGCACGAAGTTTTCCTGCGGCAGCGCCCTTCCCTTCGCACTGACGATGCCGGCGGTGACGCTGTTGTCGAAGCCGAACGGCGAGCCGATGGCCACCACCCACTCGCCTACGCGCAGCCGGTTCGGGTCGCCCAGGGTGACCCGAGGCAACCCGGTCGCCTCGATCTTGAGCAGCGCGATGTCGGTCCTGCGGTCGGATCCGATCAGCTTGGCCTTGAAGTCGCGCTTGTCGGTAAGCCGTACCGTGATGTCGTCTGCACCTTCCACGACATGGGCGTTGGTCAGGATGAAGCCGTCGGCGCTGATGATGAAGCCGGAACCGAGCGATCGGGTTTCCTGGTCGCGCGGGCCGGGTGCACCGGGATTCGGTGGCAGGAACCTGCGGAAGAACTCGAAGAACGGATCATCTTCCGGAATGTTCGGGAACTGCGGCAGTCCCCGTCCGCCACTGCGCACGGTCTGTGTGGTGGAAATGTTGACTACGGCGCCCCCCTGTCGGTCGACCAGGTCCGCGAAATCGGGCAACACCACCTGGGCCTGCGCGGAACCCACCGGCAGCAGCAGCGAAAGCGAACACAGGACCAGCAGCAGGACTGCCATGCTGGTGAGCGAGCGGAAACCCAGGCGTTCAGGCAGGCATGGATAAGAGCGACGAGTCATTTGGCAACCATGGAAACAGTGGGAACCGATCGGGTGCGCCACCGAAAGCTGCACCCTGCGGGCAAGCGTCCCGGCGGCGTCTGCCGGCGCTTCGGAACATAGGCGCCGGACACGGCAAAAACAAGTCTCGGACCCCTGCCCGTTACTTGCAGGGTCGCAAGGCGGGTCAGCGCGGAGCCGGTCCGATGGACTCTGCCACCTTGCGCAGGGCTGCCGTGGGCAGCTCGCCCACCGCGATCACGGCCCGGTCGCCGAATGCGCGGGTGACGACCGACAGCGCACCACGCTGGCTGGACCCTTCGTGGCCGGCAACGCGGGCGCCGTCGGGATCGACGAACACAGACAGGGTGGCCACGCCGTCACTGTAGACAGACTGCATCACCGGGCGGTCGTGGCCCGGCAGTGTGCGCGACACCTGCACGACCTTCACGAAGCCGGGCGGCAGGGCGCGCGGCTCGGGAAACGTCGTCGCCTTCGCGTCTGTCGGCCTTCCCGCGCCCGCCAGAGGCACGCCGGACATGGCCGACGGCGCTTCCTCGACCGAGGTGTTCTCGACCTTCCATCCCGCGTAGCCACTGCGGCGGCTCGGCATCGCCTGCCGTGGATTCACGCGGTCACCGACAGACAGTTCGGTGAACACGAACTGCTCGACGATATCCCCGCGCTCGTCGATCACGCGACGCTTGACCGGCAGGCCGGTCTGTCGATCGGCCCAGATCTCGTGGGTGTAGCGGCTGCCGTCCTTCGCGCGCAGGCGGATGACCTGTACCGGACGACCCGCTGCGCGATCGACTGCACCGATCTCGGCTGTGTAGTGGGCGGAAAGCACCGAAGGGTCCGGTGGCAGGAAATCGGGGAAGCTGCGGCCGGAAACCCGCCGATCCACGCGCACCGTCCTGGAATCACCGAAGAAATAGTGGATCTCGTCTCCGCGGCGGACCACCTCGCGCCGCAGGCCGTCGAGGGACTCGATCCGTTCCGCGTCACCACTGGCGTTCCGGATCCGCGTCACGCGCGCCGTTTCGGTGATGCCGGCAGACGTGTAGACGTAGACACCGCTGTAGTTCGCCGTGCGCGCCGCGGTCGCGGCACGCAACAACCAGCCCTGCGCGTCGAGTGCTGCGGCGGCGTGTGCAGCGGCGTGTGCGGTGCCGCCTGCCATGGCCATCAGGCCCAGCATCAGCAGCAGCCAGAAGCCGGACAAACGCGGCGCTGTCATCGTGAACCACCTTCCCGGCGACCGGTCTCGACGGCCGGCATCGCTTCGACCGGGTCGACGGCAACAGTGGAAGCGGCCGGCGCGGACACGAACGCAGGCACCAGTTGTCGATGTGCCATCGCGAACTCGATCGCCACC